>NZ_CAJYIU010000246.1 GCF_913775355.1 uncultured Aureimonas sp.
TGCAAATCCGCCTCATCAGTTTCGTCAGGAATAGCGCCGGGTCGGCCGCGGTGGAGTTCGCGCTTCTCGGTTCGCTCTTCCTGACGCTATTGTTCGGGCACATCGAGGTCGGCTACCTCCTCTTCCTCCAGCATCGGCTGGACGACGCCACCGTCGCGGCGTCTCGCTCCATCATGCTGGGGGCATCGCAGCGAGCGTCGGACGACACGGTCGAGAAGTTCAAGACCAACCGCATCTGCCCACAGCTGGAGCCGTTCTTCGACTGCTCGCGCGTGATCGTGGAAGGCGGCATCCTGCCCGATTCCGCGACCACCTTCGATGCGACCACCTGGGACCGAACACCGATCGGCTCGCAGACGGCCACCAACTTCTGCCTCGGGGCGACCGGGCAGTACATGTTCCTTCGCGTGTCCTATCCCGAGCGTCCGATCGTCGGCCAGATCCTGCCCGCCGGCATGTTCACCTCGTACGGCGGAGAGCGGGTCACGATGCTGGCCTCCTACGCCGCGTGGCGCAACGAGCCGGTCGAGGCCAAGAAGACGGGGCCGTGCCAATAATGGCGATGCGTCCCTTCCAGCGGCTCGGGGGCTTCCTGCCGGCGGAGGGCGGGGCCGCCGCGATCGAATTCGCGATCATTCTCCCGGTCCTGATCGTCATGCTGCTCGGGATGTTCGAGGTCAGCAAGTACGTTCACACCAACAACCAGGTCGTCCAGACCGTCAGCATGATCGGCCAGATGGCGTCCCAGCTTCCGGCGACAGCGAAGCTTTCGGACGTCCAGCGCATCTGGAGCGCCGCGCCCCTGATCGCGCCGGAATCCAAGCGCGTCGCGCAACGCCTCGGCCGATCGAGCTGGAGCGACGCGCTGACGGTGACGATCTCGAACATCGCCTTCCAGAAGCGCGATGCCGCCTGCCAGTCCAACTGCCAGTACGACGCGAGCGTCGCGTGGAGCGTCGGGCAGAGCCCGCTGGTCTGCGGCAAGATCGCGCCGGGCCAGAAGCTCGCACCGACCAACGCGACCGTTCCCAACGACTTCTTCGGCAGCGGCAGCGTTCTTCTGGTCCAGGCCTCGCTTCCCTACGTCCCGCAGCTCGACGGCACGGCGGGCTTCCTCGACGGCGTGGCGCGAGCCCTCACCACGACCTTGAGCGAGTCGAGCTGGTTCCTGCCGCGAAACGCCACACAGATCGCCATGCTGCCGACCGGCAGCGGCAGTCCCCGATCGACCATCTGCCCGGGTTGAGCCCATGACGAAGAAGCGCCTGACCGCATTCGGCCGAGACGTCAGCGGCAACGTCGCGATGATGTTCGCGCTGTCGCTCGTTCCTCTTCTCGGCTTCACGGGCCTGGCCACGGATTACGCTAAGTCCGTCCTGGTGAAGCGGCGGCTGGAACTCGCCATCGACAGCGCCTCGCTGGCGGCGGTTCGCCGAACGGTCGAGGTGATCAACGAGGGCAGCCAGTCCCAGGCCCAGGCGATCGCAGCCGGGGAGGCCGAGGGAAAAGCCTATCTCGCCGCGCAGGCCGGCCGGATCGTCGACGCGTCGCTCACCAACTCGAACGTATCGGTCACGGTCAAGGGCGAGGTCGTCGCCTCCGAGACGCGTTACGACGCGACGGTGCCGACCGTCTTCGCACAGCTGTTCAAGGTGAACGACTTCAAGGTCTCGGGCGCGTCCGGCGCGTCCGTGACGCTTCCTCCCTACGTGGACGTGCACGTTCTCGTGGACATCTCGCAGTCGATGGGGATCGGGGCGACCGCCGCCGATCAGGAGATCATCCGCAACATGCAGGTGCGCCGCTTCTACAACGGCGGCTCCTGGGTCGGTGCGAACGGTTGCGCCTTCGGCTGCCACATCATCCAGTCGGAATTCAAAAGCAACAATCCGGACTACCCGACGAAAACGACCTACGAGATGGCGCACGAGAACGGCGCCCGCATGCGGATCGATGTCGTTCGCGATGCGGTCGGAAAGCTCGCCAACAGTCTTCTGCAGCGCGATGACAAGCGCTACCGGGTCGCTCTGCACACGTTCCACTCCTCCTTCACCACCGTTCTCGGACCGACCGATACGCCGAGCGTCGCCGCCGCGGCGATCAGCAATCTCGAGACGTCGACGCGCGAAGGCGGCACCAACGCGCATGTCGCCTTCAAGAAGCTCCAGGGTATCATCGGAACGCCGGGTGACGGGCTGACGCGGGCGAAGGCCAAGGCGATCGTCGTCGTCATGACCGACGGCACGGAGGACACGCAGATGGAGTATCCGGACCGCGACGGCATCACCTGGGACCCGAACTTCGTCTACTTCGACCCGTCGGCGGCCGACTGGGGTGGCCGGATCCAGTCCTTCGATCCGCAGATGTGCGGGACTCTGAAGAGCACCGGTATCCGCGTGATCGCCCTCAACACCAAGTACCTGATACCCGCGGGCGAAACGAACCCGAAGTTCATGGCCATCAAGGACTGGCTCTACCGCTACATCGACAGCAACATGGCGGCCTGCGTGAGCGGGGCCGGCGACTACTACGACGCGTCCAGCCCCGCCGACATCGATCGGGCGATCGATCAGATCATCAGCTCGATCTCGAAGCCGCTGGCGCTGACGCACTGAGCCTCGTTCGGAGCGCCCCGCCCCGCGACGATCGACCGGGAGGAAGCGCATCCGATCGACATGACGGAGATTGGTCGACGCGCGATGGCTAGCCGCCGCCGTGCCGGACCTCCGACAGCCCGAGCCACGTTGCCAGGAGCCGAAGTTCCGCCTCCAGCGCCTCGCGCGTATCGGGCGGCGCGTCCGCCTCGAGGTGGAGGGCGGGGACGAGGAGGCGGGATCGCGGTCGGTCGGCCTTGAGGTCGACGCGCGCGGCGAGGCGTCCGGCATGAAGGAAGGGCAGGACGTAGTAGCCGTGCTGGCGCTGCGCGGCCGGCACGTAGATCTCGATGCGGTAGCGAAAGCCGAAGAGGCGCTCGGCGCGGGCGCGCTGCCAGACCAGGGGGTCGAACGGGGCAAGGAGAGCCGAGCCGTCGATGCGGCGGGGCGCGCGGGCATCGGCATGGAGAAAGGCCTTCGGCCAGCCCGGGACAGTGGCCGGGACCAGCCTTCCGGCTTCCACGAGATCGGCGACGGCAAGCTGCGTGTCGCGGCCGCCGAGGCGGAAGTAGTCGCCGATCTCCCCGGGCGTCGCGATCCCCAGCGCACGGGCCGAGCGCTCGACGAGGACCCGGTGCGCCTCGCGCTCGTCGAGAGCGGGCAGGGCGAGGATGCCCGGCGGGATCACCCGCTCGGGCAGGTCGTAGACCCGCTCGAATCCGCGCCTCCGGGTTCGCGTCGTCACGTGGCCGGCGTAGAAGAGCCATTCGAGCATGCGCTTCGGCTCGGACCATTCCCACCACCCGGTCCGTCCCGTCTCGACGTCGGATGCGCCGAGCGGCCCCTCGTCGCGGATGCGGGCGAGGAGCGCCATCGCCTCCGCACGGCGCGAGCCCGCAAAGGCGCGCATGCCGGAATAGCCGGCCTCGCCCCGGTCGGCCCGCGCCATGCGCCAGCGCAGCGCCGGATGGAGGTCGAGCGGAACCAGCGAGGCCTCGTGCGCCCAGTATTCGAAGACGCGCCGCTCCGACACGCGGCCCCAGGCGTCGCGGTCGAGAACCGCGGTGTCGTAGACGCCGAGGCGCGAGAAGGCCGGCAGGTAGTGGGCGCGCGAGAGGACGTTGACGCTGTCGATCTGGTGCAGCGCCAGCCGGTCGAGATTGCGGCGCACGTGGAGCGTGCCCGCTCGCTCCGGCCGGGGGCGGGCGAAGCCTTGCGCACCGAGCGCGATCCGCCGGGCCTCCGCGGGCGAGAGGGACAGCGTCAAGGCGCGCGCTCTAGAAGCGCGCGCTCGTCCGGCGTCAGCGGGCGGACGGCGCCCTTCGGCAAGTCGCCGAGCGCGAGCGCGCCGATCGACACGCGCACGAGCCGCAGCGTCTCGGCCCCGAGCGCGGCGAGGAGCCGGCGGATGTGGCGGTTGCGGCCCTCGTCGAGCACGATCTCCAGCCAGGCGGTGCGCTCCCCCTCGCGCAGCAGCCGAACCGAGCGAACCGCGAGATGCTCGCCCCGATCCTCGACGCCGGCACGGATGCCCGCAAGGAGCGCGTCGTCCGCCGCCCGGTCGATCTGCACGTGGTAGGTCTTCGGCACGTGCGAGGCGGGATCGAGAAGGCGCTGCGCGAAGGCCGTGTCGTTGGTCAGAAGCAGCAGCCCTTCGCTTGCCTTGTCGAGCCGGCCGACCGGCGAGACATGCGGCAGGTCGAGACCCTTCAGGCAGCGGTAGATCGTCTCGCGCCCCTGCGGATCGTCGCGCGTTGTCACGAGGCCGCGCGGCTTGTTCAGCATCACCGTGACGGGCGCCTCGGCCGCCACGGGCCGGCCGTCCACCTCGATGCGAGCGGCGGAGGCGAGCGTGCGATGCTCGGGGTCGCGCACGACGCGGCCGTCGACCCGCACCCGGCCCTCGCGCACCAGGGCCTCCCCTTGCGTCCGCGAGCAGTAGCCGAGCTTGGAGAGGACGCGGGCGATCCCGTGGCCGCGATCGGAGGCTGCAGCCGGCGAAGCATTCGCTCGGCCTCGGGGCCGAGTGGGTGGGCGGTCCCTGTCTCGCGTCATCGGGCGGGGCGCATGGGAGGCGTCATGCCTGCCGGCTTGCCGCAGCCGGGGCCGGCTTGGCAAGCCCTCGCGTGCCATCCCCGAATTCTCCGGTGACGGGCCGCACGGTGCCTCAGGCCGGAACCGGCTCCGGCGGCGCGGCGGGGTCGGGCGCCTCGGCGGCCAGCGTCCAGAGCCGCGAGATGCGCGCGGCAAAAGCGTCCGGTCGTTCGGCCAGAAGGCGCCCACAGGTCTCGGCAGCCTCCGTGCGCAACTCGGCCTGATGGCGATCGAGCAGCGCCAGCACGACGTCGAGATCGGCCCGCGCGCCGAACGAGCGCGGATCGGCGAGCATTTCGGCATGGAGCACGGCGTAGTCGTGGTCGCGGCCGAGCGCATCGGCGGCGCGGTCCGCCTCCTCGCGCAGCGGCGACAGCGCGGACGGCCACAGGTCCTCCAGAAGCTTGAGGTGCATGCCAAGATACTTGATGCGCTTGCGCAGGTCGTGGAAATCCTCGGCATGCCCGCTGGCGAGCGCCGCCTTGAGATCGCGCCGCCCGCGCCGGTAGTTCGCCTCGATGCCGGCTACGATGCGCTCGCGGTTGCGCATCTCGCGCCGGCCGAAGACGAGGCCGTCGAGCCGCGTGCGGCCCTCCTTCAGGGCCTTCAGCGCCTCGGCGGCGCTGTCGGCGGCGCTCCCCTCCGCCTCGATGGCGGCCTGCCGCTTCAACTCCAGCGCGGTACGCACCACGTCGAAGGAGGAACTGGCGACCTCGCCCGAAAACCGTGCCTCCAGCCCGTCCAGCGCCTCGATCAGCGCCGTCCGGTCGCGCACGGCCGAAAGCGTGCGCCCGGCGTCGCGGTAACGCGCGTTCTCGGCCTTGGCGAAATCGGGATCGGCCTCGCGCAGGAGGCGCACCAGCCCGCGCAGTTTCTTCAGCCGCTTGCGCGCCTCGTGCACGGCCTCGTGCCGTCCGTCCTCATCCCCGGACAGGTCGCGGATCGCCTTGTCGATCTGTTCCTGGGCGGCGCGCCGGATCGCGGCGTCGACGGGGGTTCGGGGGTCGATGCGGTAGGCCATGGTCTCCTCGGCGGCCGGCAGGGCCCGGCCGGGCATCTAGCGCATGACGGCGGGAAGGGGACCCGGCGTCAGCTCCGGGGCGCGTCGCGGTCCGGCCGGCCGTTCAGCGCCATGGCGGCGTTGGTGTAGCGAGGGTCGTTGGTAACCTCCTCGCCGATCCAGTCGGGCAGGTCCACGGCGTGTCCGACGGCCGGCAGCTCGATCTCGGCCATGACGAGTGGGGCCAGCACACCCTCGAACACGTCCACCTCGATCGTGAGGTCGCCGAGCGGCACGAGATGGCGGCGCTTGTCGACGACGAAGCCGACGCGGGCGGCTTCGAGTTCGCGCGCGTCGGCTTCGGGGATTTCGTACTCGTACTCGCCGCGGGCATCGCCCGCGCCGGTCTTGATGGTGATCATCGGCTTTCGCCCCTCGCGAAGGCGCACCCGGACGGTGAGCCCCTCGCGGATAGCGAGGTAGAACTGCCGGACCCCTGTGCCCGCGTCGGCATGGCGCCGCCAGGCGTCGCCCTTCAGCAGGAACTTGCGCTCGATCTCGATACCCATGACGTCAAGGGTCGGGCGCAAGTTCGATCCGTCAAGCCTCGGCTCAGTCGTCCTCGACGAAGACTTCCTTGCGCTTGTTCCGGATGGAGGGCAGGAGCGCGAAGATCACGCAGGCGAGGCCCAGCGCCAGGAGCGAGGCCGAGATCGGCCGCTCGAGGAACACCATGGCGTTGCCGCGCGAGATGATCATGGCCCGGCGCAGGTGCTCTTCCAGAAGCGGCCCGAGCACGAAGCCGAGCAGCAGCGGCGCCGGCTCGCAGCCGAGGCGGATCAGCACGTAGCCGAGCACCCCGAACACGCCGATCGCATAGACGTCGAACGGGTTGTTGTTGATCGAGTAGCAGCCGATCGCGGCAAACAGCACGATCGCCGGGAAGAGGATGCGGTAGGGGATCGTCAGCATCTTCACCCAGATGCCGATGAGCGGCAGGTTGAGGATGACGAGGAGCACGTTGCCGATCCACATCGAGGCGATGATGCCCCAGAAGAGCGCCGGCTGCGTGTTGATGACGTTGGGGCCGGGCGTGATGCCCTGCAGGATGAAGGCGCCGACGATCAGCGCCATCACGGGATGGGCGGGGATGCCGAGCGTCAGGAGTGGGATGAACGAGGTCTGCGCCGCGGCGTTGTTGGCGCTTTCAGGGCCCGCGACGCCCTGGATCGCGCCATGGCCGAACTCGGCCTTGTTGGACGCGAGGTTCTTTTCCATCGAGTAGGAGGCGAAGGACGAGAGAACGTGGCCGCCGCCCGGCAGGACGCCAAGGATCGAGCCGAGCGCCGTGCCGCGGATCACCGGACCGATGATGCGTTTGAAGTCGTCCTTGGTCAGCCAGAGGCCGGCCACCTTCTTGACGCCGATCTCGCGCGTCGTCTCGTTCTCGAGGTTGCGGAAGATTTCCGCGACGCCGAAGACGCCTACGGCGATCGAGACGAAGTTGATGCCCTGGTAGAGCTCGAGCTGACCGAAGGTGAAGCGTGGCGTGCCAGTGTAGATGTCCTGGCCGACGGTGCCGAGCAGCAGACCGAGGCAGATCATGGCGAGCG
>NZ_CAJYIU010000247.1 GCF_913775355.1 uncultured Aureimonas sp.
TGGACGCGCGCGTCGTGGCGCGCCTTGCGCAGCGCCATGGCGTCCGACAGGCCGCGCACCACCGACACGTCGTTCTCGGCTGCGCGCTTGGGCAGTTCCGGCAGGCGGGCGCGGTTGCCCGTCAGGCCCGGCCGCTCGTTGCCGTAGGTGATCTCGAGCTCCGCGTCCCCGGCGATGGCGCGCATGCAGCCGGCCACCGCGCGCCGGAACGGCTCGCGGTCGGGCGCCTTGCCGCGCGGGGCCTTGGTGGAGTTGTCGCCGATGCGCGATGCCATGGAAGGGTCAGTCGAGGACGAGGTTCGACGCCGCCTCCGGCAGGTCCTCGCCGAAGGCGCGCTGGTAGAACTCGGCTACCAGCGGGCGCTCGAGGTCGTCGCACTTGTTCAGGAAGGTCAGGCGGAAGGCGAAGCCGATGTCGCCGAAGATCTCGGCATTCTCGGCCCAGGTGATCACGGTTCGCGGGCTCATCACGGTCGACAGGTCGCCGTTGACGAAGGCCGAGCGCGTGAGGTCCGCGACGCGCACCATCTTGGAGACCTGCGCGCGCCCCTCCTTGGTCTGGAAGTGCTTGGCCTTGGCCTGGACGATGCCGACCTCGTTGTCGTGCGGCAGGTAGTTCAGCGTGGTGACGATCGACCAGCGGTCCATCTGCGCCTGGTTGATCTGCTGCGTGCCGTGATAGAGGCCCGTCGTGTCGCCGAGGCCCACCGTGTTGGCGGTGGCGAAGAGGCGGAAGGCCGGGTGCGGGCGGATGACGCGCGCCTGGTCGAGAAGCGTCAGGCGGCCCGACGATTCGAGGACGCGCTGGATCACGAACATCACGTCCGGCCGGCCCGCGTCGTACTCGTCGAACACCAGTGCCACGTTGTTCTGGTAGGCCCAGGGCAGGACGCCGTCGCGGAACTCCGTGACCTGCATCCCCTCGCGCACCGTGATCGCGTCCTTGCCGACGAGATCGATGCGGCTGACGTGGCTGTCGAGGTTGATGCGCACGCAGGGCCAGTTGAGGCGCGCGGCGACCTGCTCGATATGGGTCGACTTGCCGGTGCCGTGGTAGCCCGACACCATGACGCGGCGGTTCTTGGCAAAGCCGGCGAGGATCGCCAGCGTCGTCTGCCGGTCGAACAGGTAGTCCGGGTCGATCTCGGGAACGTGCGGGTCGGCCTTCGAGAAGGCCGGGACCTTCAGGTCGCTGTCGAAACCGAAGGTTTCGCGGACGGAGACCATGGCGTCGGGCAGGTTCGCCACTTCCAGTTCCGCTGCACTCATCATACCTCCAGGGGCGCTGCCGCCGTTCGGCAGGCCTTACATCTCGCGGGTCGCCTCGTGCGGCCGCGCGTCTCGAACAGGGCTGGAATCAGGGATTAACAGAAGCCCGACGCCTTCAAAAGCTTGTAGGCTTGGATGACCTCGCGAAGGCGGTCCTCCGAGCCGCGGTCGCCGCCGTTGGCGTCCGGATGATACTGCTTGACGAGCGCCTTGTACTGCACCCGGATCGCCTCGCCGCCGGCGCTCTCGGGCAGGCCGAGCGTCGTCAGCGCCTTGACCTCGAGCGTGCGCGCCTTGCGGCGCGGCGCCGCGGGAGCCGCTTCGCCCTCGCCGAACAGGTTGAAGCTGTCGCGCGGGCGTCCGCCGTTGAAGCGGCGCGGGCGCCCGCTCGGCTTCGTCGAGGGCGTCGGCGAGACCTTCGCCCCGCCCGAGTTGTTGGAGCCCATCGTCCAGGTCGGGCGGTGGCCGGTCAGCGAGTCCTTCAGGTACTTCTGGATGTCGTCGTCGCCGAGCCCGGAGAAGTAGTTGTAGGACTTGTTGTACTGGCGCACGTGGTCGACGCAAAAGTGGAGGTACTGACCCTCGTGGTCGCGCCCGCGCGGCGCCTTGTGGGAGCCCGGCTCCTCGCAGCCCTCCCACATGCAGACGGGCGCGCGCTCAGGCTCGGGCCCGGAGCGGGCCGGTCGGACCCGGATCTTGTCGAAGTATTTGGAGTCGAGCTTCATCAGACCGCGATTATGGGGACCTGCCCCCGTGCGAACAAGAATTGACAGAACGGAAAACCCGCCCAAAACGGAGAGCCGGCGACGCGCCCGCGACGCGGCGGGGCAACGGCGATCACAGACGGACGGGGCGACATCATGACCAAGGCGGCCGAGATCGAGGCGAAGCTGACGCGGGGCTTGAGCCCTCAGCGCCTGGAGGTGGTCAACGAGAGCCATCTCCACGCGGGCCACCACCATGCCGGCAGCGACCACCACGGCGGCTTCGACGGCACCGGCGAGACGCATTTCCGCGTCCGGCTGGTGGCGGAAGCGTTCGCGGGAAAGAGCCGGCTGGAGCGCCACCGCGCGGTGAACGCGCTGCTCGCCGAGGAACTGGCGACCGGCGTCCACGCGCTGGCGATCGAGGCCGCGGCGCCCGGCGAGCCGACGCGGTTCTGACACCCATGCGCCGCCGGGTCCGCCGCCGCGCGAGAGTGCGGATCGCCGTCGGCCTCCTCTTCGCCTCGCTCCTGTCCTTTGCGGCGGGGCTGACGGACGCCATCGGATTTCTCCTCGCCGGCGACTTCGTCTCCTTCATGAGCGGCAATACGACGCGCTTCGGCATCGCGGCCGGCACCGGCGATCTCGCGCGCGCCGGACACCTTCTCGCCCTCCTTGCGGCCTTCGTCGCCGGCAACGCGCTCGGCGTCCTCGTGATGCGCGCCGCGCGCGGCTCGCAGCCGGTGCTGCTCGCGATCGTCGCCGCGATGACGGCGCTCAGTGCGGCGCTGGGGCCCGGCGGCCCGGCGATCGTGCTCCTGGTTCTGGCGATGGGCGCGATCAACGTCGCGCTGGAGGAGGTCGGCGGACACTCGCTGGGGCTGACCTACGTCACGGGCGCGCTGTCGCGCTTCGGCCGGGGTCTGGCACGCCGGCTGCTGGGTCACGCCTCGCCGGGCTGGTGGGTGCAAGTCGTGCCCTGGCTGGGGATGGCGGCGGGCGCAGCATTCGGCGGAGCGGCCGAAGCCGCGCTCGGCCACGCGGCGATCCTCGCCTCGACGCTCGCCTGCGCGGGGCTCGCCGTCCTCGCGCTCTGCATCCCCGAGCGCTGGCGCCGCACCTATCTGGCGCGTCGGCCCTTCCGCAGGGCGGCGCGGGCCGGGGGCTGACGGGCCCTCAGGCCGAAAGCTCCGCGGTCAGAAAATCCCGCACCGCATCCGGTGCGACGTCGCGCGCGACGAAGGCCTGCCCGATGCCACGCGTCAGGATGAAGGTGAGGGCGCCGCGCGAGACCTTCTTGTCCTGCGCGATCTTGTCCATCAGCGCATCCACCGTGACGCCGTCGCCGGGAATCTCTTGGATACGGGTCGGTAGGCCGGCGGCCCTGAGATGCGCTTCCGCGCGTCCCGCGTCCTGGCCGGGGCAGAGGCCGAGCCGGACCGAGAAGCGGTGCGCCAGCGCCATGCCGATCGCGACGCCCTCGCCGTGGACGAGACGCGCGGGATCGTAGCGCGCAACCGATTCCAGCGCGTGGCCGAACGTGTGGCCGAGATTGAGAAGCGCGCGGTCGCCATCCTCGCGCTCGTCGCCGGCGACCACCGCCGCCTTGGCGCGGCAGCTTGCCGCCACCGCTTCGACGCGCGCCGTCCCGCCCGAGAAGATCGCGGCGCGGTTGCCTTCGAGCCATTCGAAGAAGTCCGGCCGGTCGATCAGGCCGTATTTCACGACCTCGGCGTAGCCGGCGCGGAACTCGCGCTCCGACAGGGTGTCGAGGACGTCGGTGTCGGCGAGCACCAGTGCCGGCTGGTGGAAGACGCCGACGAGGTTCTTGCCGCGAGGGCTGTTGATGCCCGTCTTGCCGCCGACGGAGCTGTCGACCTGCGCGAGCAGCGAGGTCGGGACCTGGACGAGGTGCATGCCGCGCCGCGCGATGCCGGCGGCAAAGCCCGAGAGGTCGCCGATCACGCCGCCGCCGAGCGCCACCACCGCGTCGCCCCGTTCCAGCCGCTCTTCGAGGATGCGGTCGACGACGGCGATCAGGTAGTCGAAGGACTTCGTGGTCTCGCCGGGCGGCAGCGTCAGGAGCGCGGCGCCGATGCCGGCGCCTTCCAGCGCGGCGAGAAGCCGGTCGGCGTGGAGCGCGGCGACCGTCTCGTCGGAGACGACCAGCGCGCGGGCGCGGGGCAGGGCGGTGGCGATGTGGCGGCCGGCCGACGCCACGAGCCCCGGTCCGATCAGGATGTCGTAGCTGCGCGGCCCCAGCTCGACGCGCACGCGGGCGGGCTCTGGCGTCTCGGTCATGAATCAGGCCTTGAAGTGGGGATGGCGTTCCAGCTGGTCGAGGATCTCGCGCGCCACCGCCTCGCGCTTGACGTTGCGCGTCGGGACATGGAGGTCGGCCAGCGCGTAGACGGGATAGCGAACGTCCATCAGCGCCTTCAGCGTCGCACGCGGATCGGGCGTCTGGAGAAGCGGGCGCGTTGGCTTCTTCATCACGCGCTCCATGAGGACGTCGAGCTCGGCCTTCAGCCACACGGTGACCGAGCGCTCGGACAGAAGCTTGCGCGTGCCCTCGTTCATGTAGGCGCCGCCCCCGGTCGCGATGACGCGCGGGCCCTCGTCGAGAAGACGCGCCACGACGCGAGCCTCGAGCGCCCGGAACTCCGGCTCGCCGTAGGCGGCGAAGAGCTCGGCGATCGTCATGCGCGAGGCGTCCTCGATCTCGTGGTCGGTATCGACGAACGGCAGGTCGAGCATCTGCGCGAGCTTGCGCCCGACCGTGGTCTTGCCCGCCCCCATCAGCCCGACGAGCACCACGGGGCGCTGGATGACGCCGGAGGCCTGGCGGGAGGGAAGGGGCGCAGCCCCGGCGGTCTCGATCATCGGTTCAGGTGGCGCGGGAAAGGGTCGGGATCAGTTTCGCGTGAGACCAGAAAAGCCCCATGGCGTCAAGCGAACGGGATCGCGCGCTCCGCCTCGGACTTGCCGTCTTCGCCCGTCACGGGCAGCACCTTGGCCCTGTCGCTTCGTCGGCGCAGCCTCTAGTGTCCGCCCCGCCCCGTCGTTTCGAAAGCCCTGCCGCCCGATGCCCACCCTGACGCGCCTTCTGACCCTCCTCGCGCTCCTCGTCGGCGCGGTCTATGCGGCGATGGCGGCGCTGGTGGCCTTCGTGGAGCCGGTGCCGGTACCGGTCACGGTGAAGGTGCCGATCCCCGCGCTGCAGCCGGCGCCCGTCGCGCCCAACACGCAGACGGGGGTGGCGAAGTGAGCCGCGACGCCGCCCATCTCGACGCCTTCCTGGAGATGATGGCGGTGGAGCGCGGCGCGTCGCAGAACACGCTCGACGCCTATCGCCGCGACCTCGACCATGCTCGCGCGGCCCTGAAGGCCGACGGCGTCGCGTTGAGCGAGGCGACGACCGAGGCCGTGCGCGCCTACATGGCCGGGCTCGACGCGGGCGGCTTTGCGGCGTCCTCGCGCCAGCGGCGCCTCTCCTCGCTGCGCCAGTTCTTCAAGTTCCTCTATGCCGAGGGCCGGCGCACTGACGACCCGACGTCGCCGATCGAGGGGTCGCGCAAGGAGAAGTCGATCCCGAAGATCCTGTCGGAGGACGAGGTCGACCGGCTGATCGGCGAGGCGGAGGCGCAGGCCGGCAACCCGGAGCTTGGTGGAACGGCGCTCGCACGGGCCCGCCGGATGCACGCGCTGGTCGAGATCCTCTACGCCACGGGACTGCGCGTTTCCGAACTCGTGTCGCTGCCGCGCTCGGTGCTGCGCTCGCGCGCCAGCCTGATCGTGGTGCGCGGCAAGGGCAACAAGGAGAGGCTCGTGCCGATCGGCGAGCGGGCGCGCGATGCGATGGACGCCTTCGCCGCCTCGCTCAAGGACCTTCCGGGCGCGGGCGAGGCATGGCTGTTTCCCGCGCTCTCGGAAAGCGGGCACATGACGCGCCAGGCCTTCGCGCGCGACCTCAAGGATCTGGCGATCCGCGCCGGCATCCGGCCGTCCCGCGTCAGCCCGCACGTCCTGCGCCACGCCTTCGCCAGCCACCTCCTGCAGAACGGCGCCGACCTTCGCGTCGTGCAGGAACTCCTCGGCCACGCCGATATCGGCACCACGCAGATCTACACCCACGTGATGGAGGAGCGCCTGATGCGCCTCGTCACCGACCACCACCCCCTGTCGGAGCTCTCGGGGGACTGAAACGCCCCGCTTTCTTGACATTCCCATGTCGGATCGCCAGTTTGCGCGCCGACGCGAACCCCATGGTTCGGCGCGCGGCCGAGCCAGCCGGCCGGCCCCTCGGCCGGCAGGCTCCGGAAACCGCCGCCCGAACCCCGACAGGACGGCGCAAGGCCCGGCTGGATGCACAATTATCTCGACTTCGAAAAGCCCGTCGCCGATCTCGACAGCCAGATCATCGAACTCAAGAAGATCGGCGACACCGAGGGGCGGATCGACGTCTCGGAGGACATCCAGCGCCTCGAGACGCGCTCGTCGGAAGCGCTGGCCGATCTCTACCGCAAGCTGACGCCCTGGCAGAAGACGCAGGTCGCCCGCCATCCCGACCGGCCCCACTGCACCGACTATCTCGCCCAGCTCGTCACCGAGTTCACCCCGCTCGCGGGCGACCGCTACTTCGCCGAGGACCACGCGATCATCGCCGGCTTCGGGCGCTTCAAGGGGCGGCCGGTCGCGGTGATCGGGCAGGAGAAGGGCTCCGACACCCAGACCCGCCTCAAGCACAATTTCGGCATGGCCCGGCCCGAGGGCTACCGCAAGGCCGTGCGCATCATGGAGATGGCCGAGCGCTTCGGGCTGCCCGTCGTCACGCTGGTCGATACGGCCGGCGCCTATCCCGGCATCGGGGCGGAGGAGCGCGGACAGGCCGAGGCCATCGCCCGCTCCACGCAGGTCTGCCTCGGCCTGTCGGTGCCGCTGGTCTCGCTGATCATCGGCGAGGGCGGCTCGGGCGGCGCGATCGCGATCGCGGCGGCCAACCGCGTCCTGATGATGGAGCACGCGATCTATTCGGTGATCTCGCCGGAGGCCGGCGCCTCGATCCTGTGGCGCGACTCCAGCCGCGCCAAGGATGTCGCCCAGGCGATGAAGATCACGGCGCAGGACCTCAAGGGCTTCGGCGTCATCGACGAGATCGTGACGGAGCCGACGGGCGGCGCCCATCGCTCGCGCGAGCGCGCGATCGAGACGGCCGGCGCACGCATCGAGGCGGCGCTCATTGAGCTTTCCGCCCTGTCCGGCGACGAGCTGAAGCGCCAGCGCCGCGAGAAGTTCCTCGCCATCGGCCGCGAACTGAAGGTCTGATCGGGGACGCTTCGTCAGCCGTCACGCGATCGTTGCCTTCAAACGGTCTTCGATCGGGGCTAGAAGGCCCGTCGCGGGGTTCCGGAGGGGGCCTTCGCACCCAAGGGAAAGAATTTTCGGACATTTCCCGCCCGGTCGTTAAGCTTCCGGTAACCGTCCCGGTCCGAAAAGAGGGCAGCGTCCCGAGCCGCGCCATGTGCGCGGCCGGGACGGGGATCGGTTCGAGGGCACGGGGGAACAGCCACCGCTCGCCCGCATCGTGGGGATCGGGGAATGACGGCACGACGTCTTGGGACGATGGCGTTTCTGACGCTCGGTCTCATGGCCCTGTCCGGCTGCCAGCAGGACGACGTGTTCGCCGACCTCGTCGGCCCCAACGCGCCGCTGCCGCCCGCGCTCGTCAAGGTCATCAAGTCCAAGGACATGGGCGAGAACGCGCCCATCCTCGTGCGCCTCTACAAGGAGGAGTCCGAGCTCGAGGTCTGGAAGCAGAAGACCGACGGCACCTTCGCGCTCCTCAAGACCTATCCGATCTGCGCCTGGTCGGGCCAGCTCGGCCCCAAGCGGAAAGAGGGCGACCGGCAGGCGCCGGAAGGCTTCTACCACCTGACGCCGGGCCTGATGAACCCGAACTCGAACTACCACCTCGCCTTCGACATGGGCTATCCCAACGCCTACGACCGGGCGAACGAGGCGTCGGGCAACCACCTGATGATCCACGGCTCGTGCAACTCGTCGGGTTGCTACGCCATGGACAACTGGCAGATGGAAGAGCTCTACGCGCTCGCCAACCATGCCTTCCAGGGCGGCCAGAAGTCGATCCAGATCCAGGCGCTGCCCTTCCGGATGACGCCGGAGAACATGGCGCGCCACCAGAACTCGCCCCATGTCGCCTTCTGGAAGATGCTGAAGGAAGGCACCGACCGCTTCGACCTCACCCACAAGCCGGTGGCGGTGGCGGTCTGCGAGAAGCGCTACGTCTTCGACGAGACGCTGACGGACGGCCGCACGCTCGACGCCAACGGCGAATGCCCGGTGGTCGAGACGCCGGCCGATCTCCTCGCCAAGCGCATGGCCGACGAGGAGATGCAGAAGAAGATCGCCGCCACGATGGCGCCCGAGGACTTCGCGATCACCACGGCTTCGACCTACAAGACCGGCACGCCGATCTCGGCCGAGGCCTACGCCGCCGAGCAGCATCGCCGCCAAGGCTTTGATCGCGACGGCAAGCCGATTCAGACCGCGCGCTCCTCGATGTTCAAGAACCTCCTGCAGAAGAAGCCGGCGCTGCCGGGCGGGAGCGACTGAGGTCGGCAGGTCGCGTCAGCGGCCGGCAGCCTTTCCCTTTCCGTCGATCAGCACCGCCTGCTGCCAGCGGCCCGGCGCCTTGTCGGTTCGATGTATGCAGCCCGGCCAGCAACAGGGCCGCTTCCTGCCCTCCATGAGGTCGACCACCGTACGATCGATGCGCCGCCGGCGCGTTGCCGCCTGCTTGGCGTCCTCGACCCAGCAGATGAATTCGTTGCGCCCGAGCGGCGTCAGTCCTTCCCAGAGCGAAAGCACAGCCGGAGTCGACCGGATCGCTGCCTGAAGGTCCTCGTCCGCCTCGTGGACGGTGCCGTGCGGAAACACGCTCATCGAAACCTCCCGGCCCCGCGGCACCAGCCGAGCACACCGTGCCGCCAACGAAAAAGGCCGGCTCGAAGGCCGGCCTTTTCATCGTATCAGGCGATCTGCTCGTAGGCGCCGTGGCAGTGCTTGAACTTCTTGCCGGAGCCGCAGGGGCAGGGCTCGTTGCGCGAGACCTCGCCCCAGGTGTCCGGGCGCTCGGGATCGCGTTGCAGGCGGTCGGCACCCGGCGGGTTGAAGTCGGCAGTAAGGCGCGCGGCGCCCCGGCCGAACTCGTCCTCGCCGGTGGTCGCGTCGATGTGGTGCGCTTCCATCTCGGGCAGGACGGGCGCGTCGGTCTCGGGGCGCACCAGTTCGACGCGCATCAGCTGCTGCGTGACGCGCTCGCGCAGCTGGTCCAGCATCACCTGGAAGAGCTCGAAGGCTTCCGACTTGTACTCGTTCAAGGGGTCGCGCTGCGCATAGCCGCGGAAGCCGACCGCCGAGCGCAGGTGGTCGAGGTTGACGAGGTGCTCGCGCCACAGGGCGTCGATCGTCTGGAGGACGACGGAGCGCTCGATGTAGCGCATGATGTCGCCGCCGAACCGCTCCTCGCGGTCGGCTGCCGCCTTGTCGACGGCCTCGAAGATGCGCTTCTTGACGTCCTGGTCGTCGATGCCCTCTTCGTCCGCCCAGGCGGCGATGGGCAGGTCGAGGTTCAGGAACTCGCGGATCTCCTCCGTCAGCTCCGCCGTCTCCCACTGCTCGGGATACGCGTTCTCGGGCATGCGCTTGGCGACCAGCGTGTCGATCAGCTCGTGGCGCATGTCGGTGACGGTCTCGTGGAGCGAGCCGGCGTCCATCAGTTCGAGCCGCTGCTCGAAGATGACCTTGCGCTGGTCGTTCATCACGTCGTCGTACTTCAGAAGGTTCTTGCGGATGTCGAAGTTGCGCGCCTCGACCTTCTTCTGCGCCTTCTCCAGCGCCTTGTTGATCCAGGGGTGGACGATCGCCTCGTCCTCCTTCAGGCCGAGGCGCGTCAGCATCGTGTCCATGCGCTCGGACCCGAAGATGCGCATCAGGTCGTCCTGGAGCGACAGGTAGAACTTCGAGCGGCCGGGATCGCCCTGACGGCCCGAGCGGCCGCGCAGCTGGTTGTCGATGCGGCGCGACTCGTGGCGTTCGGTGGCAAGCACGTAGAGGCCGCCGGCGGCGAGCGCCTCGCCCTTCAGGCGCTGGATGTCGGCCTTCAGCGCCGTGATCGCGGCCTCGCGCTCGGGGCCCTCCGGCACCTCAGCGAGCTCGCGCTCGATGCGCATGTCGAGGTTGCCGCCGAGCTGGATGTCGGTGCCGCGGCCGGCCATGTTGGTGGCGATCGTGACCGCGCCGGGCACGCCCGCCTGCGCGACGATGTAGGCTTCCTGCTCGTGGTAGCGCGCGTTCAGCACCTGGAAGTCGCGCATGCCCTCGCCGCGGAGCCGCTCGGCCAGCATTTCGGACTTTTCGATCGAGGTGGTGCCGACGAGAATCGGCTGGCGCCGCTCGGCCGCCGCCTTGATCTCCTTGGCGATGGCGCGGAACTTCTCCTCCGCCGTCCGGTAGACCTCGTCGTCCTCGTCGATGCGCACGACCGGCAGGTTGGTCGGAATCTCGATGACGTCGAGGCCGTAGATGTCGGCGAACTCGGCCGCTTCCGTCGCCGCCGTGCCGGTCATGCCGGCGAGGCGGTTGTACATGCGGAAGTAGTTCTGGAAGGTGATCGAGGCGAGTGTCTGGTTCTCGGGCTGGACCGTGACGTCTTCCTTGGCCTCCAAGGCCTGGTGCAGGCCTTCCGAGAAGCGGCGGCCCGGCATCATGCGGCCGGTGAACTCGTCGATGATGACGATCTCGTCGCCCCGGACGATGTAGTCCTTGTCGCGCTGGAAGAGCTTGTGGGCCTTCAACGCGTTGTTGACATGATGGACGATCGTGACGTTCTCGATGTCGTAGAGCGAGGGGCCGTGGAGGTGCCCGGCCGCCTCCAGCATGCGCTCCAGCTTCTCGGTGCCGTCCTCGGTGAAGGAGACCTGACGCTGCTTCTCGTCGACCTCGTAGTCCTCAGGGCTCAGCTGCGGGATGAAGCTGTCGATCGTGCGGTAGAGGTCGGAGCGGTCGTCGAGCGGGCCGGAGATGATGAGCGGCGTGCGCGCCTCGTCGATCAGGATCGAGTCCACCTCGTCGATGATCGCGAAGTGGTGGCCGCGCTGCACCATCTGCGAGCGCTCGTATTTCATGTTGTCGCGAAGATAGTCGAAGCCGAGTTCGTTGTTCGTCGCGTAGGTGATGTCGCAATTATAGGCGTCGCGGCGCTCGTCGTCCGACAGGCCGTGCATGATGACGCCGACGGTCAGGCCGAGGAAATTGTAGACCCGGCCCATCGTGGCCGCGTCGCGCCGGGCGAGGTAGTCGTTGACGGTGACGACGTGGACGCCCTTGCTTTCGAGGGCTGCGAGATAGACCGGCAGCGTGCCGACCAGCGTCTTGCCTTCGCCGGT
>NZ_CAJYIU010000248.1 GCF_913775355.1 uncultured Aureimonas sp.
ATCCTGCGCAGCCTCGTGCGCCTCGCGCCCACCGCGCTCGACGCCTGCCACAACACGCTGATCGACGGGACGGCGCCGCTCGGCCAGCTCTTCGCAGGCCAGCTCGCCCTTCTTGCCGGCTCCGGTCCGACGCTCTCGATGGCCGACGGCGACGCCTTGCGGGAGACCATCGGCACGCTGGCCGCAACGCTTCTGGCGGCCTCGCGGCCGCTCGCGTCCGCGCAGGTGCTCGACCTGCCGGTCGCAGCGATCCTCGCCTTCATCGAGCGCAACCTCTCGCGCACCGACCTGTCGCCGACCCTGATCTGCCGGCAGTTCGGCCTGTCGCGGTCCGCGCTCTACCGTCTATTCGAGCCGATCGGGGGCATTGCCGCCTGCATCCGCGACCGCCGTCTGGAATGCGCGCGGCGGCATCTGATGGCGGCCGGAGAGGGGCGAGGCAGCGTCGCGCGGCTGGCCCTGTCGGTGGGTTTTCCCAGCGATTCCGCGTTCGCCCGCGCCTTCCGGACGCGCTACGGCGTCGTGCCGAGCGAGGCGCTGTCGCGCGGGGTCGCCTGCCGCGACTTCGTCAACACCGGCCGCTGGCGGCGCAACTGGCTTGAGAACAGCGCGACGAACGACGGAGGGCTTACGCCTCGCCCGGACCCCTCAGCCGCGTGACGCTGTCGATCCACTTGCAGGGCGTGTCGAGGGAGGGCGCATCGACGGGGATGGCCTGGCCGCGCGCGGCGCTCGGCGACGCGTCGAAGGCACGGCGGAAGGCGCGCGAGAAGCCGGCCGCATCGTGGAAGCCGCAGCGGTCGGCGATGTCCTGCAGCGGCACGCCCGGCAACTCCTGAACGAGCCGCCAGGCGAGGGCGAGGCGCTCGGCCTGGACGAAGGCGTGGACCCCGCCGTCGTCGGCGAAGAGATGGTAGAGCGTCGCCCGCGACACGCCGCACGCCCGCGCGAGCGCCGCAATGTCGATCTCGCCCTTGCCGAGACGGTGGCGGATGACGTCCTCCGCGCAGCGCCGGGCCGTCGCGCGCAGGAAGGGGCGGGCGGCGGGCACGTCGTCCGTCAGGCCGGTTCCCGACAGGAGGATCAGGAAGGCGTCGATCGCATGATGGGCGGCGGGCGCTTCGATTTGGTCCATGCAGGAGAGGAGCCCCTCCAGATGGATCTGGGCGAGGCGCGCCAGCGGTGCCGAACGCATCAGCACCATGCCGTGCCGCAGCGCCGGCAGGTGTCGCTCGACCGTGCTGCGCGGCACGATCAGATTGAGATCGGCCTCGTCCGTGCTTTCCTTGACGTAGGGCTTGCCGAGATCGATCACGCTGATGTCGCCGGAGGCGACGTCGACCTCTGTCTCGCCATAGATGCCGCGATAGGAGCCGCGGCGATACATCTGGAAGGCGATCTGGTCCCAGCCGCCGTTCTTCGCGTGCCGGACCGTGTGTTCGTAGCGCTGGGCCGAAACGTCGGTCTCGATCAAGAGTGCGCCGTCCCAGTGCGCCGCCGACATGCGGCAGCGAAAGTCCGACGAGCCGGGCGCGAGACGGCGAAGAACGGGCTCGTGACGGCTGTCCAGGCGTCGAAGCGGTCGCGAGGGGCAAGGTCTTCGAGGTCGAGCTGCTGCATGGCTTAAGGTCGAGCGCCGGGTCGGCGATACTTAGCCGGGCTCGCGTCGCGATGCCAAGGGGCGGCGGTCCGAAAGTCCGGCCCGACCGTCAGTCCGAAAGCCACAGCGTGAATCGGGGGTCGACGTCGCGCTCGCCCGACGCGCGATGGAGCGCGCGGAAGGCGAGGGGGGCGAGCCCGAACCGGTCCGTGAAGCGTCGCGAGAAGCCGGCCCCCGACGGGTAACCGACGATCTCCGCGATCTCGCCGATGCGCCGCGCCGCGGCCTCCTCGGACAGGAGGAGCGCTGCGGCATGGCGAAGGCGCGCGTCCTGCAGCATCGCCGCGACGCCGCCTTCCGGCGCGGCCGTGCGGTAGAGGACGGCTCGCGAGACGCCGAGCGCCTCGGCCAGCCGTTCGGGATTGAGGTCGCGCCGAGCGGAGTGCGAAGCGAGAAAGCGGCGGAGCGACAGGAGGCGCTCCCGGCCCGCATCCGTGGAGGGCTCTCCGGCCGCGCCCGGCCCGGCGGTCGCGAGGTGAACCAGCGCCCGAACGGCCGCCTGCGCCTCGCGCGGGGCGAGGCCGCCCGCTTCGCCGAGGAGGTGATCCGCATGGTAGGCGACGAGATCGGACGGACCCTCGCCGGCACGTCCGATCGCGCCGTGCGCCGACGCGCCGGCGAGCTCCCTCCGCCAAAGGACGATCGATGCCTCGAAGGGGGACGTGGCGGACAGATCGAACCCCCGGCTCATGTCGAGACGGACGTGATCGTTCGGCAGGAGCGTCCGGGTGCCGCGGTCCAGTGCGACCGCGAGCGATCCCCGTCGCACGATCAGGATCGCCGGGTGATCCCAGCCGCCCCGGCGTTCGGCCATCGGCTCGCGGACGAGGCGGAGCCCTTCGGCCGCAAGACGCAGAAACAGAGCGCCCCCCACGGCCACAGCGTCGAGCGCGACCGGGAAGCGCACGGCGTCGGCGGCGGGCAGCGTGAAGAGCGGCCGGAGCCGTGCGCGGAGCCGGTCCCGGTCGTCGCCCGCCTCGAACCGTTCGTGGCGGGCGAGCGGGAGGATCGCCGTCACCGCAACGCCGCCGGCATCAGGGGCAGCAGGCGGTCGATCATCAGGATCGATGCGAGGCGCCCGTCGGCAGCCTCGAAGACGCCCGACACGGGCAGCCGGTCCTGCGGCTCCACCGCGTCGATCCGCGAGCGCTCCACCGCCTCGATCCGCAGGACGCGGTCCACCGCCAGCCCGGCGAGCGCACCCTCCAGCCGGACGAGGACGCAAGGGGGATGCCCGGTGCGCGGCGCCCCGCTGCCGGGCAAAAGCCGGTCGCGCAGATCGAGCATCGGCACGGTCGTCTCGCCGACATCGGCGACGCCGGTGAAGCCGGTGTCACTGCGCGGCAGCGGGGTGAGGCGCACCTCGGGGCGGATCCGCTCCACCCGGTCGAGGGGGAGGGCGAAGGCGTCGTCACCGACCGAGACGACGAGCAACTGTGCGGCTTCGCCGGTCCGGGCATCGGGGCCGGGGCGCTCGGGCGCGGAGGCTTCGAGCCGCTGCGGCATGAGGTCGCCGATCTGCGCTGCGACCTGCGCCAGTAGTTCTTGCGGGTCGACCAGCCCGACGATGCGCCCGCGCTCGTCGACGAGGTAGCTGGCGATCCCCGCCGCGGCCTCGGTCATCGGGTGCGGATCGTCCTCCTCGAAGAAGACGATGCCCTGCGCCTGCTCGACCAGAAGGGCGACCACGCCGCGGGCGAAGGGCAGGACCAGTGCGGTCCGGGCGCCCGGTGCCGGCTCGTGGCCGAGAAGACGCCGCGTATCCAGGGCGAGGATCGGAGTGCCGTGGCGGTCGACGAGACCCGCCACGAAGGGCGGCGCGCCCGGCATCGGGCGGACGGCCTCGACGAGGAGGATCTCCTCGATCGCGGCCGACGGCACGGCATAGGGCTCGCCCCCCGAGACGATCGAAAGGAAGGGCGTCCGGGCGCGCGCATTACCCTCGAGCGGCGCGGCGGCGTCGGCCGGCTCGATCCGGGCGAGGAGGCCGGCGCCCTCGGCCGGCGGCAGGTCGGCGGGCGCAAGGCTCCCGGCAGCCCAGAGCGCGGGAAGGTCGAGGAGCGCGACGCTCCGCCCGTTCCACTCGAACCGGCCGGTGAGGAACCCGCCGGCCAGCGCGTCGACGCTCTCCTCGTCCGCGATCGTCTCCGTCCCGATCTCGGCCATGGCGAGGACGGCGTCGAGGCGGAGCGCGCGCACGTCGTCGCTCTGCGCGGCCACCACGAGGACGCCGGCGCCCTCCGCCGGGCGCGGGCCGCCGAAGAGGGGGGCGAGCGTCATCTGGACGACCGCCAGGTTCATGGCGAGGACCAGCCCGTCGATCAGCGGCGGCGAGAAGGGCAGGGGCGTCACGGGCGAGGGCTCGGTTACGCCGAGGACGCCCGCGAGCGGGAGGGCGGCCGCCCGGCCCCCCGCCTCGCAGACCAGCACGCCGATGGTGGCCGTCGCCCGGTCGGGGCGGGATGCGGGGGTCATTTGTCGGTCAGCGTCCAGACGCCGGTCCAGCCGGCGGGCGGATCGAGGGCGAGGCGGCGGGCGCGGTCGGCGAGAAGGCGCGACGGGGCGTCCGTCGCCGCATCCGCCTCGAAGAGCGCGGCGGCGGCCGCGAAGTCGCCCTGCCGGTAGAGCGTCAGCGCCTTGGCGAAGCGGCGTTCCGTCCGCGGGTCGATCGGCTCCATCCGCAACTCGTGGACTTCGGTCGCCCGATCCTGGCCGACGACGCGCGCGATGTCGATGAGCCGGCTCGCGCCCGATCCGGTCCCCGCAGCCCGAACCGTCTCGCCGCAGGCGATCAGCGGCGTGCCGTAGCTCTTGGTGCGGCTTTCGAGCCGCGCGGCGAGATTCACCGCGTCCCCGATCACGGTGTAGTTCAGGCGGTCCGGCGAGCCGATGGTGCCCGCGATCACCGGGCCGGTCGCGAGCCCGATCCCGATGTCGACCGGCGGCTCGCCCGCGGCAAGGCGCGGCGCGTTGAAGAGCGCCAGCGCGCGGATCATGTCGCGCGCCGCGCGGATGGCGCGCGCGGCGTCGTCGCCGCGCGAGAGCGGGGCCCCGAACAACGCCATCACGGCGTCGCCGATATACTTGTCGATGACGCCGCCGTGCTCGCGGATCACGTCGGCCATGAAGGAGAAGTAGTCGTTGAGGAGGCGGACCATGCCCGCCGGCCCGAGGGCTTCCGAAAGGGCGGTGAAACCGCGCAGGTCGGCGAAGAGGATCGAGACGGTCCGCGTCTCGCCGTCGGCGGCGCCGGGCGCGGCGTCGATCATCTGGTCGGCGACGCTCGTCGACAGCGTGCGGTCGAGGAGCGCCTTCATCCGGCGCTCCCGGCTGATGTCGTCGAGGAGCAGCGCCGCGCCGGACGGCTCGCTCCGACGGGCGACCGTCGCGCGCAGCGGGGTCCAGGACCCGTCGGCGCGCGCGACCTCGATCGCCTCGCGATGGGTGGGGGCACCCAGCGCCGCCCCCAGCGCCTCCCATACGAGGTCGGCGATCGCCGCGTTGTAGTCCGCAAAGATCTCATCCGCGCGGCGCCCCGGCCGGACCTCCGCCTCGCCGAGAAGAATCGCGGCGGCCGCATTGGCCCCTGCCAGCCGACCCTCGGCGTCGAAGCGGAGGACGGCCGTGTCGACGAGGTCGAGAAGGCCCGCCATTTCGGGGGCTCCGCCGCCTGCCGATCGACCTCCGCCGCCGACGCGGTCTCAAGGGCGATCGCCGCGACGGGAAGGTTGGCGGCGCGCCGGACGGTCGCCACGATCTCGGAGGCGCGGCGCTCGCGGATGTCGAGGCTGACGGCGCCGGACGGCTTGCCGATCGCCGCGAAGGCTCCGAGGCGCAACGCCTCGCGGCGCTCGGCGGCGTCCTCGTCGGCCACCAGCGAGGACAGGATCACCACCTTGCAGGGCGAGCGCAGACCGAGGCGCC
>NZ_CAJYIU010000249.1 GCF_913775355.1 uncultured Aureimonas sp.
GTTGGCAGCCCTTGTCGACGTCCTGATCGTCAACGCGATCGAGGCCGAAGAACTGTCGGGGATCGCGGTCGCGGACCTTGCCTCCGCCGCGACGGCCGCCGAGGCGCTCGCCGCCCGCTTCCCCTGCGTCGTCGTCACGGCGGGCGGCGACGGCGTGGCGGGCCGACGCGCGGGCGAGGCGCCGGTGACGCTCCCGGCCCTGCCGGTCCGCCTCGTCAGCACGCATGGGGCGGGCGACGCTTTCGTCGGCGCCCTCGTCGCCTCCCTGGCATCCGGCGACGCCTTCGCCGACAGCCTCGCGCAGGCGAACGAAACGGCGGCGCGGCACGTCTCCGCGCCGAAACAGTAGAACTAGAGGATCGCCGCTGGGCGCAGCCGTGCCGCCGCAAGAGGGCGGCTACTGCGCCGCCTCCGTGGCCTCCGAGGTGCCGTCCCTCGCTAATGGGACAGCCGGACCTGCGAGCGGCAGCGCGAAGCGCCAGACGAGGCCCTCGGGCCCGGCGACGAGGGTCGCCTCGCCGTCGAGTTCCCCCTCGATGCTGCGGCGGATGATCTGGAAGCCGAAGCGGCCGGGCATCGCGACGGCAGTGTCCGCGACGGGTATCTCGCGCCATTCGAGAACGAGGCGGGGCGTCCCGGCCGAGGCCGCAAAACCCCAGGACACGTCGACGGTGCCGCCGTCCGCGCCCAGCGCCCCGTGCCGGACGGCGTTGCTGACCACCTCGTGCATCGCCATGCCGATTGCCAGAGCCTGTCGCACGCTCAAGGTGACGTCCTCGCCGCTGAGGCTCACCCGGTCCGGCGCGATGCGGGCGAGCTCGCGCTCCAGGATCTCGCGAAGCCCCGCATGCTCCCAGCCGTGCTGCGTCAGGACGTTGTGGGCGGAGGAGAGCGCGAGGAGGCGCCCCTCGAAGCTGCGGTGGAAGCCCTCGACCGAGGCGGCGCTGCGCGCCGTCTGCCGCGACAGCGACTGGACGGTCGCCAGCGTGTTCTTCACGCGGTGGTTCAACTCGTCCACGAGCAGCCGCTGGCGGCGCTCGCTGGAGACGATCCGGTCCATCGCCTGACGCCGGTCGGTGACGTCGATCACGACACCGACCATGCGGGTCGGCCGGTGCCGGCCGTCGCCGACGACACGTCCCCGCGCGTTCAGCCACCGGTCGCCGCGCACGATCGGATATTCGACGTCGTAGTCGGCACCCGTGTCGATCGCCTCGTGCAGGCGCGCGACGACCTCGCTCCGGCTGCCCGGCGAGATCTCGTCGAGGAGGTCGGCGTAGACCGGCGCTCCATCCGCGGCGCTGCCGAGGATCGCCTTGCCGCGTGGCGACAGGTGGAGGCGCCAGTTCGCCAGATCCAGCTCCCAGTAGCCGACGCCGCCGGCATCGAGCGCCGCCAGGATGTTCACGCGCTGGTCGTGGAGCGAGGCCATCAGCGCGAGGAAGAGGATCAGGACCGTCGTCCCGGCCACCCCGAAGGCCAGCGGATAGGGCGGCGGCCCCGGAATGCCGGCGGCCGCGCCGGGAACCGGCGTCAGGTTGAGCGCGGCCATCGCGGTGTAGTGCATGCCGACGATGGCGAGCCCGAGGATGCCGGCGGCGGCCGCGCGCGACCACCCCCGCTGCTCGCTGCGGGCGACAAACAGCGCGGCGGTCGACGAGGAGACGGCGACGGCGAGCGACAGGAGGACGAGCAGCGGATCGTAGCCGAGCACCGCGGCGGTCCGGAGCGCCGCCATCTCGACATAGTGCATGGCGCAGATGCCCGTCCCCATCAGGACGGCGGCCCCGACGACATGCCGCCGGTCGGAGCGCTCGGACGCCGCCACCTTGAAGGCGGTGCCCGTCGCCCCGATCGCCAGCGCCAGCGACACGAGCGTGAGGATCGGATCGTAGCTGACCGCCGAGCCGGGATCGAAGCCGAGCATCGCGACGAAATGCATCGACCAGATGCTGAGCCCCATCGCGAGCGCCGCGGCCACCAGCCAGCCCGTCCGCGCCCTGCCGAAGTTTCCCGACACGCGGTCGAAGAGGTCGAGGGCCGTCCACGAGCCCAGCACCGCGATCACGATCGAGAGGATGGCAAAGAGCGGGCTGTGGTGGGCGTGGACCATGCGCGACGACTTCTTCGGCTCCGGCCCCCGACGCCGGGAGCCCATGGGTCGGGGTTCGAGGTTTCACGGCGCCGCCGCCCCTTCGCGGGCGAGGCGAACGACGCAGCGATATAGAGCATCTCCGGGTCGAGGGTTAGAAGGGCGATCGACCGCGAAAGCAACCGTCTCGTGCGACTCTCCCCACTCCCTCGCGAGCCTGCGGCGGTCTCCCGCTTGGAGCGCCCCGCCGAGCGACGCCCGAAAGCGTCAGAGCGGCAGGCTCGAGGTCACCTTCACTCGGTCGAGCACCACGATGGTGCGGTAGGAGCGGACCATCTCGTTGTCGGCGAAGAGCCGGGCGGTCCGCGTCTCGTAGTCCTCCATCGAGGGCACGAGGAGGACGAGGATGAAGCCCGCCGTCCCGGTGACGCAGTAGCACTGCTGAACCTCGGGCGCGTCGCGGAAGAATCGCTTCACGGCCGAGACCGTCGCGGAGCGGTCGTTGGTCAGCGTCACCTCCACGAGGACCGTGATCGGGAGCCCGACCGCGACCGGATCGACGATCGCGACCGTCCGGCGGATGACCCCGTCCCGCTCCATGCGCGCGATCCGCCGCTGCACCGCGGGAGCGGACAAGTGGACCGCCTCGGCGATCTCGCGCTGCGGGCGTGCGGCATCGACCTGTAGGAGCCGCAGGATCGCGCGATCCTGTTCGTCGAGCGCGTGAGCGACCATTGCGTCCTCGTCCCCTTTCGCAAGCGAACCATGCGCCTGAACCGCCTTGAACGAGCCATTTACACGCTCGTGCCGAGCTAGACTTGCGCCGAACGGATTTGGACGAACACCATGGATCTTCGCAAGCCGATCGATGCCACCGCCGCCGCCTCGATGGTGGTCCTGTGCGCCCTGTGGGGAACGCAGCAGGTCGCCATCAAGCTCGCCGCACCCGACATGGTCCCGGTCCTGCAAGTCGGCCTGCGATCGGGTCTGGCGTCGCTCCTGGTGCTCCTCGTCGTCGTCCTGCGGCGGGAGCAGCGGTTCCTCGTCGGCGACGCGTGGCGGCCTGGTCTTCTCGCGGGCGCCTTGTTCGGGCTGGAATTCGTGCTGTTCGCGCAGGGGCTCCTCTTCACCTCCGCCTCGCACATGTCGATCTTCCTCTACACGGCGCCGGTCTTCGCGGCGCTCGGCCTGCATCTGCGCCTGCCGGAGGAGCGTCTTGCGCCCCTCCAATGGATCGGGATCGCCATTGCCTTCGGCGGGATCGTCCTGACCTTCGCGGGGCGCGGCGGGGGGCCGGGCAGCGACGCCGCCTGGATCGGCGACCTCCTCGGGATCGCGGCCGGCGCGCTGTGGGGCGCGACGACGATCGTGGTGCGCACGTCCCGCCTGTCGCGGGCGCCGGCCGCCGTCACGCTGTGGTACCAGCTTGCGGTCGCCTGCGTGATCGCGCTCGGCTCGGCGCTGTGGTTCGGGCAAACGCAAGTCGGTGCGTCGGCGACGCTGTTCGCGAGCCTCGCCTACCAGACGGTGATCCTTTCGACGGTCAGCTATCTCGCGTGGTTCTCGCTCCTGCGCGTCTATCTCGCCTCGCGCCTCGGGGTCCTGTCGCTCCTGACGCCGGTCTTCGGCATCGGCTTCGGCATCCTCGTCCTCGGCGACCGCCTGACCCCGGAGTTCCTGGCGGGCGCCGCCCTCATCCTCTTCGGCATCGTGCTCGTCAGCGGGCGCGACCTCGTGGTGCGCCGCGCCACGCGCCCGCCGGCCGCGGCGCGCTCGCGCTGACGCGTCGTCCGGTCCCGTCAGGCGCGCAGCGCGCTGGCGGGCGACTGCCGATAGGTGAGACCCGCCGGAACCAGCGCCACGAGCGCCACGGCCGCGAGCAGCGCGAGAAGCGTCGACAAGTCCTCCGGCCGCAGTTCGACCGGAAACGCGATGCCGCTCGATCCGCCCGCCAACCGGGCCAGCGTCAGCGCGGCGAGAAAGCCAATCGCGAAGCCGAGACAGACGCCAAGACCCACCATCGCGACGATCTCTGCCCAGACGATCAGGAAAACGGCGCGACGCGGGGCCCCGAACGCCCGCAGCGCGCCGATCTGGCGGCGGCGCTGCAGGACATGGACGACGATCACGAAGAGGATCGCCGCGCCCACCAGCCCCTGCGCGCCGTAGGCGACGACCTGAAGCACGGTGCGCGCGTCGCCGAGCGTGCCGTAGAGCCGCGTCAGGACTTCGGCCGGAAAGACCGCGAGCGTGCCCTCCTGGCGATAGGCCTGCCGCAGGGCATAGGCCGCGGCGATCGTGCGCGGCTTGACGACGATCGCGGGAACGCCCGGCGCTTGCCGTCGGTCGAGCGCCGCCGGGTCGACAGGCCGGTCGAGATCCGGGCGATGCTCCGCCGTCCCGGCCGGGCTCCCGGCGTCGCCCTCGTGCTCCGCCTCGTCGCCCGCGTCATGGTCGTGCGCGGCCCAGACGGCCTCGATCGGCACCAGGATCGCCTTGTCCCAGGCGGTGCCGGTCGGCTTCATCCGGCCGACCACCTCGTAGGAGACCGCATCGTGCGGATGGCCGCCGTCGGACAGGCGCCCGTGCAGCGGCTGGACATG
The DNA here is from genome assembly GCF_913775355.1 of uncultured Aureimonas sp. Lineage (GTDB taxonomy): Bacteria > Pseudomonadota > Alphaproteobacteria > Rhizobiales > Rhizobiaceae > Aureimonas. Next base: position 4,696 of record NZ_CAJYIU010000249.1, read on the forward strand.
CGTGCCGATCCGGCGCTCCACGGCGGCGCCGACCACGGCGTCGCGCAGCCGCTGGAACCCGCGCCCCTCGCCCAGCCCCCCGAACGCTTCGACGATCTCGGACGTCGTCCCGACCACCGGATCGTCGCCGGCAAAGTCGCCGAAGCCGACGGGCGCCGCGAAGGCGACGCGCGGATCGGCGCGCAGGGCCGCGAGCACCGCCCCCGGCAGGAGCGGTCGGGGGGCCGGCTGGAGGAAGACCGAGGACAGGACGAGCTGCGTCTCGCTGCCCGGCGCCCCGACCACGAGATCGAAGGCGGCCGCCGCCCGCGCGCTGCCAAGCCGCACGGCGCGCTCGCTGAGCGTGACGCAGACGCCGAGCGCCGAGGCGAGCGCGATCAGGAGCACGACGGCCAGGACGCCCGCGGCATGGCGCCGGATGTCGGCCCAGATGAAGCCGATCATGCGCGTGCCCCGTCTGTGAGGCGTCCGTTCGCAAGGCGAAGGACACGATCCATGCGCGAGACGAGCGACGGATCGTGGGTCGCGACGATCAGCGTGAAACCGGTCTCGGCACCGAGTTCGAGTAGAAGGTCCGCGACCGCCCGTCCGGCCTCGGCATCGAGGCTTGCGGTCGGCTCGTCGGCGACGAGGATCGCCGGACGCCCGGCGAGCGCGCGCGCCACCGCGACGCGCTGCATCTGACCGCGCGACAGCGTCTCCACCCGCTGGCCGAAGCGCTCGATGCCGAAGCGGCGGAGGAGGCGCTCGCCCGTCTCCCGCACGTCGGCGAGCGGCAGGGCGCGCGACAGGCGGTGGGGCAGGAGCACGTTGTCGATCGCCGACAGGCCCGCAAAGAGATGGAAGTCCTGCATGACAAGGCCGACATGGGCGGCGCGCCATCGGTCCCGCCGCGCCTCGCCGAGCGCCGCGAGGTCGGTGCCGCCCCAGCGCACGGACCCCGCGCGCACGCGCTCGAGGCCCGTCACGGCGTTGATGAAGGTCGTCTTGCCCGATCCCGAGGCGCCGGTCAGCGCGACGCGCGAGCCCGCGGGCAGATCGAGCGAGGCGATCTCCAGCGCCGGCGCCTCGAGGCCGGGGAAGCGGACGCAGAGCGCCTCGACAGAGAGATCGGGCACCGGGCTCAGACCGAGGCGAAGCTGGCGTCGACGATGCGCAGCAGGCTGACGAAGCCGGTCTCGGGATCGGTCCACGAGCCGACCTCGAGCCGGCCGGACACGTCGATCATGCGGTTCGCCTGCTCGAAGGTCTGCTTCCGGCCGAGGTAGACGACCACGATATTGGCGGGCCAGTCGGCGTCGGACGAGCAGAACGGGCAGATCGACATCGGGATTTCCGTCAGCACGAAGAACGCCGCCTCGGCCTTCAGCGGCGGCGCCATGAAGCCCTGCATCGCGACTTCCTGGCCCGCGAGCGCCTTGGTCTTGTCGGAGAAGGAAAGGCCGAGGACGCCGATCTTGCCGTAGAGCTCCTCGAAGCCGAGGCGCGCGGCGGCACGCGCCGCACGCGGGACGACGGTCGCAAGGCCGAGCGCGGCGAGCGCGCCGCCCAGCATCGTGCGGCGGGTCGGATCGAAGCGTGTCACCATCAACCTCCGTCAACGCAGCGGGCCCCGGCGACGCGCGCCGGAGCCCGGAGGGTTCGTGCGGCTCGGCCGTCAGTTCGACTGCGGCGCCAGCGCGAAGGCGTCGGCGAGGACGCGGTAGACGTCGCTCTCCTCCATGTAGCCCTTGAACTCCTCGGCGCCGGGACCGGCGGCCTGGAGCACCACGTCGTCCACCGCGTGCACCGCCGTGTCGGCCGAGCGCGGCAGGTTGCCCTCGCGGAAGACGGCGCCCGGCACGGCCTTGTAGGCCTCGTTGGCGACGTATTCCTTCTTCTCGTTCTGGACCGCCGGCTCGAACGGGCCGTCCATCTTCGGGCGGAAGGTCTCGTAGTAGTCGGGATAGTCGGCCGAGAAGATCGCGAGGCGGCGCGAGACGTCGACCGTGTCCGGATAGCCGTCGCCGTCCTTGTCCTCGTAGTTCGGGAAGCCGGCGTCGGCATAGACGCCGACCTTCTCGCGCATCTCGGGACCCGGCTTGTCGTCGTCGATCGTGCCGACGATCGAGATGCCGTGCGTGTGGTCGGCCGTGGTGACGATCAGCGTGTCGGGATGGGTCCGCTGGAACTCGCGCGCGACGCCGACGGCCTTGTCGAACTCGATCGTGTCGATGATCGAGCGCTCGAAGTCCATCGGATGCGAGGCCTTGTCGATGCAGGACCCCTCGACCATCAGGAAGAAGCCGTCCGGGTTCTTGGACAGCCGGTCGAGCGCGACCTCGGTCATCTCGACGAGGCCCGGCTGGTTCGGGAACTTCGACACGGTGCCCTTCTTCAGGAAGCCGCGATCGAGCATGAAGTCCATGTTGCCGGTGTGGAACAGGCCGAGGAGCTTCGCCTCGTTCGCCGACTTGGCCGCCTCCAGCTCGGTCTTGTCGGTGGCGAGCGCATAGCCGGCGTCCCGGAACATCCGGACGTAGTCCTTGTCGTCCTTGCGCTTGGAGCCGGGCGTCGACTGCGGCAGGAAGTAGGCCGATCCGCCGCCGAGCAGCACGTCCGGCTTCACGTTGAAGATCATGTCGACGATCTCGGGCTTGTCGGCGCGCTTGCGCGTGTGCGCCATGACGGCGGCGGGCGTCGCGTCCTCGACCTCGGAGGTGACGACCACGCCGACCGACTTCTTGGTCGTGCGGCGCAGCGCCTCGGCGATGGTCTCGACCTTCGGGTCGTCGAACGAGTCCTTGCTCCGGTCGGCATAGACGCCGAGCGCGTTGATCGCCGTCTTGTGGCCGGTCATGTAGGCCGACATCGTGTTGGCGCTGTCGGTGGCGATCGAGTTGGTCGAGGAGGTGCCGACGAAGGCCATGTGGTCGAGATCGTCCATCGCGAGGCGCCCGTTCGCCTTGCCCTCGGTCATGCCCTTGGACATGATCCGCGCGCCGGTGCGATTGGCGACCGTCATGCCGTCGCCGAGCAGGAAGATGATGTTCTTCGCCTTCGGCAGGGTCGGGGTGCCGAACACGTCCCAGGTCACGGTCTTGGTCTCGTCGCCGGCCTTGGCTTCGACCTTGTAGCTGCCGGGCACCAGGATATGGCCGCCGCGGATGCGCACGGACGAGGCGTCCGCGCCGTCCTCCTTCTCGATGAACTCGACCGGCTGGCCGAGCACCTCGGCGGCGGGCTTGCCGTTGATCGTGACCGCGACGTCGCCCTGCTTCACGAGCCCCTTGAACTCGACCTTCATGTCGAAGGGCGATCCGGCGAGGATCGAGGCGCGGTCGAGCGGCATGACGGTGGCGGCGTGGGCGGACAGGGTGAGCATGCTGGACAGGGTCAGCAGGCTGAGAAGGCGGCGCATCGGCGATCTCCGGTGAAGTGGATCGACCGTCAGCTAGCGCCTCCCGATAACATTCTCGTGACAGTCGCGGAACGCGTGCGGTCGGCGCGGCCGGCGCGCCCGCGTTCCGAGACTGTCGATCCCGTGACGCAGGAAACCGCGCCTCCGCCTCAATAGCCGACGGTGAAGCGGCGGCGGGAATGGCGCGGCGTCTCGATCTCGTCGGCAAGCGCGATCGCATAGTCCTCGAAGGAGATGCTGCTGCCGGCTGCAGTGGTCAGAAGTTCGTCCCCGCCGAGGCGGAAGGCGCCCGTGCGCTCGCCCGGCACGAAGGCCGCCGACGGGGAGAGGAAGGTCCAGTCGAGGTCCTTTTCCTGCCGCAGCCGGTCGAGGAAGACGCCGCCCTTCTCAGCCTCCTCCCGGTATTCGGCCGGAAACTGCGGCGTGTCGATCAGGCGGACGCCGGGGGCGACCTCGAGGCTCCCCGCGCCGCCGACGACGGCATAGCGCGGCACGCCCGACGCCTTGACCGCCGCGATCAGCTGGTCGGGATCGGTGGCGGTGAAGTGAACCGAGCTGACGACGACGTCATGGCCCTTCAGCGCGTCCACCAGGGCGTCGGTGTCGGAGAGGTCGAGGGCGAGCGGGCTCACGCCCGGCAGGGCCGCGATCTTGCCGGCGTTGCGCGCGATGGCGGTGACCGCGTGTCCGCGCGCGGCGAGTTCGGCGGCGATGCGCGATCCGGCGTTTCCGGAGGCGCCGATCAGGGCGATCTTCATGGGCCTGTCCTGTTCCCCTTGCCTGCGACCGCTGCGGTCGGGCTTCGACGACCAAGGCAAGATGGCAGCCCGCAGATCGACACGGAAGACAGACGATCTTTACAGATCGTATGGCATCGGCAAACAATCGGGCATGCTCGACCCCCGCATTCTCGGCCGCCTCGTCTACTTCGCCGCCGTGGTCGAGACGCGATCCTTCACGCGCGCGGCCGAACGGCTCGGAATCACCAAAGCCGTGGTCAGCCAGCAGGTCGCCCGCCTCGAGGCGGAGCTCGGCACCGCACTCGTCCTGCGCACCACGCGCCGCGTCGAGCCGACCGAAGCGGGGCGCCGGCTCCATGCGCGGGCCGCCTCGATCCTGCGCGAGGCGGGGGACGCGGTGGCGGAGGCGAGCGAGACCGCCGCCGCGCCGCAGGGCACGCTCCGCATCCTCGCGCCCGCCGACTACGGCGCGCTCATTGTCGTTCCGGTGGTCGCCGCCTTCCTCCGTCGCTTTCCCGACTGCCGGGCGGACCTGCGCCTGTCGGATCGCATCGCCGACGTTCTGGCGGGGGAGGCCGACCTGTCGATCCGGGTCGGCCGGCTCGCCGACACCAGCCTTCACGCCCGGCGGCTCGCCACGTTCGAGGAGGTGCTCGTCGCCGCCCCCGGCCTCATCGCCCGCCGGGGCCCGCCCACTTCGCCGGCCGATCTCGGCGCCCTGCCGCTCGTCGTGAACACCGCCCTCCCCAATCCCGCCGCGTGGCGCTTCGAGAGCGGTGAGGGCGCGACGACGACGCACGAGTCATCAGCGCATCTGTCGGTCGACACGGCGCGCGGCGTTCAGGCGGCGATCCTTTCGGGGGCGGGCGCGGGCATCCTGCCCGACTTCATGGCAGCGGCGGACCTCGACAGCGGGCGGCTGGTGCGGCTTCTGCCGGAATGGCGCCTGCCGGGCGGCGGCATCCATGCCGTCTTCGCCGCGTCCCGGCTTCGGCCGGCGCGCGTGTCCGCCTTCGTCGAGATGCTGGCGTCGTCGCTGCGGGGCACCGCGGCGCGGCGTACGCCCCGTCAGGCGAAAGAGGGTTCGAGCGAGACGGCCGCCGCGCCGAGCTTGGCGAGATAGTCGGCGTGGTTGCGCAGGGCATCGGCCTTGGGCGCGACGAGGCAGAGCGTCGCGGCCGCGGTGCCGTCCGGCCGGCGGATCGGCACGGCGAAGCAGTGGGTGTAGCTGTCGACGATGGAATCGAAGGTGAAATGGCCGTCCGCGACGGCCTTGTGCGCCTGCCGCGCGAACTCCACCGGCGCGAGCCAGTCGCCCGAGGGAAGCTGGAAGTCCTCCGCCGGCACGAAGGCGCGGATCTCGTCCTCGCCGAGATGGCCGAGGAGCAGGCGGCCGGACGCCGTCCAGGGAATGGGCGTGCGCTCGCCGACACTCGACGAGATGCGGAAGGGTCGCGAGCCCTCGCGCATCATGGCGACCGTGTACTTGTTGCCGTCGAGGAGGCAGAACTGCGCGGTCTCCTGCGTCTCGGCCGCGAGGCGATCGAGCACCATGGCGACGCGGCTCGGCATGTCGGAGTGGTGGCCGTAGGCCTGCCCGTAGAGGAAGAGGCGTCGGCCGAGGAAGACGCGGCCCTCGGCATCGGCGGCTTCGAGGACATCGAGCCTCACCAGCGCCGCGACGATCTCGTAGATCGTCGATCGCGGCGCGCCCATCGCGGCCGCGATCTCGTTGGGGCGAAGCGGTCTGCCCGCCTCGCGCAGGGCGTCGAGGATATCGAAGGCGCGGTCGAGCCCGCGCGCCCGGCGATTGACGGTCTCCTCCACGCGCACGTCCATCCTCTCGCCCCCGATGCTCAACAGCCTCCCGCGGCTTATTTCCGCTTGAAGGCGACGCAGTCAATCTCGACCTTACAGTCGACCATCATCGACGACTGCACGCAGGCCCGCGACGGGGGCGTCGCGCCGAAATACTCGGCATAGACGCCGTTGAAGCTCCAGAAGTCGCGGGGGTCGTCGAGCCAGACGCCGACGCGCACCACGTCCTCCAGCCCGTAGCCCGCCTCGGTGAGGATGGCGATGACGTTCTCCATCGTCTTCTTCGTCTGCTGGACGATGCCGCCCGGCACGATCTCGCCGTTCTCCATGGCCACCTGGCCGGACACGTAGAGCCAGCCGTCGGCTTCCACCGCGCGGGCGAAGGGCAGCGGCTTGCCGCCGGCGCCGGTCTCGCCGGCACCATAGCGCTTGAGGGTCATGCGTTGCGTGTCCTGTTCTGTCAGTTGAAGCGGGAAGACTGGAGGAAGGCGGCAAGGCGCTCGGTCTTGGGGGCCGCGAACATCTCGCGCGGGTTCCCCTCCTCGCCGATGCGGCCGCCGTTCATGAAGATGACGCGGCTCGACACCTCGTAGGCGAAGCGCATCTCGTGGGTGACGAGGAGCATCGTCATGCCGTCCTCGGCGAGCGAGCGCACGACGGCGAGCACCTCGGCGACGAGCTCGGGGTCGAGGGCGGAGGTCACCTCGTCGAACAGCATCAGGCGCGGGCTCATGGCGATGGCGCGCGCGATCGCCACGCGCTGCTGCTGGCCGCCCGAGAGCTTTGCGGGATACTGGTCCTTGCGCGCGAGCAGCCCGACGCGGTCGAGCCACGTCTCGCCAAGCGCGCGCGCCTCGTCCTTGCCCATCCTGCGCACCAGCGTCAGGCCGAGCGTGACGTTCTCGAGCGCGGTCATGTGCGGGAAGAGGTTGAACTGCTGGAAGGCCATGCCGGTCAGCGCGCGCTGGCGGGCGATCTCCCGCTCGCTCTTGCGGCGGCGCTGGCCGCCCTCGGTGGAGAAGCCGATCTCCTCGCCGTCGATGCGGATCGTCCCGCCCTCGAACTCCTCCAGCATGTTGACGCAGCGCAGCATCGTCGTCTTGCCGGAGCCCGACGAGCCGATGATCGAGATCACCTCGCCCGAGCGCACGTCGCAGTCGACCCCTTTCAGGACCTCGAGCGGACCGTAGCTCTTGCGAAGGTCCCGGATTTCCAGAAGGTTCGCGGTCATCGGGGCGCCTTTCACGCGACGCTCACGCGGCGTTCGACATATCGGCCGAGACGCTCGATGGCGAAATTGACGAGGAAGTAGAGGAGGCCGGCGAGGAGATAGAACTCGAGGCTGTGGAAGGCGCGGCTGATGACCTCCTGCGTGCGCAGGAGAAGCTCGGCGACGCCGATCACCGAGAGGAGCGTCGAGGCCTTCACCATCTCGGCCGCCGTGTTGATCAGCGGCGGCAGGGCGAGGCGCAGCGCCTGCGGCCCCAGCACGTAGCGGAAGGTCTGGCCGAAGGTGAGGCCGATCGCCTTGGCCGCCTCGGTCTGCCCCTTGTGCAGGGTCTCGAGGGCGCCGCGCGTGATCTCGCCGACATGGGAGGCGCAGAACAGGGTCAGCGCGAGGACGCCGGCCTGGAAGGCGGACAGGTCGAGCCCGACCGTGCCGAGGATGTAGAAGCTCGCGAGCACCAGGACGAGGACCGGCGTGCCGCGGATGACGTCGGTGTAGACACGCGCGAGGAGGCGCACGGCGCGGTTGCCGTAAGTCAGCGCGAGGCCGAGAAGCGTTCCGATCACGGTGCCGCCGAGGATGGCGAGCACCGAGATCGCGACCGTGGTGCCGAGGCCGTAGAGGAGCGGCCAGCGCGCCAGCCAGACGATCTCGAGGAAGGTGGGAGGAGCGGTCACGGGGCTTACCTCGACACGGCGAGCCGCGCCTCGACGCGGCGCAGGAGGGCGGCGAGAATCGAGCAGGTCGCGATGTAGAGGCCGCTCGCCACGATCCACGTCTCGATGACACGGAAGGTCTCGACGTTGATCTTGCGCGCCTCGAAGGTGAGTTCGGGCACGGCGATCGCGGCGGCGAGCGAGGTGTCCTTGAAGAGGCCGATGAAGGTCGAGCCCAGCGCCGGCAGCACGGCGCGCAGCATCACCGGCAGCACGATGCGGCGGCGGATCTGCGCTTCCGTCAGGCCGATGGCGAGCCCCGCCTCGCGCAGGCCCTTCGGCACGCCGAGGAGGCCGCCGCGAAACACCTCGGCGAGGTAGGCCGCCGAATAGAGCGCGAGGGCGAGGACGAACGAGCTCTGCTTCGACAGGCGCAGCCCGAGCTGGGGCAGCGCGAAGAACGAGAACAGGACAATCACGAGAAGCGGCAGGTTGCGGAACAGCGTCACGTAGGCGCCGGCCGGCAGCCGCAGCGCGGGCGACCGGCTGACCCGGCCGAAGGCGAGCACGAGCCCGAGGGCGCAGCCGATACCGATGGCGACGACCGCGAGGACGAGGCTGAGGCCGAGCCCCCACAGGAGATCGTCGAAGCTTCGCCAGACGGCGTCGAAGTTGAGGGTGTATCCCATCGGGATCGCTCGCATCGTAGGGGAAGGAGGTGGCCCGGGCGACAGGGCCTGGACCGCCGGACGGGCCGCCTTACTTGAACTCGACCGGGAAGCCGATCGCCGGAGGCGGCAGATCCTTGCCGAACCACTTCTTGAACGAGGCGGCATAGGTGTCGAACTCGACGCCGGTCATCGCCTCGTGGAGCGCGGTGTTGACGAAGTTCAGCCAGTCCTGGTCGCCCTTGGCGACGGCGCAGGCGTAGGTCTGCGGGCTCCAGCCGTAGCCGGCGTCCTTGTACTGGCCGGGGTTCTGCGTGACGTACCAGGCGATCGAGGACTGGTCGGTCGCGGCGGCATCCGCGCGGCCGGACTGGAGCGCCTGGTAGAGGAGGTCCTGCGCCTCGTACTGGTCGACGGTCGCCTCCGGCAGCGCCTTGTGGACGAGTTCCTCGGCATAGACGTTCTGGAGCACCGCGATGGTGACCGACGAGCCGGCCGCCTTCAGCGCGTTGTAGTCGGCATACTGGCCGCCCTCCTTCAGCATCAGGCCGACGCCCTCGCGGTAGTAGGGGATGGTGAAGTTGACCTGCTGGGCGCGCTCGCCGGTCACGGTCATGAACTGGCAGGTCATGTCGACCTTGCCCGTGGTGATGTTGGGGATGCGGGCATCCGACGACTGGTTGACGAACTCGACCTTCTCCGCGTCGCCGAAGAGCGCCTTGGCGACGATCTTGGCCATGTCGACGTCGAAGCCCTGCAGGGTGTCGGACGCGTCCTTGAAATGCCAGGGCGCGTTGGTCGAGCCGGTGCCGACCACGAGCTTGCCGCGCGCCAGAACGTCGTCGAGCTTGGCGGCCTCCGCTCCCACGGTCAGACCGGCGACGGACGCGGTCGCCATGAGCCCCAGCACTACAGCCTTCACAACCATTGCCATTCTCTCCATCGCCGATGTCCGTTGTAATGAACATTTGACCGCAACAGCGGATTGCCTTATCAGTGGACATGCCTCGATATTTGTCAACAGGCTTGCGGGAGGGATCGTGACAAGCGAACCGGAGACACCGGCGGTGGTGGTCGATCTCGACATCGCGCTGCGAAACATCGCGCGGGCGCAGGCCCATCTGGCGGCGCAGGGGCTGGCCGTCCGGCCCCACATCAAGACCCACAAGCTCGCCCGGCTGGCGCGTGCGCAGCTCGACGCCGGCGCGGTCGGCATCACCTGCCAGAAGATCGGCGAGGTCGAGGCGCTCCTCGACGAAGACCCCGCGATCCCCGACGTCCTCCTCACCTATCCGGTCCTCGGCCCGGCCAAGCTCGAGCGGCTGCGGGCGCTGGCGCGTCGGGTGCGCCTGTCGACCGTCGCCGACAGCGACGCGGTGGTGGACGGCCTCGCCGCCGCCTTCGCGGCCGAGCCGCGACCGCTCGCCGTTCTCGTCGAGTGCGACACCGGCGGGCGGCGGTGCGGCGTGCAGACGCCGGCTGACGCGGCACGCCTTGCGCAGCGCATCGCGAAAGCACCGGGCCTCACCTTCGGCGGCCTGATGACCTATCCCCTCGCCGGCGGCCGCGACGCCGCCGCAGCCTTCCTGGCCGAGGCCAAGGCCGCGATCGAGGCGGATGGCTTGACGGTGCCGGTGGTCACGTCCGGCGGCACGCCCGACCTCTGGCAGGTCGCGAGCGACGGCGTCGTCACCGAGTACCGGCCGGGAACCTATGTCTACAACGACCGCTCGCTGATCGCGCGCGGTGCGGCCGAGCTTGCCGACTGCGCGCTGCGCGTCGTCGCGACCGTCGTCTCCAAGCCGACGCCGGGGCGCGCGATCATCGACGCCGGGTCGAAGGTGCTCACCTCCGATCTCCTCGGCCTCGAAGGCTACGGGATGGTGGTCGGGCTGCCGGGCGTCGCGATCGACCAGCTATCGGAGGAGCATGGCCGCCTGACGAGCGCCGAGCCCATTCCGCTCGCGGTCGGCGACCGCGTCGAGATCGTCCCGAACCATGCCTGCGTCGTCACCAACATGGTCGACGCGGTCCATGTCCGCCTGCCGGACGGCACGCTCGAGCTCTGGCCCGTCACCGCTCGCGGCCGCGTGACCTGACGCCTCCGGCGAGCGCGTCTTAAGCAGCGGACGTTGCCTTCCCGCCGCCATCCGGCGCATCGTGCCGCGTCGGCCGGGTGGCGGCCTTCAAGGAGGATGGCCCATGAGCGGCGAGATCGAACTGGCGAGCTATCCCGGCCTCGACGCGCGCATCCAAGTGCTGCGGCTCGGCACGGTCGTCGATGCGGTCTTCGTGCGGACCGAGCGCTTCGACGTCCTCGTCGACACGCTGGATACGCCCGGGACCTGCCGCACCGCGCTCGATCTCGTGGGCGCCGGCGGCGACCGGCCGCTCGTCGTCGTGAACTCCCACATGGACTGGGACCATTTCTGGGGCAACGCAGCGGTGGCCGGTCACTCCATGATCGTCGCCCATGCCGGGGCGTCTGAGCGCTTCCGAAACGGCAGCGTGCACGAGGTTCTGGCGCGCAAGGCGTCCGCCGAACCCCGTTTCGCGACCGTCGAGTTGCATGCGCCGACCGTCACCTTCCCCGATCGTCTGAGCCTCGACGGGGGCGATCTCACGCTCGAACTCCTTCACACGCCGGGCCACGCCCCCGATCATGTGGCGGTGTGGATCCCGCAGTTGCGGACGTGCCTTGCGGTCGACGCCGTCGAGCGGCCGATCCCGAAGGTCTGGAGCGACGACCCGGCAGACCTCCGCGCGCTCGTCGGCTCGCTGCGGCTCATCGAAAGCCTCCGCGCGCGGCATGTCGTTCTCGCGCACGGGCAGACCGACGCGCCGTCGACCGTCGCCCGCAACCTTCGATACTTCGAGACCCTCTTCGAGCGGATCGGACGGCTCGACCGGAGGCTCGTGGTCGAGGAGGACGGCGAACTGCCCGCCGGCCTGACGCTCGCCGACACGGTCGAGGACCTGCCGGCGCTTTCGGCGGACGCGCGGCAATTCTACGAGCGGTTCCACCGGGCGAACCTCCGGGCGACCGTCAGGGCCGTCGGCGAGGGCGCGGGCCCGCCCTGAGGTCGATCGGCGGCGTGCGCCTCGCCTCTTAAAGGGTCGGCGCGGCGCCCGGGGTCGGCCGGGCGCCGGCATTGCCGAACCGTATAGCGGCGGATACGCGCCGGTAGACTTCCGCTGGCAAGGTGGCATCGTTGCCCGCTGCGGAACCTGCCGATGCCAAGCCCCAAGGCGCTCGCCAAGATCCTCGCCCTCGCCGTGCTCGTGGCCGCGGCTCCGCCCGCCACCTACGCGGCGTTCCTCTATGCGACGGACAATGTCCACGAGGTCGTGCCCGGCACGCTCTACCGCTCCGGCCAGCTCGACGCCGGGGAACTGAGTCATCTCGTCGCCGCCAAGGGAATCCGGACCGTCCTCAACCTGCGGGGCGCCCATCCCGGCGCCCCGTGGTACGACCGGGAACGGACCGCCGTCCGCGATCTCGGCGTCGGCTACGTCTCGATCGGGATTTCGGCGGGCAAGGTTCCCGCGATGGCGACGATGGTGGAGATCGCCGACACGCTGCGCGATGCGCCACGGCCGATCCTCGTGCATTGCGAGGGCGGCGCGGACCGCTCCGGTCTCGCCTCGGCGATCTATGAGCTGGCGGTGGCGGGCGAGCGCGCCGACGAGGCGGCCGCGCAGCTGTCGCCGCGCTTCCTGCACTTTCCCTGGCTCGGATCGCGCACCGTGGCGATGGATCGCGCCTTCGCGCTCTTCACCGCGAACTGGACGCCGGCCTCGGATCGCCCAGTGCGCAACGCCGCGAACTGACGAGGACGGCCGCGCCTTCCGGGACCGTCACGACCGTCATCCCGGCGGGCGCGCCGGGCGGACGTCAGGGCCGTCGGCCTACATCAAGTATGCGCGGAGGTGCGCCGGAGGAAGCCCGGCGCCGGAACCGCAGCTCCGATCACCGCGCGGTTGCGCCTCGCTGCCCAGTCGTCACCGGCGCCGAGTGGACGCCGGTCGGGGCCGTCGCCGCGGCGTCCTCCCTCAGAACTCCTCCCAGCCTTCCTCGACGGCGGCGGCCTTCGGC
>NZ_CAJYIU010000250.1 GCF_913775355.1 uncultured Aureimonas sp.
TCGAGCACGCGGCTGAGGTCGAAGGCGCCCTGCCCGAGCACCCGGTCGAGCCGGATCGCGGAGCGCTCGGTGCGGTGGATCACGGCCGACGGATTGATCGCGCGCACCGTCGCCTCGACGCGGGCGAGTTCCTCAGGCGTCACGAGGTCGGTCTTGTTGAGGAGAACGACGTCGGCAAACGCGATCTGATCCTCCGCCTCGCGCGAGTCCTTCAGCCGCAGTCCGATGTGCTTGGCGTCCACCAGCGCCACCACGGCGTCGAGGCGCGTCTTCGAGCGTACGTCGTCGTCCATGAAGAAGGTCTGCGCGACCGGGACGGGGTCGGCAAGGCCCGTCGTCTCGACGATGATCGCATCGAAGCGACCGGTGCGCTTCGTCAGGTTCTCGACCACGCGCACGAGATCGCCGCGCACGGTGCAGCAGATGCAGCCGTTGTTCATTTCGTAGATCTCTTCGTCGGTCTCGACGATGAGGTCGTTGTCGATGCCGATCTCGCCGAACTCGTTGACGATGACGGCGTAGCGCTTGCCGTGGTCCTCGGTGAGGATGCGGTTCAAGAGCGTCGTCTTGCCGGAGCCGAGATAGCCGGTGAGCACGGTGACGGGAATATGGCCCTCGGTCGGGCGGGACGTGTCGGACATCGGGATGCCTCCTTGTCTGGAGCGCCCGATATAGGCCCGTCCTATCCGTTTTGCACGGGGGCCGTTGGCCAATCCACGGCGGCGACATCGGCCAGGAGTTCGACGAAGCGCGCGGACTGGTGGTCGAGGATCGCCCGGCCCATCGCAGCCGTGCCGAGTGTGGCGTTCCCCACCGTGCCGACAGGGTTGAGGTCTTCCGCCGCCCAAGCGAAGCCGAGGCGGCCGTGGGCGCGAAGGTGCCGGCGTTCCGCGAGAAGACGGCTTTGTAGCGAGGGCTGGTCGGCGATCTCGGCGGTGCGAACGAGATCGGGGCGAATCGCCAGCATCAGCGCGGTTTCGACCGCCCCACCGTGAATGCCGATCGCGATCTCCTCGTCGGGGAGAAGCCCCGTCGGCAGGCCAAAGCGGTTCCACGAGGCGCTGGCGCACAGCAGCCCGTGCCGCTGCCGCAGGTCGAGCGCGGCGGCCTCCACGGCCTGCGTGTTGCCGCCATGCGAGGAGACGATGGCAAGGCGCCGGAAGCCCGCGTTCGCCACGCCCTCGCCAAGGCGGACGATGGTCTCGGTCGCCGTGCGCCAACCGAGCGACAGGGTGCCGGGAAAAGCAAGGTGCTCGTCCGAGGCGCCGACCCGCAGCACCGGCAGAAACACGGCCTCAAAACCGTCCGACAGCTTGGCGATGGCATGCGCGACCATCGCGTCGGCGATGATCGCATCGGTGCCGAGCGGGAGATGCGTCCCGTGCTGCTCGACGGCGGCCACCGGCAGGATGGCGACCGCCCGCCCGAGCCGATCCCTCGCCGCGCGAAGCTCGGCACTCGTCAGCTCTTCGAATCGGTGCGCCAGCGGGGTCATTTCGGCCTCTCTCGGGGGTGAATGGCTTGTAGAGCCCGAAGGGAACCGACGAAAGGGCGCGACGTGGACAAGTCGGGATCGCCCGGTCATCCTCGCACCGGGAATCTCGACGGTGGGACATGGGCGAGCGCAAGAAGAACAGGCCGGCGGTGGTGAGCGTCCAACTGACGCTGACGGCGCGCGCCGTGCGCAACGCGCTGTCCCACTCTTTGAGCGAGCGCGGCCTCTATCCCGGCCAGGATGCGGTACTGATCGCGATCGCCGAGGAGAAGGACGGCATTTCCTTGCGCGATCTCGCCGACCGGCTCCAGGTCCGCCCGCCGACCGTGACCAAGACGATGACGCGCCTGTCCGCACAAGGGATCGTCGAGCGCCGCCCCTCGCGGCTCGATGCGCGACAGAGCTTCGTCCACCTGACCGAGAAGGGCCTCGGGCTCGTCGCCGAGGTGAAGGCGGCCCGCGCGGCGGTCGAGAAGCGCGCGCTGAAGGGCGTGAAGGCGAAGGACGCACGGCGCCTGCGCAAGATGCTGAAGCGCATCGAGCGCAATTTCACCGCGGACGGCACCCCCAATCCTCTGGAAGAGGCCGAGGATTGACCGCCTCCGGTTGCGTCGGACAAGACCAGTCCTTACACCCGAACGATTGGTGTTCTCGCGTGGGAATGGAACGGGACTAGGTGGCGCAGAAGGTCAAACTGTCGACGATCGCGGAGCGGCTCGGCCTGTCCACGGCGACCGTCTCGCTCGCGCTGCGCGACAGTCCGCTCGTCGCCGAGGTCACGCGCGAGCGCATCAAGGAAGAGGCCCGCACCTCCGGCTACATCTACAACCGTCGCGCCGCGAGCCTGCGCACGTCGAAGTCCGGGATCGTCGGCGTCTGCGTCCACGACATCATGAACCCGTTCTACGGCGAGATCCTGAAGGCGGTGGAGGACGAACTCGACCGCCAGCGCCAGACCTTCGTTCTGTGCAACCACTACGACGACCTGTCGAAGCAGCGCTCGTTCCTCGACACGATGCTGCAGCTCGGCGCCGACGGCCTGATCATGTCGCCCGCCATCGGGACGCCCGCCTCCGACATCCGCCTTGCCGAGGACAACGACCTGCCGGTCGCGCTCATCGCGCGCACCGTCGAAGGGTCCGGCGTCGCCTCGTTCCGCGGCGACGACGCCTACGGCATGTCGCTCGTCGTGCGCCATCTCATCGAGGAAGGGCACCGGAGCATCGCGCTCGTCGGCGGCACGGACCAGACCTCGACCGGCCGCGATCGCGCGCAAGGTTACCGCGACGCGCTGGAAGAGGCGGGCATCGAGTTCCGGCCGGACTGGTGGATCAAGGGCCCTCGCTCGCGCCACCAGGGCTTCGACGCCGCGGCCGAATTCCTCGCCCTGCCCGGCTCTCCGCGCGCCGTGGTCTGCTTTTCCGACCTCGTGGCGCTCGGCCTGATGTACGGCCTGTCGCGCGCCGGGGTGAGGCCCGGCATCGACATCGCCGTCTGCGGCTACGACGACATCGACGAGGCGGCGATCGCCATGCCGCCGCTGACCACGGTCGCCAACGGGCAGGCCGAGGTCGGCCACCGGGCAGCGGGGGCGTTGCTCGCCCGCCTCAACGGCGCGCCCGCCGAGGAGCGCCTCGAACTCATCCGTCCCGAGTTGCGCGTGCGCCGGTCCAGCCTCGTGCACTCCGATTCCGCACTTCCCATCGACTGACAAAAAGCGAGCGCCCGCGTGCCCCAGTCCAACGACGCCACCGTCCTCGTGTTCGGCCCCTTCAACGCGGACGGCATCGCCGAACTGGAGCGCCGCTTCACCGTTCGCAAGCTCGAGAAGCGCGACCTCGCCGAACTCCCCGAGGCCGAGCGCGGCTCGATCCGCGCGGTGGCGGTTGCCGGGCACATTCCGAACGAGGCGATCGACGGCCTGCCCAACATCGAGATCATCGGTCACTTCGGTGTCGGCTACGACGGTGTCGACGCCGCCTATGCGGCTTCGAAGGGCATTGCCGTCACCAACACGCCCGACGTCCTGACCGAGGAAGTGGCCGACACGACGCTCGGGCTTCTCCTGATGACGGTGCGCGAGCTCGGACAGGCCGAAGCCCATGCGCGCGCCGGCCACTGGGAATCGAAGGGCCCCTATCCGCTGACGCGCTTCAGCCTGCGCGGCAAGACGGTCGGCATCATGGGCCTCGGTCGCATCGGGCTCGCCATCGCCCGGCGCCTCGAAGCCTTCGGCCTCTCGGTCGCCTACCACAACCGCTCGAAGCGGGGCGATGTCCCCTACGCCTATCACGACACGCTCGCGGGTCTGGCGAAGGCCGTCGATATCCTGATCGTCGCGGCGCCCGGCGGCGCCTCGACCGACAAGGCCGTCAACGCCGAGGTGCTGAAGGCCCTCGGATCGGACGGCATCTTCATCAACATCGGGCGTGGCTCGACGGTCGACGAGCCGGCGCTGATCGCCGCGCTAAAAGAGGGCACAATCGCGCGCGCTGGGCTCGACGTCTTCGCCGACGAGCCGCGCATCCCGGCCGAGCTCCTGGCCCTGCCCAACGTCGTCGTCCTGCCGCATGTCGCCTCCGCCTCGCGCGACACGCGGCGCGCCATGGGCAATCTCGTGGCCGACAACCTCTCCGCCTGGTTCGCAGGCGAGCCGCTGCCGACCCCGGTTCCCGAAAGCGCGGACGCGGGTCTGACGCGCGCCAAGACTTCGTGATCGCAAGGGAGGCTTATCTCTCTTTCGCATGATCCAGCCCCGGACTATGCTGCACTGCGATCATTCGCATCAGCATCATCTTGGGGGATACGGTTCATGCCCGTTCTCCGGCCACGCCCGCGTAGCGAGCCCGGGCTCGCAGCGCTCGCCGCCCTTTTTCTCGTCGCCGCGCCCGAAGCTCGGGCCGCGGCTCTCGAAGACAGCCTGCGCGGCGCCAGCGACCTGGCCCTTGCCGCCGCCGCGCGCCTCAACGCCCGGATAGAGGACGTGCGCGATCCCGGCATCACGGCGATGTCGGGCGTCGATCTCGACCTTCGTATCGACCGGACCCAGGTCGACCGGACGCTCGACCCGTTCCTCGAGGCGCCGGAGCCCGACCTGCCGACGCTGTTCTGGGACAACGACTTCGAAGGCCGTCCTGCGCCCTCCAGCGAACTCGAGGTCAGCCGTCGCCTAACCAGCGACGGGAGCGGCGACGTCTGGGGCAGCGGCGTCGTGGAGTTCGGGCGGAACGTAGACGGCATGATCGCAGCGCGCCGCTCGCGAGCCGACATCGCGACGGGCCTCGACGTGTCGCTCTCCGCCCGTGCAACTACCGGCGCGGCGCTCGGCCTCAACCGTGCCGCCATCGACGGCGCCGGCAATCTCGACCTGCCGACGCTATCGACCTACGGCACCTTCGCGCCGACGCCGCACAGCTATCTCGACGTGACGGCCGGCGTCGGACCGCTCCGGACCTCGGCGACGGACGCCGGCCAACCAATCGCATCAGGCGAGGCGGGGTTCGCGACCGCGACCTACGGCTCGCGCTTCGCCGTGGGTCCGCTCACCCTGTCACCCTATGCCCGCATGGAAAGCGCGGTCGTTCGAGCCCTGCCGAGGGACGGCGCCTGGTCCGGCCCGCTTCTGGCCAGCCGCACGTCGGCCGTCACGGGGGTCAAGACCAGCCGCGTCATCCGCCGTCAGGGCGCGACGATCGCGCCGGCCTTGCGGTTGGAGATGCGCGAGGACGTCGCGCGGGCACGCTCGCTCGGTCGCCGTGTCAGCCAGGAGCTGACGGTCGCGCCCGAGATCGAGGCGGAACTCGCGCCGCACTGGACCGCGCGCCTCGAACACCGCTCCCGTTTCGGCGGCGACGGCGACACGCGCTCGCTGCAGATCCGGCTGGAGACGAAGTTCTGAGGCCGGGACGGCCGTTAACCTTCAGGTAAGGCTAACGATGCGATACTCGACCTCTGTCAGCCTGCCCCTCTGCCCATTCGGAAGCCTTCGTTTTCCGGGAGCCGCAGGCCGTTCAAGGGTTCGGTGCCGCTCGGCAACGCGGCGCATTCGGAGATTGGTCATGAGATTTGCAGCCGTGGCGCTTGGCGTCGGCTTCGTCGGTACGATCCTCGCCAACCTTCCCGCTCGCTCGGATGCGAACGCCGAGAGCCTGGTGTCGCTGATGCGACCTTCCGCCGAGATCACCGGCTCGATCGCACCGGCCGGCCCGCAGCCCGCGGCGGCTGTCCGTCTCATCGACCTGCGCAATGGCGCGACCTGCAAGATCGCCGGCCCCGCCGACGCCGCCGCCGGTTTTCGCCGCGCGCCGATCGGCCCGGACTGCGCCGCCTCGCCAGAGCTGGCCCGCGTCGCCTACTGGAAGACGACCGGCGACGGTTCGCTGATCATGGCGGACGGCGGCGGCGAGACCGTTCTCGAATTCATTCCGGGCGACGGGGTGCTCTACGAGTCGATCTATCCGTCCAACGCGCTGATCACGATCGTTCCCGCCCGCAGCTGACGGGCGCCTCGCCTCACGGCCGAAGCTGCGACAGCGAGCGGCGCTGCCGGCCTCTCTTGTCGAAGTTCTCCGCCTGGAGCCACGCGTCGAAGCCGGCCTTGACCTTCGGCCACTCGGCATCGACGATCGAGAACCAGGCCGTGTCGCGGTTCCGACCCTTGACGACCATGTGCTGTCGGAAGACGCCTTCGAACGTGAACCCGAGCCGGGCCGCCGCCCGCTTCGACGGCATGTTCTGGTCGTTGCACTTCCATTCCAGCCGGCGGTAGCCGAGTTCGTCGAAGACGCGCGAGAACAGGAGGGCGAAGGCCTCCGTCGCAGCCCGCGTCTGCTGCAGGCCGGGCGACAGGCAGATGTGCCCGATCTCGATCACCCCGTTGGCCGGATCGATGCGCATCAGCGCCGCGACGCCCTCCGCCCGGTTGGACGACGACGGCACGATCGCGTGAAACATCGGGTCGGTGCCGAGGTAGTTGGCGTTGGCAAAGCGCCCGAAGGCCTCGGCCGTCTCGAACGGCCCATAGGCGAGATAGTCCCAAAGGCGGTCGTGCCCCTCGAACGCCTCGTGGAGCTCGGCAAAGCGGCGCGCGTCGTGCATCGGCTCGACCCGGACGTGCTCGCCGATCATGACACCCTGTCCGGGCAATTCGCGCGGCTCCCAGTGCGACAGGTCGTGCGTGCTCATCGCGCGTGCTCCTTCAGGAACTGGAGGACATCCGTCCGCAGTTGGCGGTTGCCGAGCGGCAGCGCCGTGGCGAACGAGCTGACGGTGCCGATATGATCGAGATCGGGGTAGAGGTTTTCCGACACCGGCACACCGGCCGCCCGCAGCTTGCGCGCGAGCGAGCGCATGTTCTCGGGGTCGACGGTCGTATCCTTGCCGCCGTGAGCAAGGAAGGTCGGCGGGTCGCCGCGTGCGGCGAAGTTGACGGGCTGGCTCGCCTCTCGCAGCGCCGGCGGGAAGATGCGCTTGTACCGCTCCTCCTTGAGGGGGAGGAAGTCGTAAGGACCGGACAGCCCGATGAACCCGGCCACCGGACCACCCCCGGCCCGGGCGAGGTAGCGCTTGTCATAGGCGAGGAGCGCCGCGATCTGCGCCCCGGCGGAATGGCCCATCAGGAACAGGGGATGCGAGCCCGCCGCCAACCCGGCTCCGCCGGTCTCGCCAAGCCGCCAGATCGCGGCGACGGCGCGCGCGCCATCCTCCACGAAGCCGGGAAAGAGGACGTCGGGATAGACACGAAAGTCGGGGATCGCGACGATATAGCCGGCGGACGCCAGCGACTGGCCGACGAACGGGTAGATCGCTTTGGAGCCCGAGTCCCAGCTCCCGCCGTAGATGAACACGACGATCGGCGTCGCTGGCCCTGCCCCGGTCGGGACGTAGAGATCGAGCGTCCCGCGATCACCCGGCATGTAGCGAAGGTTGCGGTGCGTCTCGTAGCCGGCACGGCTGGTGACGGAATTGAGGAGCGCGGCGCCCGAGCAGGCCGACAGGAAGCCGGCGAGCGACAGGAGAAGAAGCAGTCTGGGAAGGGAGCGCAAGGGCAATCGCAGGACCGGTGTCGGAGGTCCTGCAGAAGATGGAACATCGGAGCGCGGCGGCCAGACGCCGGCGGCCGCGCCGATGGTCTCAGCGACGGGCGAGACCGGCCGCCTCGCGGGCGAGCGCGGTGATGTCGTCGAAGCGCCCGGCCGATACGAAGTCCTTCGGCGCGACCCAGGAGCCGCCGACGCAGACGACGTTCGGCAGCGCAAGGTACTCGCCGACGTTCTTCGGGCTGACGCCGCCCGTCGGGCAGAAGCGAATGCCCTGGAACACCGGTGCCAGAGCCTTCAGGTAGGGGATGCCGCCAAGCTGCTCGGCCGGGAAGAACTTCAGGATCTCGTAGCCTTCCTCGATCATCGCCATCAGTTCGCTCGGCGTCGCGGCGCCGGGAAGAAGCGGCACGTCGGAGGTCTTGGCGACGTCCAGCACCTCGTGCGTCGTGCCCGGCGAGACGATGAAGCGGGCACCCGCCTCCACCGCCTGATCGAACTGGCGCGGGGTGAGGATCGTGCCGGCGCCGCACAGCGCTTCGGGGACTTCGGCCGAGATCGCCTTGATGGCGTCGAGCGCGGCGGGCGTGCGCAAGGTCACCTCGATGCCCGGCAGGCCGCCGGCGGCGAGCGCACGCGCGAGCTTGACGCCATCGGCCGCGCTGTCGACCGCAACCACCGGCATCACCGGCTGGCGCGTCAGAATGTCCATCAGGGCATGGGTCTTCTGGGTCATGAGCGGTCCGGTCCTTGCGTCGACGGGTGAGGCTGATGGTGGTTTAGCCGATGCGCCCGCCGCCCGAAACCCGCCGTTCAATCGATTTGCTACCAGTTCCCAGCCATTCCGGCCCGGAAGCGTTCCCACCAGGACGGCGGTTGGAGTTTCCGCTCGTCCGGGGCATCGAGAACCGCGAGGAACGTCTCGCACCAGTTGTGCGCGGTGTTGGAAAAGACCCGCGCCCGCATCGCCTCGTGCCGGCGCTGACGCTCCGCGAGCGGCATGGTCAGCGCCTGCTTCAGGGCGCGCACGAGATCGTCGGGCGAATAGGGATTGACGATCAGCGCCTCGGGCAGTTCGGCCCGGGCCCCGGCGAAGCGCGAAAGGATGAGGACGCCGGGATTGGCGCGGTCCTGCGCCGCCACGAACTCCTTGGCGACGAGGTTCATGCCATCTCGCAGCGGCGTCACCATGCAGATCTGCGCGGCGCGGTAGATGCCCGCCAGCGCCCGGCGCGTGAAGCCGTTGACGAGAATCTGGATCGGGTTCCAGTCGAGCGTCGCGAAGCGTCCGTTGATGTTGCCAGCCAGCCCTTCCAGCTCGACCCGCAGGTCGGCATAGGCCTCGACCTCGCCGCGCGAGACGGGCGCGACCTGCAGGAACTGGGTCTGGCCGCGCAGGTCGGGATTGTCCTCCAGAAGCAGTTCGAAGCCGCGAAAGCGCTCCACGATGCCCTTCGAATAGTCCATCCGGTCGACACCGACGATCTGGTGACGACCGTGGGAGATGCTCTCGACCATCGCCTGATGCTCGCGCGCCTCGTCGGAGACGGCGAACTCGGCGAAACCCTCGGCGTCGATGCCGATCGGGAAGGCGGAGGCGCGCACGATACGCCCGTCCGAGGTGCGCACGCGGTCGCCGTCGAGGTCTTCCGCACCGAACTCTTGGACGCAGAAGTCGACGAAGTTACGCCGGTCGTTGTCGGTCTGGAAGCCGATGACATCGTAGGCGAGCATCGCACGCACGAGGTCCTGGCTCGCGGGAAGCGCCGTCATCATGTCCGGCGGACAGAACGGAATGTGAAGGAAGAAGCCGAGGCGCCCGTCATAGCCCGCCTTGCGCAGGTCCTGGCCGAGGAAGAAGAAGTGGTAGTCGTGGACCCAGACGAGATCGTCGGTCTCAAGCAGCGGCTTCAGCCGCTCGGCGAACCGCTGGTTGACCGCGCGATAGACACGCTCCGACTCGCGGTCGAACGCGGCGATGTCGAGCCGGTAGTGCAGCAGCGGCCAGAGCGAGCGGTTGGCATAGCCGAAGTAGAAGCCCTCGATCTCCTCCTCGGAAAGGTCGATCGTCTTCAGCGCCGTGTGGCCGTGTTCCTCGACCCGAAGCTCGCTGTGCGAGCCCTCCTCGGTGATCTCTCCGCTCCAGCCGAACCAGAGGCCGCCCCGGCGCCGGAGCGCATCGGCCAGCCCCACCGCCAGCCCGCCGGCCTTGCCCTCGTCGCTGAGCGGGCCGACCCGGTTCGATACGACCACCAGACGATGATTGTCCCCTGCCATGCCTACGATGCCTCTTTCATGCTGCCTTCGCCCGCAACCGGCTCCACCCCGAGCCAGCGATGGACGGAATCGACGCAGGCGAGCCGGAAATCCGCCTCGCTCGGGCCGTCACCCACCTTGATGGAAATGCCGTTCAGCGCCTTCACGGCTGCGAAGCCGAACTCGTCCGTCGTGTCGTCTCCGATATAGATCGGCACGCGCCCGACGAACGGCTCGTGGGTCATGAAGGCGGCGAGCGCCTTGCCCTTGTCCATGCCGGCAAGGTGCACCTCGACGATGTTGTCGCCTTCCATGACCGAGAAGCCCGGCTCGTCCTGCACGGCGCGGGTGACCAGCTCGCGTGCCGCCGGTGCCAGATCGGGAAAGCCGCGGTAGTGGATCACCAGTCCGGTTCCCTTGTCCTCCAGCCGCAGGCGCGGTTCCTCCGTCACACCGATCGACAGGACGAGGCGGATCGCATCGAGCCCTGCGGGCCCCGCCAAGGGAACGACCTCGCCCTCCGGATCCTCGCGCCGCTCGAGCCCGTGGACGCCGGCCGCGACGAAGCGCATGGGCGACAGGAAATGGTCGAGATCGGCGATGCGCCGCCCGCTCAGGAGCGCAAAGGCGCCGTCGCAGCCGGCCTGGATCGCGGCGAGCCGCGCCACAGCATGGGGAGGAATGTGCACATCCTCCGGCCGGTCGACGAGTTCGACCAGCGTCCCGTCGAAATCGAGAAAGAGCGCGTGGCGAGCGGGATCGAGCGGCGGCGGCAGGTTCATGCCTTCCAAGATAGGCAAAACCGCAGGCGTGCCCACCCGTGATCTACACCCCGGATCGCCCTTAGCCGACCATCAACTCCTCCCGCCGAGCCCCCACTCGCCCTGGTTGCAGGGACAATGCCCGACGACAACGAGCGGACGACACGGGTCCGCCTTCTCTGGCGAAGGGCAAGCGGAATGAACGATCTCACGAAGCGCATTCAGGTCCGGTTGATCGAGCGCGGCTACGACCCGGGACCCGCGGACGGGATCTGGGGACGGCGGACGATCGCAGCCATCCGTGCCTTCCAGACGGACCAGCAGCTTGCCGTGGACGGGATCGCCGGACCGCAGACGCGAGCGCGGCTGTTCGGTTCGCAGGCGCCTCCCTCCCCTGCCCTCCTCCCGTGGATGGACGAGGCGCGCCGCCTGATGGGCACGCGCGAGGTCGCGGGTCGCGGGAGCAATCCCACGATCGAGGACTGGGCGGAGCGGCTCGGCATCCCGTACCGCGGCGACGACATTCCCTGGTGCGGCCTCTTCGTCGCCCACTGCATCGGCGCGACTCTTCCGGACGAAGTCCTGCCGACGCATCCGCTCGGCGCCCGCAACTGGGCGCGGTTCGGCGCCGA
>NZ_CAJYIU010000251.1 GCF_913775355.1 uncultured Aureimonas sp.
ATGGGTGGAAACCCGTCAGTCAGCTTTTGGCCGCGTCGCAGGATAAGCTGCCACTCGCTGTGGCTCGCGCAAGACCTCAGTGACGCTCCGCAGCACATTGGCCATGGTCGCCGAGCACCTCGATCACCCGGCACTCCGCCACCGAATGGTTCGTGCAGTCCGTCATCCGGGCGACCTCCACCCGCAGCGCCGTCAGCCGGGCGATCTTGTGGTCGATGTCGGCAAGGTGGGCCGCCGCGATCCGGTCGGCGCTCGCACAGGGACGGTCCGGCTCGCCGGCGAGCGCCAGGAGTTCGCGGATCGGCTCGATCTCGAAGCCGAGCTCGCGGGCATGCCGGATGAAGCGCAAGCGCCGCAGGTCGCCCTCATCGTAGAGACGGCGGTTGCCCTCGGTCCTCGGCGGCGACGGCAGGAGGCCGATCTGTTCGTAGTAGCGGATCGTCGGCACCTTGATGCCGCTCGCCCGCGAGGCCTTGCCGATCGGAACGCCGCCCGTCATTTTCCGCTTGCTCCTCTAGCCACTAGAGGAAGTAGGCCTCTCCCGAGACGCAAGCAAGGAGAGGGCCATGAGCGCCACGACTGGCGAGAGCCGCTTCCGGGTGACGGGCATGGACTGCGCGGCCTGCGGCAACAAGGTCGACACCGCGATCCGGCGACTGCCGGGCGTCGAGGACGTTGCCGTGTCCGTGTCCACGGGCGCGGTGAAGGTCCGTCATGCGGACGGCTTCGACGTCGCCGCGGTGACGCGGCAGGTCCGCAACCTCGGCTACGGAGCAGAGAATGCGGATGGGCCCGATCCAGCGACAGCCGGGCGGCACGACCATGACCAAGCGAGCGACACGCACGATCACCCCGCCGAGGCGGGCCTGTCATGGTGGAGAACGAGGAAGGCCCGGCTGACGGCTGCCTGCGGCGCGGCGCTGCTCGCAGCCTACGCCCTCGGCCACCTCGCGCCGGCGCTGGAACGTCCGGCGTTCCTAGCCGCGCTCGCCGTCGGCCTCGTCCCCGTCGCCTGGCGGGCGATCACGGCCGCCCGGTTCGGCACCCCGTTCTCGATCGAGACACTGATGTCGATCGCCGCCATCGGCGCCGTCTTCATCGGGGCCGAGGAGGAGGCTGCGACAGTCGTCCTCCTGTTCCTCGTGGGCGAGATGCTGGAAGGGCTGGCGGCGAGCCGCGCCCGGGCGAGCATCCAGGGCCTCACCGCCCTCGTGCCGAAGACGGCGCTCGTCGAGAGGCACGGCCAGACCACCGAGGTGCCCGCGGAGAGCCTCGCGGTCGGCGCCACCATTCTCGTGCGCCCCGGCGACCGCATCCCGGCCGACGGCTCGGTCGTCGAGGGATCGGGCGAGGTCAACGAGGCCCCGGTGACGGGCGAGAGCGTGCCGAAGCATAAGGCGGTCGGCGACCCGGTGTTCGCTGGGACGGTCAACGCTGGCTCCGTCCTCAGGGTGCGCGTCACGGCGGCAGCCGCCGACAACACGATCGCGCGCGTCGTCCGCCTTGTGGAGGAGGCGCAGGAAACGAAGTCGCCGACCGAACGCTTCATCGACCGCTTCTCCAAGGTCTACACGCCCGCCGTCCTCGTGGTCGGCTTCCTCGTCGCCGTGGTACCGCCACTGGTTGCCGGCGCGGACTGGAGCGAGTGGGTCTATAAGGGCCTCGCCATCCTCCTGATCGGCTGCCCCTGCGCGCTCGTCATCTCGACGCCGGCCGCGATCGCGGCCGGCCTGTCGGCGGGCGCCCGGCGCGGCCTTCTGATGAAGGGCGGGGTAGTGCTGGAGACGCTCGGCAAGATCACTGCCATCGCCTTCGACAAGACGGGCACGCTGACGGGGGGCAAGCCCGTCGTGACCGACGTCGTCGCGGTCGGTCGTCCGGCACGGGACGTGCTGTCGCTCGCGGCCGCGCTGGAGAAAGGGTCGAGCCACCCGCTGGCACTCGCCATCCTCGACCGGGCGAAAGCCGACAACGCCCCCGTGCCGCCCGCGTTCGACGCGAACGCCATCCCCGGTGAGGGTGTCGAGGGCAAGGTCGGTGGCGAACCCGGTTTCCTCGGCTCCCCACAGGCCGCCGGGCGCCGCTTGCCACTCGTCGAGGAGCACGCGGCCGCGATCGCCGCGCTGAACGCCGACGGCAAGACCGTGTCCGTCGTGATCTCGCGCGTCGGTGTCGCGGGCTACATCGCCATGCGTGACGAGGCGCGGCCGGACGCACGCGAGGCGCTGGCCGCCATGAAGGAGGACGGGATCCGCACTGTTATGCTGACGGGCGACAACCGCACGACGGCCGAGGCTGTCGCGGCGGGGCTCGGCATTGAGGCGCGGGCGGAACTCCTGCCGCATGACAAGCAGCGCATCGTGCGCGAACTTCAGGGCGAAGGGTTCGTCGTCGCGAAGGTTGGGGACGGCATCAACGACGCCCCGGCGCTGGCGGCGGCCGACATCGGCATCGCCATGGGCGGCGGCACCGACGTGGCGTTGGAGACGGCGGACGCGGCGGTGCTGCACGGACGGGTTCGGGACGTGTCCGACATGATCGCCCTGTCGAAGGCGACCATGGGCAATATCCGGGCGAACATCGCCATCGCCCTCGGGCTGAAGGCGGTGTTCCTCGTCACCACCGTCCTCGGCATCACTGGCCTCTGGCCGGCGATCCTAGCCGACACGGGCGCGACCGTCCTGGTGACCGCCAACGCCATGCGGCTCCTCGGCTGGAGGCCGCGGTGAGCGATGCCGTCGACGACATCCTCCGCGTCGGGCCGGCGATCATGTTGGCGATCACCGTGGCGTGGCTCGCGCTCGCCACCCGCCGAACGTCTCGGGAAATCGGCGGGCGGGCCTACGGCTTCGGCAGGAGCCTCCGGCAGACGCTGGCCCGCGTCCTGTTTGCGGCTGCCGTCATCGGTGCCCTTGTGGCCCTCGGGCTCAATGCGGCGGGAAGCGCGTCGGCCGCAATCGCACCGCTCGCGGGAGAGGCCTACGCCGTCCGTCTGTCCGGTCTGGCGCTGGCCGTCGCGGGGCAGGTCCTGACTGTCGTGGCTCGGAGCGAAATGGGCCGACGTTGGCGGGTCGGCATCCCCGACGAGGCGCCCGATGCCTTGGTCACGACGGGTTTATTTGGCCTCAGCCGCAACCGAGTGTTCCTCGGGATGCTCGCGATCGCGGCAGGCCTTGCGGTCGCCGTGCCGTCCCCGGCGGTGATCGGCTGCGCGCTCGCCTTCTGGATCGCCTGCGAGGTCCAGGTGCGCGACGAGGAGCGCGTCCTCGAATGCTCCTTCGGCCCGGCCTACAACGCATACCGAAGCGCCGTCCGGCGCTGGATCTGACGCCTTCGAAAAAGGATGAACCCATGAGACCCGCATGGTTGGCGCAACTTGCCGCCATCACCGTTGGTGTCGCCCTCCTCGGTCCGGCTGGCGCGCACGAGTTCAACGTCGGCGACATCACGATCGACCATCCCTCGTCCCGGCCGACGCCGCCGGGCGCCAAGGTCGGCGTCGGCTACGTCACGATCCGCAACGACGGGGCGGAGGCCGACCGACTGATCGGCGGCTCGGCGACAGTCGCAGGACGCTTCGAGATCCACGAGTCCTCCTTGGAGGGCGGCGTCGCGCGCATGCGCCGCGTCGAGGACGGGATCGCGCTGGAGCCGGGCGCGACCGTGAAGCTCGCCTCGGGCGGAGCCCACGTCATGCTCCTCGACCTCAAGGAGCCGATCGTGAAGGGCCAGACGTTCGACGGCACCTTCGTGTTCGAACGCGCCGGAACAGTGCCGGTCCGCTTCTCGGTCGACGGTTTCGGCGCCGCTGCGGCTGCCCCCTCCCACGAAGGACACGAGCTATGAACCTTCGCACCGTGCGTCTCCTACTTTGGGGCTTGGTCGCCGCGACCGCGGGCATTCTGATCGGATTGGCTTGGAGCCTCCCGACAAACGAACAACGGTCCACCGTCACGGCGTCGTCCGACATGGGGGGCGAGTTCGCGCTGATCGATGAGGACGGAAAGCCGAGGGCGTGGTCCGACTTCCGCGGCAAGCCCGCCGCCGTGTTCTTCGGCTTCACGCACTGTCCCGACATCTGCCCGACGACGCTGGGCGAGCTGTCGGTGCTCCTCGCGGACCTCGGGCCTCGCTCCGACGACCTCGGGGTCATACTCGTCAGCGGGGATCCCGAGCGGGACACGCCGGAGGTACTCAACGCCTACCTCCAGTCCTTCGACCCGAGGATCGTCGGGCTCACGGGCACCGAGGCGGAGGTCGACCGCGCCTTCGCCGCCTTCAAAGCCTACCGCCGGAAAGTGCCGACGGAGGGCGGCGACTACACTGTCGACCACTCGGCCGGGGTCTACCTCTACGACCGCGACGGCGGCTTCGTGGGCACGCTGGACATGCACGAGGACACGGAGGTCAGGCGCTCCAAGGTGATGCGCCTTCTCGATGGATCTGGTGGCGGATCGGCCTCTTTGAAGGGGCTTGGCAGCGCGTGGTCCACTGAACGGGACAGCATCGAGCCTGCTAGGAGGACAGGATGACCGCACGAACGATCGGGAAACCGGACCGGGGCGCAGTCGAATGCACCTCGCCCGACCGCGACCTCGTGCGCCTCCACGCAGCATGGGTCGTTTCCCTCGTCGCGACGCTCGGTGCGCTCTTCGTCGGCGAGATCATGGGCCAGGCTCCCTGCGTCCTCTGCTGGTACCAGCGCATCGCGATGTTCCCGCTGGGACTCCTGCTCGGCGTCGCCGCCTTCCGCGGTGACCGGGGCGTGCGTGTCTACGCGCTCCCGCTCGCGATCGGCGGCCTGACGGTCGCGGCCTTCCACGCGCTGCTCTACGCCGGGGTCGTTCCGGAGGCCATCGAACCCTGCGGGGCCGGACCGTCCTGCGCCAGCGCCGACATGACCATCCTCGGCGGCCTTCCACTGCCGTTCCTGTCGTTTGCGGCCTTCGTCGCGATCACCCTTCTCCTCGCTCCCATCTCCCGGAAAGAAGCGGGCATGAACCGTCGCACCTTCGTCGCCTCCACCGCCGCCGGCGCGCTCCTCGCTTTCGCCGGGGGCGCGGCCTGGTACCGCGCCAACCGTCCCGACGCCGCTCCCCTCTCGGCGGAGGGGGACCAACTCGTCCGCCCGCACTCGCCCGTGATCGGACTCGCCGAAGCGCGCGTGACGCTGGTCGAGTTCTTCGATCCCTCCTGCGAGGCCTGCCGCGCGTTCCACCCGATCCTCGGGCAGATCCTGTCGCGTCACCCCGAAGACCTCAGGCTAGTGCTGCGCTACACGCCGCTGCACGAGGGATCAGACGAGGCGGTTCGCATCCTCGAAGCGGCTCGCCGGCAGGACAGGTTCGAAGCCGTCCTCGACGCCCTGTTCGAGCGGCAGCCCCAATGGGCGATCCATGGCGCGCCCGACATCGCCAAGGCCTGGGAAATAGCCGGAACTGCGGGCATCGACCTCGCGCAGGCGCGCCGGGACGCGGCGCTGCCGGACGTCACAGCCGTTTTGGAGCGGGACGTGGCCGATCTCCGGGCCGTCGGCATCCAGAGGACGCCGACCTTCTTTGTCAACGGCAAGCAGCCGGCGCAGTTCGGGCCGCAGCCACTCTACGAGGAGATCTCGGCCGAGATCGATCGGACTGCCAAGGAAAGCTGAGGCCCTTCACCCTGCGCCCAATGTCCGCTTCTGGGCACGCGAAGACGCAGGCTAGAGGTCTCGAAACGGTCGAATGCGGATGGACCGTTTCTGGGTGTCCGCTTCCTCGAAGCCGATCGGCTCGACCGGGTGGTTTCCTGCCGGTCCGCTTCGGAGCGTCATCTGAGACAAGCCGACCTTGGGGATAAGGACGCACAGCGCGTTGACCCAAGGGTCCTTCGCAGCACTATATCCGGCAGTCACGGTCCGCCCCATCGCGAGATGTGGTGGCTAAGAGGGAACCCGGTGAGCCTGTCCGATATGGGGAGGCAAGGCCGGGGCTGCCCCCGCAACTGTAAGCGGCGAGCCATCCGTCCATTTAAGCGTCACTGGAGCACCCGCTCCGGGAAGGCCGGACGGAAGGCGACGACCCGCGAGCCAGGAGACCTGCCGCGACTGGTATGTATCGTCCCTGGGCGGGGTGTCCCGGTGGATCGTGTGCCTGTCGCGGCGCCGCGTTCCCGTACGGGATTCGCGTGCCGTTCGGTATCGCGTCCGCTCGGCCTTTGCCTCCACTTTGCTGGAGCAGCCGAATGTCTCTTCTTCAAGTCCCCGCGGCCCCGCCGCACCCGTTCCCCACAACGCTAGCCGCGAACGACATCTTGCGTCCCGTCGACGCGTCGGCCATCCGCGTGATCCGACGCAACGGCGCGGTGTCGCCCTTCGACGCGTCCAAGATCGCCGTCGCCATGACCAAGGCCTTCCTCGCCGTCGAAGGCCGGCAGGCCCCCGTCTCAACCCGCGTCAACGATGTCGTGCGCGCCCTTTCCGACGAGGTCGTCGTCGCGCTCGTCCGACGCTCTGGCGGCGACCGCCTCCTGCACATCGAGGACATTCAGGACCAGGTCGAGCTGGCGCTGATGCGCTCGGAGCACCCGAAGGTCGCACGCGCCTACGTCCTCTACCGCGAGGAGCATGCCCGCGCCCGCGCCGCGCAGGCCGCAGCGTCCGAGACGACCGCCGTGCCCACCCTGACCGTTCGGCAGGCCGACGGCTCCCTCACGCCCCTCGACGAGGCCCGTCTCGCCCGCATCGTCGCCGAAGCCTCCGACGGCCTCGACGGCGTGTCGCCCGACGCGATCCTCGCCGAGACCCGGCGCAACCTCTACGAGGGGCTGACGCTCGCCGAACTCGCCGAAGCGCCCGTCATGGCGGCGCGCACCCTGATCGAGACCGAGCCGAACTACGCCTTCGCCTCGGCGCGCCTCCTCCTCGACAAGCTGCGCGGCGAGGCGCTGTCGTTCGTCTCCGGAACGCCCGTCGCGCCGACGCACGCGGACATGGCGGCGCTCTACGGCGAATCCTTCCCCGCCTACCTCGACCGCGGCATCGCGGCCGGGCTCATCGATCCCGAGCTTGCCCGCTTCGACGTCGCGCGGATAGCGGACGCGCTGATCCCCGAGCGGGACCGCCTGTTCCAGTTCCTCGGCCTCCAGACGCTCTACGACCGCTACTTCCTCCAGACGGAGGGCGT
>NZ_CAJYIU010000252.1 GCF_913775355.1 uncultured Aureimonas sp.
GCGGCCAGCCGCCCCGCCGTCGCGGCGCTCGCGACCGTCAGAGCCGCGCGATGTCCGCCCGCCCCCGGCGACGCCATCACGACGTAGGGCATCCATGGCCTTGCCGAGACGGCGATCATCGCGCCGCCGAGCCCGGCGTCGAGCTTCGGAAGGTCGAGGAGCGAGACCGCAGGCCGCGAGGCGAAGACCGGCCCCGCTGTCTCCGGCACCAGCGCGGGTGGCTCGCCGCTGCGCTCCGATACGCCCCGGCGCACGAGCCGCGCTTCGACGCGCCGCGTCATCCCATCCTCGATCCGCGTCACCTGCCAGGTTTCTGGCCGCCCCTCGATCATGATCCGGTCGCCGGGCCCGACCTCGATCGCGGCCGGCGACAGCGCGAAGCGCGCGACCTCCCGGTCTCCCGCCTCGCGCTCTAGAAGCCCCTCGGCCAGCCGGCGCGCCTCGTCCTCCGTCAGCGAGATCGGCAGTTCCACCGTCGCCTGCCCCGGTTTTGAGCGTCCCGGCAACATCGCTTCCGACGCCGCCGGGCGATACGACCGCTCGCCATCCCCGAAGCCGACCACGATCTCACCCGGTGTCTCGCCGTCGCCGAAGCGGCGCACCTCGATCGCCGCTTCGTCCGGCGGATCGACCGTCACGATCGGCTCCGGCGACACGCCCCGCCGACCGACCGAGCGGAAGCTGAGGACACCGCCCCGGGCGATCGCCTCGATGCCGGTCAGCCGCAACAGCTCTTCCAGTTCTCCGCGAGCCGAACCGAGTCCCGACACGACGAAGCCGCCGACCATCCCGTCGACCTCCGACACGTCGAACGCATGGAAGCCGTGGTCGCGCAGCAGCGTCGCAATCAGCCCGTCCATCGGCGCACGGCCGAGCCGTCCGTTCAGCCAGTGGCCCCGCTGCCAGTTGCCGCCATCGCGCCAGAGCGACGCGCGCTCGGGAAACGCCGGATAGGGCCGGGCGTCCCACGTCCACAGATGGATGGCGTCCGCCGCCACCATCCGACCGCCGTAGAGCGGCGAGACGGGATTGCGGGCCGCGATGAACCCGTCCGCCGTCTCGTCCCAGTGCCGTTGGTGCGCCTCGATGAAGCGTCGCTGGATCAGGTCGTCGCGCGCGCCGGTCGAAAAATGCGGCAGCGCGCTCTCGGCTGACTTCGGATCGACGAAGACGTTCGGCTGGCCGGCACCCTTGTCGATCGCGGGGCAGCCGAGTTCGGTGAACCAGATCGGCTTCGACATCGGCACCCAGGTCGTCGGCGCCATCGCCTCCACACCGCCGCGACGCTCGACGTGCGGCAGCCGCCACCAGGACAGGAGGTCCTTCGCCCGGAAGACCCAGGGCTTGCCCAGCCCATCGGTGATCGCCGCGCGATCTCCCCGGCGACGCGCCGCGTCGTCCGGGTAGAACCAGTCGGCATACTCGCCGCCCGCGATCCCGGCGATGAGCCCGTCGAGGTCGTAGGGAGACGCCGTCCCGTCGCGCGACACCGTCTCGCCTTCGTCCCGTTCGTCCGACAGCGGCAGGTAGTTGTCGATGCCGACCGCCCCGATCGCGGGCTCGGCCCAGAGCGGGTCGAGATTGTAGAACACGTCGCCGCCGCCCGCCTGGTAGCCGAAATACTCGCTCCAGTCGGCCGCATAGGTGACGAGCGCCTCCGGCAGGATAGCCTTCACGTCGCGGGCCAGGTCGATCAGCGCCTCCACGAAGGGGAAGCGCCCCGCCTCGTCGCGCAGCCGCGTCAGCCCCCGCATTTCCGAGCCGATCACGAACGCGTCCACCCCGCCTGCCGAACGGGCAAGGCAGGCTTGATGCAGGATCATCCGCCGATACGACCATTCCGCCGGCCCCGCATGGCGGATGCCGTCGCCGTCGAGCGTGAAGTCCGAGCCGCGCGCGCGACCGACGAAGCGCGCGATCTCCGCCCGCGCCACCGCCGTTCCGTCGCTCGAACCGCTCAGCGTTTCCGCAAGGTCCAGCGTCATCCGCCCGCGCCACGGAAAGGCCGCCTGCTCGGGCCCGCCGTAGGGATCGGGCAACCCGTTGCCGGGTGGAACGTCCATCAGAAGAAAAGGATAGAGCGTGACCTTCAACCCTTTCCCGCGAAGCGCCGCGATCGCGCGGCGCACACCCGCGTCCGAGGGTGTGCCGCCATAGGCCGGGCCGCCGTCGACGCGGCTGACGACCCGCGCGCTCTCGCGCCCCACCCCGCCCGCGCTCCAGCGCTCTGTCTCGTCGCGCTCGGCCGTCTCGACGCCGGGTCGGCAACTCGCCGACCCGGCACGCAGGTCGTCGGCGAACCAGGCGACCACGAGGGCTGCGCGCTCCAGCGCGGGGCAAAGGGCGGTCAGTTCATCGAGCGACGCGCCAAAGTCGCTCCCGCCGTGCAGGACGTTACGGTTGACCAGCCGGTCGTGTCCCTCGCCGATACGCTCGCGCACGACCACCGGGTCGAGCCCGTGCTCCGTCGCTCCGGGGATGATGGTGATCGCTCGGATACGCTCTTCGAGCGCGCCGACCGGCCGCACCACCTCGCAGGAAATCTGCGGAATGCGGTTGCCCCATCGCTCCAGCGGCAGCCGCTCGAAGACAAGGTAGGCCATGCCGCGATAGGCCGGCGCTCGTCCCGTGCCCTGCCGCGCCTCGATCAGCGGGTCGGGCGCCTGCGTCTCGGTCCCGTGGTGGAGCCGCCAAGTCACCGCCGCGAGATCGAGTTCCTCCCCGTCCGCCCAAATGCGCCGCACGCAGGCGATCGGCCCCTCGCAAAGCGCCACCGCCACGTTGCCGAAATAGCTGTAGACCGTCGTCTCGGTGGCTCCCCGGCTGCCGCCACCCTTCCCGCCCTGCCGGTCGGTGCGGGTCGCCTCCTCGAACCGCGTCGTCCAGATCACCTGCCCCGCGACCCGCGCCGTGCCGTAGACCCGCGCGACGCCGCCGCCCTCGTCGGCCTCCATCACCCGGCTCGCGCGCAGCCGTCCGCTCTCGCGCCGCGCTCCCCGCGCCAGCAGCCGGTTGTCGAGCGCATAGCCGCCGAGCGCTCCGATCGCCCGGCCCGCGACCGCCCCGAACGTGCCGCCGACGAGGCCGCCAAGCGCGCCGCCGGCCGCCTGCAGTAGAATGGTCGCCATGACTCAGACCTCGTCGGGAAAGCGGAAGGTGGCGGCGATGCGGCCCGCCCAGCCGGGTGTCAGCGGCGAGGACAGGACGCTCGCCCCCTCGTAGGCATGGATGAGACGCGGGCCGCTCTCGTCCGGCTCGTCCAGGATGCCGCAGTGCCGGGCGGGCCCCGTGTCGCGCCAGCGAAACAGCACGAGATCGCCCGGCCGCCCGTCGCCGGGCGCGACGCTTGCGAAATGCCGGCGCGCCGCCTCTATCAGCGGATCGCCGCCACTTGTCTCCGCCCAGTCCGGCGAATACGGGCCCGGCGCCTCCGGCTCCCGCCCATAGAGCTCGCGCCAGACCCCGCGCACGAGACCGAGGCAGTCGCACCCGACCCCGCACCGGTGCCCCTGATGCCGGTAGGGCGTCCCCAGGAAAGTCCGCGCCACAGCCAGTGCCCGCTCCCGTGCGCTCACGGCACCACCGCCGATCCGTCGTGCAACGCATCGCTTTTCGCCACCGTCAGCGCCGCGTCCGCACCGGGGATATGCGGGAAGCCCCGGAAGTTCAGCCCGTTGCCGAACCGCTCCCGGCAGGTCGTGAAGCTCCGGTCGCAGCCGGCCACGAGGTCCGCCTCGTCGCCCGGTCGCCACGCGGGCGGCACGCCCTCCGCGAGGTCCACGACGACGAGGCCATCATCGCCGAACCGCAATGCCCGAACGCTCCGCGCCGGCACCGTTCCCACCCGCAATCGGCTGTGCCGATAGGGAGCGAGGTCGAACGTGCCGAGGTCTTCGAGCATCACCCGGCCGGCTTCCACGGCTGCGATCCGCCCGCGCCTCGTCCACCCGCTCAAGTCCACCCGGCAGCGCTCGTCGCCGAGCGCCGCATCGCAGCGGCGTCGATAGTATCGTCCGTGCTGGCGCTCGAGCCGCGCGGCGATCCCGCGAAGCTCCACCGTCAACCCGACATCGGTGCGCACGATTTCGCCAAAGTCGGCGACGTCGACCAACAGGTGATCTTCCGGCCGCTGCCAGTCGACTCGGAAAATCTCCACGCTCGCGCCGTCGAAGAGACCCGCCGCGATCTCGTCCTCGCGGATCGCGTCCGCCGACAGCGCGGCTTCGATCCCCTGCGTGCCCGGGCCAAGCCCGAGCGCCGTCTCCGCCTCGCCCGCCGTCCAGCCGGTATGCGCCGAAAACAGCGTACCGGCGAAGGCGAGGTCCTCATCGTGATCGGTGAAGCCCATGACCCGTCCGTCCAGGCGCCTCACGCGCCAGGCATGGGCGAGCGTCGTCGCCGGCTGCGCGAGACGCGCCCGAAACGCCTCAGAAAGTCCGGTCATGGCCGGACCTCCACGAGCGGAATCGACGGAATGTCGCCCGCCTCGAACGCGGCGACGTTGATCGACAGGTGATCCATGTCGAAGCGCACGGGAACGTCGAACTCGAACCCGGCGGTCACCGACGCGCCGGCCGCGGGCGGCTCGGTGAAGCTCACCCTGCCCGACACGGCATCGACCGCCACGCCCGCATCCGTGACCGCACCCCCGAGCCCGACGCGAACGCTGCCCGGCACCGGCTTGCCGATCGGCCGAACATACGCGTCGTCGCCCGAGCCGTAGCTCTTCACCAACTGGAAAGCCCGCGTCTCGCCGTCACCGATCCCGATCCTTTGGTCGAACGCGGTGATCGCCACGCCGCCCGGCGCCGAGGCGTAATCGAACGGGTCGCGAAAGCGGAACCCGTTCAGCCGCCCGCGCCGCGCCTCGAAGAAGTGCAGTACCGCGACGAGATCCTCGACGCTGCGCACGCCCGAACCGGCGTCGTAGCGCCGCCAAGAGTGGCGCGTGCGCTGGTTGCGGTTCTCGTACCCGTTCGACAGGCGCACGATGTCGGTCCGCCGCTCCGGCCCCCCCGCGGTGCCGAAGGCGACGCGCAGCGGAAACCGCTCCTCGCTGAAGGACGCAATCATCGTCAAAGCCCCCTCTGCCCGCGCATCGCCGCGCGCGCGATCATCGCCTGGATCTGCACCTCCGCCCGCTTGAAGCTCGGCGCGTCCGGCGTCGTCACGTTGAAGACGATCGACGGCCCGCCCCGCGCGCCGGCGGCTCCCGGCGCCGCGACGCCGAGCGCCCCGTCCGGCCCGCGCCGCAGCGGCAGGATCGCCTCCGCCCCCGCTTCGCCCATCAGCCCGATCCGCCCGCCGCTGGGAAAGAAGGTCGGGGCCCGCACGACACCGCCATTGGCGAAGGGCACGATACCGCCCGTCGCCGCCCCGCCCGCCCGGGCGAGCCCAGCGCCGCCGACCCCGGAGAGCATCTGCCCGAGAAGCCCGCCCGCCAGCTGCGTCAGCGGCTTCAGGGCGGCATCGAGCGCGATGGTCGAGATCCGCCCGCCCAACTGGCGCAGCACCCCGTCCAGCGAACGCCCGCCGCCGGCCGCGCCCCGGAAGGCCGAGGTCAGCGCCGCGCCGAAGGCGTTGGCACGGGTCGAAAGATCGTTGAGCGCCCGTTCGAAGCCGCCGGTATCGGCCTCGACCGAAATGCGCAGGGCATCCACCTCGTCCGCCATGTCTCACCTCGTGTCGGGAAAGCGTTGCATCAGGTCGTCGAGCGCCGAGCGGCTCGGCGGCTCGGTCATGGCGGCGAAGGGGCGCAGCGCCAGCGCCAGCTCGCGCGGGCTCGCCCGCCACACCGCGTCCGGCGCGAGGTGCAGGAGGCACACCGCCGCCGCGAAGAGTTCGTCCCAGGGAAAGGCCGCCGCGCCGGCCGTCGTGGGCGGCGCGGCGGCGCTCAAGGGCGGGCGGCCGCCTCCTCCGGCCCGCCAAAGGCGGCCGCCAGAAGATCGGCGGCGATCCGTGCCGCCCCCGCCGCCCCGCCCTCGACCGACATGGCCGCGACCTCCTCGTCGGCGATGGCCGTCCCGCCCCCGCGCAGGCCTGCGCCGATGATGCGCGTCAGGTCGCGCGCCGACAGGCGTCCGCTGCCGAAGCGTTCCGCAAGGCTCGCGATGTCGTCGAGCGCGAAGGCGTCTTCGAGTTCGGCGAGCGCGCCGAGCGTCAGGCAGAGCCGGTGCGCCCGCCCGTCCAGCACGGCCTCCACCTCGCCGCGGCGTCGGTTCACCGCCATCTCAGAGCGCCGCGAACTGGAGCGCGCCGGCCGACTCCAGCGACACCTCGAACGAGACCTCGCCGTTGTGCTCGCCGCCGTATTCCAGCGCCGTCACCTGGAACGGCCCCGTCACCGTGCCGAAGTCCGGGATCACCGCCTGAAACGCGGCCACACGCCCCTCGAAGAACAGTCGGCGCAGCGACGCGTCCGACGCCGTATCCTTGAAGATGCCCGACCCCGACAGCGAGGCCCGCTGGACGCCCGCTCCGCCGAGCAGCTCGCGCCAGCGCCCTGCACTCTCGGCGTCGGTCACGTCGACCGTCTCGGCGTTGAACGAGAGGCGACGCGAGCGCAGTCCCGCCAGCGTCTCGAACGTGCCGATCCCTTGCGAGTCCGCCTTCAGGAGGAGGTCCTTGCCCTTCTGTGCGCCCATGTCGTCCAGTCCTTTTTCGAATGCCGAAACGAAGAAGGGCGGCCCTTGCGGACCGCCCTTCGCGATGCTCGTCGTGTGAATGTCTGGCTTGCCTAAGCCAGCGGCTCCGTCACCGCGCGAAAGCGCAGGATGCCGTGATAGGCGGGGCTGTCGGGCTCCTGCCGCGCCTCGGCGAACTGGAGCTGCAGGTTCACCAGCCGATGGCCGGCCAGCGGCAGCGCCTGGTCGTGCAGCTTGTTCGAGACCACGTCCATGATCTCGTAGGTCTCCTGCTTCGATCCGCCCTTGGCCCAGACGTGCAGCGTCAGGATGTGCTCCGCGCCGTCCTCGGTCCCGGTGGACCAGTCCACGACCGCCGTGCGGCCGAGGGTCAGGTAGGGAAACGCAGCCCGCTCGGGCACGCGGTCGAAGACCTTCGGGCCGCCGAGCCGCGCCAGAAGCGCGGGGTCCTGCGTCAGGGTCGAAACGATGGTCGTCTGGAGTTCAGCGCTGGGATGCGCCATGGCATTCAGTCCTCTTCGCTCCCGGTATCACGTGACCAATACCGTATTACACATGGCGTGATAACCCATCCACGCGCCTCTCGCTCGTTAACTTTTCGTCAGGGATTGCCGTCGCCCGCTCCTCGCGCTCCAGGCGCTCCACCGCCTGCCGCGCCGCCACCCGCCGAACCGCCGCGCGCATGCGGGCTATCAGCCCGGTCCGCACCAACCTCGTCTCCACCCGCGCGATCACGCATCCGCCTCGCAGCGGCACACGAGGTAGCGCCCCGTCTCGTCTGGGTCGTGGAGGGTGCGGATCACGAAGCGCCGCGGCCCGACGCGAAAGGCCATGCCCCGGTCGAGACCGGGCCGCGCCCGCAGCGTCACCCGATGCGTCGCCGTGCCGATCCGCTGCCCCTGCCGCTCGTCGCTCTCGACGGTCAGCGGCTCCAGTCGCACCGACGTCTCGCCGACCTCGACCCAGCGATCCTGCCCGCCGCCCATCGCGTCCGGCACGATCTCGTTGCGCTCGATCGTCGCGCGGTGGCGAAACAGCCCCGCGTCGATAAATTGCGGCGCCATCACAGACCGACCCGGCGATAGGGCGCGAGAAGCCCGCACACCAGCGGCGGCAGGTGGGCGGGCTGCATGGCGGGCGGTGCCGCGCCCCGCATCTCGTAGGAGACCGAGACGAGATGAAGCATGGCGAGCCGCAGCATGTCGGGGACAGTCGCGACACCCATCTCCAGCTCGATCTCGACGTCACGGCCCGCCGCGCCGGTCAGGGCCGGCGGCAGCCGAAGCGCGCTTCCCCCCCGCACGATCCGCACCGACGCGGCATGGACCTCTTGCGGCTCGCCCGCCTCGTCGAAGATCCGCGCCGCCGTCACCTCGCGAGCCGGCCCCTTCGACAGGGCGAGGTCCGGCCACGGCGCCCGATCGAGGCACAGCCGCATCGCGCGCGGCGCGAGCACCAGCCCCGTCCGCGCCTCGATCGTCTCGCGCGCGGCACGCACGAACGCCTCGATCGCAGCATTCTCGTCGTCGCGGTCGACGCGGATATGCGCCTTCGCCTCGGCCAGCGTCACCGGCTCCACGACGGGCGCCCCGTTCTCGATCCAGATCATCGCCAACCCCCTTGGCATTCCGAAAGAAGGTAGGCCGGGCCCTGAGGGCCCGGCCCGCCGCCGCGATCAGGCCGCGAAGTTCAGGAGCTTGGCCGCGTCGAAGTCCTGGATGCCGCCGCCGACGCGCTTGGTCGTGTAGAAGAGGACATACGGCTTGGCGCTGTAGGGATCGCGCAGCACGCGCACGCCCTGGCGATCGACCACGAGGTAGAACCGCCCGAAGTCGCCGAAGGCGATCGCCTTGGTCCCCGCGCCGATGTCCGGCATCGCCTCGGCCTCCACCACGGGGAAGCCCATCAGCGTCGCCCGCGCCCCCACCGCCGTCGGCGGCGCCCAAAGGTAGTTGCCGTCGCCGTCCTTCAGCTTGCGCACCGCGCTCTGCGTGCGGCGGTTCATCACGAAGCTCGCGTTCTGCCGGTAGCCCGCCTTCAGCGCGTAGATCAGGTCGATCAGCGCATCGCCCGCCGCGCCGGCCAGGAAGCCGCCGTTCGCCCCGGTCGAGACGGTGCCGACGCTGCCCCAGGCAAACGCCGACTCGGCCACCGTCGGGTAGGTCATGAAGCCCTTCGGCTTCGACACGCCGTCGCCCGTCACGAAGGCCGTGCCCTCCTGCGCCGCGAAGGCCTGTTCCACCTCCTCGCCGATCCAGGCGTCGATGTTGACGGCCGCATCGTCCAGCAGCGCGTTGGTGGCCGCCGGCATGGCGTAGAGTTCCATGGTCGGGAAGCTCAGCTCGGCGAGCTGCGGCGCGTTGGTCTGCGGCCGCGCGTCGGCCTGGCCGACCCAGCCGGTCTGCGCGCCGTTCACGGCGAAGGGCTTGCGCAGCACCGCCGAGGAGACCGTACGCACGCTGGCGATGCCGCGGATCGGCGAGACCGCCGCCAGCCGCCGCCCGATCTCGGTCTCGGTCTCGGCCGGCACGAGGAAGCCGCCGTCGGCGCCGACGAGGCCCGACATCGCCTTCTCCTCCAGGCGGCGCAGGCGCGTCTCGTCGCCGCCCCGTACATAGGCCTCGAATGCGGAGCGATGCTCGCTCGGCTCGCCGCCTGCGGTCTCCGTGTTGCCACCGGCCGGCGGGCGCATGCCCTTCAGCACCAGCCGCTCCAGCCGCTTCTCCTGCTCGTCCATCGCCTTCGCGATGCGCTCGACCTTGTCGCCCGAAAGGACGTCGGCGCTCATGCGCTTCTCGATCTGCGACATTCGTTCGTCGTTGGCCTCGCGGAAGGCGTCGAAGGCCGTCATCAGCTCGGTCAGCGCCTCGGCGCCCTCGCGCCCGCCGTTGGCCTTGGTCTCGGGCGCGCCCTGGTTGAAGGTCTGCATGTCGTCTCCTCAGGCTGGAAAAGGCGAACCCCGCGCCGGCAGACCGGACACGGGGTTCGAGGAAGTGGTGGAAGGGTGGCGTGGCGTCAGGCGCCGGCGATAAGCCCCGGCCGCGCGATCCGTCGCGCCGCATCGCGAAGGCGCCCCGCCCAGTCGAAGGCGAAGCCGCGCACCTCGCGCACCCGCGCCGCGTCCTGCATGGGAAAGGTCACGAGCGAGATCTCCCAGAGGTCGATATCGGTGAGCAGCCGGCGCGCCGCATCCCGCAGCGGCTGGGCGCGACGGGTGCGGAAGCCGATCGACAGCCCGTCGATCGCTCCGCCCCGCAGAAGCGCCAAAGCCTCGCGCCCGCGCCGGCTGCCGAGTTCCAGCCGTCCTTCGGCGTAGAGCCCGCGCGCGTCCTCGCGTAAGACCGTCCAGCGCCCGATCGGCTCGCCCGGATCGTGCTGCCAGAGCATGCGGACCCCGGCCGCCGTGCGCTCCTCCAGCGAACGCGCGAAAGCCCCGCGCCGGATGCGGTCGCCCGCCCGGTCCGTCCGCTCGAAGAGGCTCGCATAGCCGCGGATCAGCCCCGGCTCGTCGTCGTCGGCCGCCGCCGCGAGCGGCATCGTGCGCTTGATCGAAGGCACCCGCGTCATGACTGCCCCTTTCGCGCCGGCCGGACCCAGAGCCCTTCGGCAAACCGCTGCAGTGCGCCAAGTGCCCACCAGGCCGACAGGCTCACCGCCGCCGAGCCGATCAGCAGGAGCTCGGCCGCCCCGACCCGGCCGCCGAGCGCCAGATGGTCGCCGAGCGCAATTCCCGCCGGCCCGCCGAAGACGACGCCCGTCACGGCCCCGGTCAGGAACCGCGCCATCGCCTCGCGCCGGCCGTTCGGCAGGAGGTAGGCGATCGAGATCACCGACCCGCCCACCGCGCCCGCCAGCTTGGCGCCGAACAGCGCCAGCGGGGACGCAACGTCCCCCGTCATCGTATCCATGAAAGTCCCCCGTTACCCCGCCGCGCGCCGCCCGCGCGGCCCATAGCCCACCGCTTCGCGCTTCTCGTCCTCGTCGAGGAAGCCCGCCGCGCCGACCCGCGACCACAGCGCCTCGCGCTCCACCGAAAGCCCCTCGATCCGGTCGGCGTCGAAGCCGAGCCGCAGGTCCCGCCCGCCCTCGTAGAAGGCCCCGAGCCAGTTGCCGAGCGCGCCGGACAGCCGCGCCACCAACGGCAGCACGGTGAGGCGCAGGAGCGCCCGGTTGGCCTCGGCATAGTTGGCGTAGGTCGCGTCGCCCGGAATGCCGAGCAGCATGGGCGGCACGCCGAAGGCGATCGCCACGTCCCGTGCCGCGCCGTTGCGCGCCTCCATGAAATCCATGTCGCGCGGGCTCAGCGCCATCGCCTTCCAGTCGAGCCCGCCTTCCAAGAGCATCGGCCGCCCGGCGCGCGCAGCGCCGGCATAGCCGCTTTCCAGCTCCGTCTTCAGCCGCTCGAACTGGTCGCCCGTCAGGTTGCCGCCGTCGCCGGGCTGGTAGACCAGCGCGCCGGACGGCCGGGCCGAGTTGTCGAGCAGCGCCTTGTTCCAGCGCGTCGCCGCGTTGTGAAGGTCGAGCGCCGTCTGCGCCGCCCCGACCGGCGCGAACCCGTCGGCCTCGCTCAACGGGTGGAACAGCCGGATCGCCAGCACCCGTGCCGGCCGCTCGCCGTCGCCTTCCAGCGCGATGCGCCGGACGCGCCTGCCGACCCGCTGCTCCACCGCCTCAGGCCAGCCGTCCGCCGACGATACCGTCCGGATCTGGTCCGGCCGCAGCGCATGAAGCTGCCGGGGCCGATCGTCGAGAACGCTCGCCTCGACATGCGCGGCGCCCGAAAGGAGAAGATGCCCGACCAGCGTCTCGATCAGGGCCGCCCCGTCCTGCAGTCCGTTCGGCTGGCGCAGGAGATCGAGCAGCGGATGCGCTTCCACCTCGCGCCGCCCCTCGTAGAGTATGAACGGCACCGCCGCCGTGGTCTCGGCGATCAGCCGCACGCAGCGATAGACCAGCGGATTGCGCATGAACCCGGCGCGCGCCAGCGATCCATAGGACCGCTCCGTCCAGTCCGCCTCGTCCGCTGCGCCCGCAAACACCAGCGCCCCGCCGCCGGGCCCCGACCGCACCTCCGGCGCGCCCGCCGAGGCAGGCGCCAGCCCCGCCAAAGCCTTCAGCCTCGTCGTCAAACCCATCTCATGTCTCCGTTGAACGGAATGCGTTAAGCGGCTGGCGTCACAGCCGTCGAATGCGCGGCTCGCTGCGCGGTTGGCTGAGCGCCGTCACCGCCCAGACCATCGCGTCCAGCCGGTCCGGCGAGCGGCCGTTCGACAGGCCGTCCGTGCCGAAATCGCAGAGTTCGTCCTCAAGTTCGGCGAAGCCCCCCGCGTGGCGCACGCGCCCTTGCTCGTAGAGTGCGGCCACGGGCTCGGCCCGCA
This sequence comes from uncultured Aureimonas sp., assembly GCF_913775355.1. GTDB lineage: Bacteria > Pseudomonadota > Alphaproteobacteria > Rhizobiales > Rhizobiaceae > Aureimonas. The sequence goes on from NZ_CAJYIU010000252.1 coordinate 12,023, forward strand.
CCCACTTGCCCCGCGTCGCCCGCACGCTCGACACCGGCACGTCGGGCGCCACCGCCCGCAGCACAGCCTCCACCATCTCGCCGCCCTGGTTCACCTCGGCGACGATCCGGTCGGCTTCCAGCTCGCGATAGAGGCTGACCGCCGCGCCCGCCCATTCCGGCGGCTTCAGCCCGCATCGGCTCCGATCGGCGAGAACATAGATCGTCCCGTCACCGGCGAGCCCCGCCGCCACGATCCCGCAGGCGTCCGAGGCCCGCCCGGACGAGGCCGGCGGGTCCACCGCCACGACGATCCGGTTGAGGCTCGGTGCCGCCCGCACCCGCAGCCGATCGATGCCCGAGCGGTCGAACAGGGCGTCCTCTCGCGCCTCGATCATCTCGCCGTCGAGTTCCTGGCGCGCCAGCCGCGAGCCGCCGTAGCGCGCGTCCATCGCCGCGACGAAACCGTCGGCGAGATTGCCGGCGTTCTCGGCGGTCCGCATCCGCGTCACCGCCGTGCCCGCCTCGCTCATCAGCCGCTTCAGGATCGGCACCGCGCGCGGCGTCGTCGTCAGCACCATTCGGGGGTTCGCCCCCAGCCGCAGCGCCAGTTGCAGGTTGTCGAAACAGTCCTCGCCATAGGTCCACTTGGCCAGCTCGTCGCCCCAGGCGGCATCGAACTGGTAGCCGCGTAGCGCATCGGGGTCCTCCGACGAAAACACCTGCGCCACCGCCCCGTTCGCGAACACCAGCCGCCGGCGCGAGGCCTCGAAGACGGGGCGCGTCTCGTAGTCGAGCGCGCGGAGCCCGCTTTCTCCCTCCACCATCACCTCCCGGGCATCCCCCAGCGTCTCGGCCACCAGCGCGATGCGCCCGTGGACGTGGGGGCCGATCGGCGCCTCGCCGAGCGCCATCGCCCGCACCCACTCGGCTGTCGCCCGCGTCTTGCCCGACCCGCGACCGCCGACCAGCAGCCATTGCCGCCAGTCGCCCGGCGGCGGCAGCTGCGCCGGCCGCGCGCAGGCGGCCCAGGGCGGCATCGCCCCGCGCAGGACGTGCGCCGGCTGCCCCGCCAGTTCGCGCTCGACATCCCGCCAGAACGCCGCCGCCATCAGGCCGCCGCCTCACCTGCCGGTGCCAGCGCCTCGAACAGGCCGGCCGCGCCGCCGCGCCGCGCGTCGATCGCCTTCAGCCGCTTCAGCATCTCGGCGCGCAGCGTGTCGGCTTCCGCCGTGTCCTCCCGCCGTCCCGTCTCGCGCGACAGGGCTTCGAGCTGACGCAGTTCCAGAAGCTTCTCCAGGGTGCGCGTCAGCTGCGAGATCGCCTCGACGCGCGCCTTGGCCTCGCCCGCGCGCTCCGCCGTGGTCTTCTTCGGCAGCGGCTCGCCCGGAGTCTCCGGCACGCGCCGCGGCCGTTTCTCCAGCGCCGAGACCTCGGCGGTCAGCGCTGCGAACAGTCGCTCCGACAGCAGCGTCTCGTCCGGCTTCCCCATGCCACCCCCCTTGCAGGAAACGCAGAAGGCGGCCGTCCCCTGCCGGGAAGCGACCGCCTTCGAAGCGCACCAATTCGACTATGCCTGAACCCTACATCGGCACCGTCACGCAGTCAATGACTATTTTCCTATTTCTGACGATTTTCCTATTTCGGATTGATCTCCCTCGCCGGGATCGTTGCCCGGCCACGCGGCGAGATGATCCTCGTAGTCCTCCGGCTCCATCCCCTCCTCGCTCACCGTGCGCCCCCGCACCGAGACGCCCGCCTGGTGCACCGTGTCCGGGTCGCCCGACACGAGGTGGTGCCACCAATAGAGCGGCCGGCCTTCCGCGATCAGCCGGTAGCCGCAGGACGGCGGCAGCCAGACGATCGAGCGGACGAGATCGGGGTCGAGCGTCACGCAGTCCGGCACGCTGGCATGCCGGTTCTCGTAGTCGGCACAGCGGCAGCTCGCCCCGTCCAGCATGTGGCAGGCGACGTTGGTCCAGATGATCTCGCCGGTGTCCCAGTCCTCCAGCTTGTTGAGGCAGCACCGGCCGCAGCCGTCGCACAGCTGCTCCCACTCCTCCGCCGTCATTTCGTCGAGCGATTTGCGCGCCCAGAAGGGGGTTTCGTTCATCTTGCTCTGCGATCCATGAAACCTGTGGGCCGCGCCTCGGAACCGCCCATATACGTCTGCATTGGATGGCCTTTCCAGGCCGACGATGCCGACGGCTGATTGTCTCGCCGACAGGTTCTTGTAAGATGGTTCGACGCGTCGAAGCGGCGCGCCGGGGGATGGGCTGACCGTGCCGAAACTGTTTTCGTCCAAGCCGAAGGGGCGGCGCGCTCCATCCCGACTGATGGAAGTCGATGCTTGGCTGGATACCACGCTCTGGCGGCTTTTCCATGGCTTTTCCGGCGCTTGGGAAAGCATCACCATCGCCTCACGCCGCTTTCGCGTGCGCGGCTTCAACCGCGTCGTCGTCGAGCTTTGCTGCGAGACGCTGACGATCGGCCTCGCCGGCTTCATCGTCCTCCTCGTCCTCGCCCAGCCGGCCATGAAGAAGACCGTCGCGGGCCTTCCCCAGCAGGCCGACTATTCCGTCCTCTTCCTCGACCGGCACGGCAACGAGATCGGCCGCCGCGGCATCCTCAAGGCCGACGCCGTTCCCATCGATGAGCTGCCCGACCACTTCGTCAAGGCGGTGCTCGCCACCGAGGACCGCCGCTTCTTCGAGCACTGGGGCATCGATTTCATCGGTCTCGGCCGCGCGCTCGGCCAGAACGCGCGGGCCGGCGGCGTCGTCCAGGGCGGCTCGACGCTCACCCAGCAGCTCGCCAAGAACGTCTTCCTCTCCAACGAGCGCTCGCTGGAGCGCAAGATCAACGAGGCCTTCCTCGCGCTCTGGCTCGAAGCCAATCTCACCAAGCGCGAGATTCTTGGCATGTATCTCGACCGCGCCTACATGGGCGGCGGCGCCAACGGCGCTGCGGCGGCGGCCGAGTTCTACTTCGGCAAGAACATCCGTGACGTGAACCTCGCCGAGGCCGCCATGCTCGCGGGCCTGTTCAAGGCCCCGACCCAGTACGCGCCCCACAACAACCTGCCGGCCGCCCGCGCCCGCGCCAACGTCGTCCTCAGCGCCATGGTCGATTCCGGCTTCATGACCGAGGGTCAGGTCGTCGCCGCCCGGCGCCATCCGGCGACGGCGGTCGACCGATCCGTCATCAAGTCGCCGGACTACTTCCTCGACTTCGCCTTCGACGAGATCCAGCGCATCGCCGCCGACCTGCCCCAGCGCACCTTCGTCGCCCGCACCACGATCGACATGGGCCTGCAGCAGCTGGCCGACGAATCCGTCGACTTCCACCTTCGCCAGTACGGCAAGACCTTCGGCGTCGAGGAAGGCGCGATGGCGGTGATCGCCGACGACGGCGGCGTCGTCGCCATGGTCGGCGGCCGGGACTACGGCCTGTCGCAGTTCAACCGCGCCACCCGCGCGCTTCGCCAGCCGGGCTCCTCGTTCAAGGCCTATGTCTACGCGCTCGCCATGGAGAACGGCCACAAGCCGACCGACATGATCGTCGACGGCCCGGTCAGCGTCGGCAACTGGTCGCCGCAGAACTACGGCCTGAAATACGCCGGCCGCCTCCAGATCCAGGACGCGATGGCCCGCTCGCTCAACACGGTCGCGGTCAAGCTCAGCCAGGAAAAGGGCGCCGGCCCCGGCAAGGTGGCCGAGCTCGCGCGCAACATGGGTGTCGAGACCCCGCTGCGCGGCGACAAGACCATCGCACTCGGCACCAACGAGGTGACGATCCTCGATCAGGCGACCGGCTATTCCGTCTTCCCGGCCGGCGGCCTGACGTCGAACCGCCACGCCGTACAGCAGATCACCGATGCCGAGGGTCACGTCCTCTGGGATGCCGAGCGGGACATGCCGCCGCGCCGCCGCGTCCTGTCGGAGCAGGCGACCAAGAGCATGAACCAGATGTTCGTGCGCATCCCCGAAGTCGGCACGGCCCGCCGCGCCCGCCTGTCGATGACGCGCGCGGGCGGCAAGACCGGCACCACGCAGAGCTATCGCGACGCCTGGTTCGTCGGCTTCACCGGCAACTTCACCGCCGCCGTCTGGTTCGGCAACGACAGCTACAAGCCGACCAACAAGCTGACCGGCGGCGGCCTTCCCGCCATGACCTGGCAGCGCTTCATGGAGGCGGCGCACCAAGGCATCGAGCTGCGCCCCATCCCCTATATCGACGACCCGATCCCCGCCCCCGGCTCGATCGACGTGCCCAAGCCCGAGGGCGAGGACGCACCGCAGATCGCCCGTCCGGCGCTGATCAACACCAACACCCGGCGCGTCCTCTCCGACCTCGAGCTCCTGCTTTCGACGCTGCAGCCGACGACGCCGGAGAAGTTCGCGTCGACGCGCGCCGACGGCCTCGAACCCAGCGTCAGCCGCTGACGGAACGCCTCTGGCGCGCCGGCCGGATCGGGGTCATACACCGCCCATGCGATTTCTCGTCCTCACCCTCCTCGCCATCGGCGTCGCGCTAGGCCTCGGCACATGGTCCGCGGCGCGCATGCTCGAAAGCTACGAGGGTGCGGCCATTCAGATCGTCGGCCCCTGGCACGCCAACCGCACCGCCGGCTCGCCGACGGCCGACCCCTATTCCAAGGCCCGCCTCGCCCGCTCCGGCGACTTGACGTTGGGTCTCGGCGAAGGGGTGGCCTTCCAGGCCCGCATCGACACGCAGGGGCGCGAACTCCGCCGCGAATGCGACTACCGGCTGGAGGGCGCCTATCCGCCCGCCCGCATCGCGACGCTCTCGGCCTTCGACTTCGCCGGCCTGCCGATCCCCGTCACCGAGGGCCGCCCGTCGCATCTCGTGTCGCTGAACTGGATGCGCTCCGACGACAACCGGGCGCTGGTCTCGGTCGGCCCGCGCGCGCAGCCGGGCAACTGGCTGGCGGTCGAGGGCAACGGCGGCTACGTCCTTGCCCTCACCTTCTACGACACCCCGATCTCGACCGACATCGGAGCCGCGCCCATCGCCATGCCCTTCATCGTGCGCACGGGCTGCCTCGTCGATGGGTAAGCTTCTTCTCGCCGTCCTCGTCGGCCTCGTCGGCGCGGCGATCATCCACATCGCCATCATCTTTTCGATCCCGATGCAGGCCGAGAACGACGCCTGGGCACGCCTCGCTCGGTTCGGGGACCTCTTCTCCGTGGTGCGGGTCGGCGAGCCACCGGCGGCCGCAGGTGACCGGCCGGCGGCCGCCGCCTTCGCCTTCATCGATCCGGCCTTCATCGACGTCGCCTGCCGCTTCTCGCTCGAGGACGGGCCCGTGCGCGTGACGGCCGAGGAGCGGACCGGCTTCTGGACCGCGTCGGTCTACGCCCGCAACGGCGACAATCTCTTCAGCATCAGCGAGCGCGTGGCGCTCGAAGGCGCGCTCGATCTCCTGATCGGCACGCGCGAGCAGCTCGATCTCGCCCGCGTCGAGGGCACCGAACTGCCGGACCAGACGGTCTCCGTCGAACTACCGACCGAGGAAGGCTACATGACCATCCGCTCGCTGGTCGATTCGGAGAGCGAGCGCCCCTTCGTCGACCGCTTCGCCCGGTCCATCGTCTGCCGGCCGGCCACGGCCGAGGAAGCCGGTCGCCCCGCCGAATAGCCGATCGCCAAGAGCCGCCTGCCAGCGACGCCTTGCGACAGGCGCACGTCATCCGGTCGGTTCAGGCCGTGAGGTCCTGCCAGAGTTGGTCGTGGCTGGTCGGTGCTGCCGCGCGTCTTGCTGACGGCGCGTCGCGCAGCTCGATGCGCTCGTAGCGAATGCAGGGCAGGATCAGCACTTCGCCCGTCCGGGCCAGCGCTGCGCTCGGCGTCCTGCGGGTGTCGTCCCGCTTGGGGACGACGAGCCGGTGCACGTTGTTCATTCCTCGCCTCCTTCCCGAATCCGCGTTTCGGTCGCGGGAAAGCATCGACGAGGCGACCGGTTCCTTTTCAAACGCCACACGAGGGGCGCCCGTCGTTTTCCCACCGGAACTGTCGCGCACTCGCCTTGTCCGGCGCTGACCGCCGGTTGTGCGCCCGTGCCTTGCGGGTGCGTCACGCGGCCAAGTCAGGCGGGGGCAGGGTTCGCAGGGTTAACAGGTTGCTAAGGGATTGCGTCTAATCCTGTCGAACGGCCGGACACCACCCGCACATTCGCCTGGAGCCCCATGAAGGACGCCGCACCGCGGATCTTCCGATCCCTCGAACGCCAACCGGCCCAGCAGCAGTTCGACACGGTCGTCACCGCCGCCATCACGGCCTACGGCGCGCTGCGTCATCCAACGCAGCGCCAGGCCGACGACATGGCGCGTCTCGTGGTGCCGCTCTGGGGGCGCATCGGGTCCGAGACGCGGCGCAACGCCGCGGCCGCCCTGTCGCACTCGGCCCGTGTGCCGCGTTCGCTGGTCGATCTTCTCGTCGCCGAGCCGATCGAAGTCTCCGCACCCTTCCTGATTTCGAGCCCGGTGCTCGAGGAGCGCGACATCGCGCATCTGCGAGCCATCGAGGACGAGCGCGTCACCCGCCTTCTCGACAACCGCAACCGGCGCGCCGAGGGCCCTGCCCCCGCCCCCGCCATGCCGGCCCCGGCCGCAGCCGAGATGGCAGCGGCGGAGCCTGCCGTTGCGGAGGCGGCCGCTGCGCAGCCGGACAGTCCGGCGCTCGCGCCCGAATTCCTCGCCGAAACGCCGCTCCTCGAGCCTGCCCCCGCCAAGCGCCGCCAAGGCCCGTCCGTCGATGGCGTGCGCGAGGCGCTGCGTCGTCTGGCGCTCACCGGCCGGACCGCGCCGCAGGCACAGCCCGTCGATACGGAGGCGCTGCTGCTGCTCGCGATGGAGCGGCAGGAAGCCGCGTTCTACGATCGGCTCTCGCAGGCGCTGCCGATCGACGGCCGCACCGTCCTCGAGATCGCCGCCGACCCGACCGGCGAGCGCCTTGCCGTCGCCCTCAAGGCGCTGAAGACCCCGTCGGCCGACGCGATGAGCATCATGATGATGCTGAAGCCCGCGGTCGGGCTCGAGGTCCTCGCCTTCGACCGGTTGGCGCTCTTCTACCGCACCCTGAAGGTCGAGGACTGCCGTTCGATGGTGAACGCCGCGCGCCTCCAGCCTGCCGCGCGCGCCGCCGGCGAGGGCATCCGCTCGTTCGAGCCGGGCCGCCGCGAGTTCGGGCGTCGCAGCGAGCGTCCCACCCCGCGCGAGGCGCAGGGCTGAGACTTCAGTCGGCGGCCACGATCATCATGTAGCGATCGGGCCGTTCGGTCTCGATCTCCACCACCCAGAAATCCGGGTCGAAGCGGGCTTCGCGCGCGAAGCGCGCGTCGAGCGCCGCCTCGTCCGTCACGGCCTCCGCCACGAAACGGCGGTCGCCCTTCTCGTCGGCCATGGACTGAGGCGCCGGCCCGAAGAGGCGGATCGCGCCGTCGCGGCCCCGCAACACCACGAACACCGCGCCCGCCGCATCCGCGCCCCGCCGCATGACGGCGGCAAACCCGCCGTCGGCAAAGACGCGGCGCACGAGGTACGCCGCGAACATCTCGCTGGTCAGTCGCATGGTGCGTGTCAGTTCGCAGCCGACAGGGAGCGCAGACGGTCCAGCACCTCCTGCGACGGCTCGCCGGTTACGTCGAGGCTTTCGAGGGCCTGGAACGTGCGGATGGCCGCCTTGGTCCGCTCGCCGAGGATGCCGTCCGGCTTCAGGTCGGCCACCTTCGCATCGGCAAGGCCGGCCTGGATCTGGCGCACGAGGTCGCTGCCGCCGCCCACCGAGACGTCGGAGGCGGTGCCGGCGGCCTCAAGGCTCGCGACCTGCGTCGGGTCGATCTCCTCGACATGCCCGGCCGCGCGGATCTGCGTCAGGAGCAGCGGCGTCGCCATGCCGTCGACGCGCAGGCCCCGCTCGGTCTGGAAGGCGCGGATCGCGGTGTCGGTCGCCTGACCGGCGCGCCCGTCCACCTCCGCCTTGTAGTAGCCCTGCTCGGCCAGAAGCGACTGCACCTCGCGCACCAGCGGAAAGGCGACGATCCGGGGA
>NZ_CAJYIU010000253.1 GCF_913775355.1 uncultured Aureimonas sp.
TCACCATGCCCTCCCCGTCCATCCGCCAGAGGCAGTCGGCAAAGCCGGCAAGAAGAGCCGGCGGCAGCTCGTCGAAAGGCTCGGCAACCATCCCGGACTGTCCCTGCGCCCATCCGTCATGCCAAGCGATCTAACGATCGGGGGCGACGGCGCACAAGCCCGATCCCCCGGCTTGCCCCCATCATCGCCGCAGACGCGGCGACCTCTTCGATAGACGGGACGGTTTTCTTACCGCCATTTCATTCGCCAAGCGGTTGTGAAGCCCTTACATCACGGGGGAAAGATCGCGCGCGAGCGGAATGCGCCATGTTCACAGCCTGTGCCTTGGAACTGTCCGGTCAGCGCGTCCTGATCGTGGAAGACGAGTATTTCGCCGCCGAGGCGATGACCGCCGCGGTGCGCAGCGGAGGCGGCGAGGTCGTCGGGCCGGTGGCGAGCGTCGAGGATGCGCTGAAGCTTCTGGAAGGCGGCGAGCGCCTGGACGCGGCGATCCTCGATGTGAATCTTGCGGGCGATAAGGTCTTCCCCGTCGCCCACGCCCTTCGCCTCCACGACGTGCCGATCGTCTTCGTCACCGGCTACGACGACTGGATCATCCCGCAGGAATACGACGACGTGCCGGTGTTCCGGAAGCCGGCCGATCCCGACAACGTTGTGCGCCTCCTGTTCGAGCGCGGCTGAGGCGATCCGTCAGTCGAGGGTCGAGAGAATGGCGTGGCCCGCGCGCACGCGCGCCTCGTTCGGCCAGTTGCGGTTGGCGAGGAACACGACGCCGATCCGCCGCTCGGGCACGAAGGCCGCATAGGCGCCGAACCCGCGCGTCGAGCCCGTCTTGTTGAAGAGAACCGCGCCGTGCGGGGCTTCCGACGGGTCGAGCCGCGTCGCGGCTTGCGGCTTCAGCGCCATGTCGGCGGAATTGCCGGCGACCAGCGTCTCGACATCGACGGGATAGGGATACTGCTCCCAGCCGAGCCCCTGCACCACCGGGCCGACCTGAAAATGCCCGAGATGGGTCGCCTCGACGCCGGCGCGAAGCGGGGCGGCGAGCGTGGACGGATCGATCTCCACCTCCAGGAAGCGCGCCATGTCGGCGGCTGAGGACTTCAGACCGTAGGCCGGGCCGTCGAGCGGGCCGGGCGACACGCGGATCGCCTCGCCGCCGGGTGCGGTGCCATGGGCGTAGCGCGCCATCTCGCGTTCCGGCACCGCCAGGAACGTGCTGGCGAGGCCGAGGCCGGGCAGGATTTCGCGCGTCATCGCCGCCGCGAAGTCCGGTCCGAGGGCACGGCCGGCCAGTTCGCCGAAAAGGCCGATCGACGGGTTGGAATAGAGCCGCACGGCGCCCGGCTCGACCGCGGGCCGGAAGGTCTGGAAATATCGCAGGATGCCGTCCGCGCCCGACACGTCGTCGGGGAACTGAAGGGGCAGGCCCGCGGCCGTGTAGGTCGCAAGATCGAGAAGCGTCGCGCGGCCGAGCGGGTGGCCGGCGAGCCCGGGCTCAAGGCGCTCGGCCGGGTCGGCGAGCGACAGGCGCCCCTCGGCCTCGGCCGTGGCGCCGAGCGTCGCGGTGAAGGTCTTCGACAGGGAGCCGAGTTCGAACAGCGTATCCGACGTCACCGGCTTGCCGCCCGAGGGCGCATCGACACCGAAATTGAAATGATGGCGCCGGCCGTTCTCGACCACGACAACGGCCATGCCGGGAATGGCCGCCGCGCGCATCACAGGCTCGATGACCGACCGGACCTGGCGCTCGATGGCCACGTCCTCGGCCGCCTTCGCGCTCGGCGAGCCGCAGGCGAGACAGGCCGTCAGGGCAAGCCAGGCGGCAAGGGATCGGAGGGTCGGGGTGGCGGACATGAGGCCTGGACCTTATGGATGGCGGCAGCGGCGGGAGCGGTGCCGGCGTGGTTTCCTGCCCCGCATGTGCCGAGTTCGCGGCGCCCTGCGCAAACCACGAATTCTCGGGCGAGCCATGAAAAAATTTGGGGGACGAGGATGGCGAGGCCCTATCTGCCGCTGACGGCGCTGCGGGCCTTCGAGGCGTCGGCACGCCACCCAGTCGTTCACCCGCGCGGCGATCGAACTGAACGTCACGCAAGGGGCCGTCAGTCATCAGGTCAAGGCGCTGGAGCAGTCGCTCGGCGCCGCGCTGTTCGAGCGCCTGCCGCGCGGCCTGATGCTGACGCGCGAGGGCGAAATGCTGCTGCCGGGGGTGAGCGACGCGTTCGACCGGATGGCGGGCACGCTGACCCGCTTCGAGAACGGCGCGATGCGCGAGACGCTGCGGCTGGGAGCCGTCGGCACGTTCGCGGTCGGCTGGCTCGTGCCGCGCCTCTCCGCCTTCGCGCAGCGACACCCGTTCGTGGATTTGCGCCTGTCGACCCACAACAACCGCGTCGACCCGGCGGCCGAAGGGCTCGACTACGCCATCCGCTTCGGCGACGGCGCGTGGCACGGCACATGGTCGGCGCCGATCCTCGACGCGCCCTTGAGCCCGCTCTGCACGCCCGCGCTGGCGGCGGGGCTGGCAGCGCCGCGAGACCTTCTGAGCCACGCGCTCCTGCGCTCCTACCGCTCGGACGAATGGGCCAAGTGGTTCGCGCTTGCCGGCCTCGAGGGTGACGTTCGAATGCCGGCCGGCATCACGTTCGATACCTCGCTCGCCATGGTCGAGGCCGCGCTGATGGGCGCGGGCGTCGCCCTCGCGCCGCCGGCCCTCTTCGGCCGGCATCTCGCCGCGGGGAGGCTGATCCAGCCGTTCGGCGCCGCCGTCGATCTCGGGCGGTACTGGCTGACCCGGCTGCATTCGCGCGCCGAGACCGCAGCGATGACGGCCTTCCGGACTTGGATAGCTGAGACCGCGAAAGAGGCCGCGCCAAGCTTTTCGCTCGAAACGACGCCCCTCACCTCGTAAGGAGAGGCCGACGACTTGAAGCGTGAGGAACGATCGATGCGCATCGTGGTGACGGGCCGGCAGGGACAGGTGGTCTCGGCGCTTCTGGAGCGCGGCCCGGCCGCGGGCGTGGACGTCGTGGCGCTCGGTCGCCCGGACCTCGATCTTACCGACGCCGCCTCGATCCGCGCCGCCGTCTCGGCCGCGCGGCCGAATGCCATCGTCTCGGCCGCCGCCTACACCGCGGTGGACAAGGCGGAGAGCGAGCCGGATCTCGCCTTCGCGGTCAACGCCGAGGGCGCCGGCGCGTTGGCGGCCGCGGCCGCCGACTTCGGCGTTCCCATCGTCCACCTGTCGACCGACTACGTGTTCTCGGGCGAGAAGACCGAGCCTTATGTCGAAAGCGACCCGACAGGACCGGTGTCAGTCTATGGCCGCTCGAAGCTCGAAGGCGAGCGGCGGGTGGCGGAGGCGCAGCCGAACCACGCGATCCTGCGCACGGCCTGGGTCTACTCGCCGTTCGGCGCGAACTTCCTGAAGACGATGCTGCGGCTCGGCGAGACGCGCGATGCGGTGAACGTCGTCGCCGACCAGCACGGCACGCCGACGAGCGCGCTCGACATCGCCGACGCGGTGATCGCGGTGGCGCAGCGCCTGGCGGCCGACCCCGACCCGAACCTGCGCGGCATCTTCCATCTGACGGGCTCGGGCGAGGCGACCTGGGCGGATTTCGCGGACGTCATCTTCGCTGGAAGCGAGGCCCGCACGGGCAAGCGCGTCACCGTCGGTCGGATCGGAACGGCGGACTATCCGACGCCGGCACGACGCCCGGCGAACTCGCGCCTCTCGGGCGAGAAGCTCGGCCGCGTCTACGGGCTCGTCCTGCCCGACTGGCGCCAGTCGACGAAGGCCGTCCTCGACCGCCTTCTTTAGGCCTCAGGCGTCGAGACGACGCCGCGCGGCGGCGAGCCCCCAGGCGAGGAGGTCGGCCGCGGCCGCCTCGCTCCCAGCTTCGACGTAGCAACGCAATTCGGGCGCGTTGCCGGACGCGCGGTAGTGGACGGTCGAGCCATCGGCGAGCGTCGTGCGCACGCCGTCGAACGTGTTGACGTCCGTGATCGCGCCGCGCTCGGCAAAGAAGCGCTGCGCATCCTCGCCCCCCGCCGCCAGCATCGCGAGGAAGGGCGTGCTCTTGTCAGCCGCGATCTCGGGCAGGCGATCGGCGGCAGCCGCGCCCGCATCGAGCCCCTCGACGACACGCGACACGGACTGGCCGGCGGCCTTCGCCTCGGCGAGCGTCGCGACGATCGGAAGCAGCGCATCGCGCGTCTTCAACGCGGACAGGCGGCGCCCGTCCCGCTCCACGTCCGAGCCGACGAGGACACCACCGTTCGCCTCGAAGCCGACGACGGTGCCCGATCCCGCCGCCCCGTCCATCCCCTCGATCACGAAGGGCGAGCCGACGCGCGTGCGCACGACGTGCGAAAGGAACGGTGCGCGCTCGAGGCTCGACGACGAGGTGACCGGCGTCACCACGATGTCGGCGCCGAGCCGGCGGGCGGTCAGGAGGCCGAGAAGATCGCCGCGCACGATGTGCCCGCGCTCGTCGGCGAGAAGCGGGCGATCCGCGTCACCGTCGGTCGAGACGATGGCGTCGAAGCGACCGTCCGCCGTCCAGCCGGCGATGAGGTCGAGATCCTCCGGGCGATGCGCTTCGGTATCGACGGGAATGAAGCGGTCGGCGCGGGCGAGCGGCTCCGGCAGGGCGCCGAGGCGGCTCAAGGCTTCGACGAGCACGTCTCTCGCGACCGAGCTCTGCTGGTAGACGCCGACCCGCAGACCGGACAGGGCCTCCGGCCCGAAGAAGCCGACGATGCGCTCGATATAGGTCTCGGTGAGGCCACCGAGCTTCTGCGGCGCTTCGCCCGTTCCGGTTGCCGCTTCGCCCCCCGCCTCGAAGGCGGCGCGGATGCCGGCCTCGTCGGTTTTGGTGATCTCGCCGTCGGGGCGATAGAACTTCAGGCCGTTTCGATCGTCCGGGATATGGCTGCCCGTGACCATCACCGCGGCCGCGCCGCGCCGGATGGCTTCCTGCGCGAGCGCCGGCGTCGGCAGCGCGCCGGCGTCGAGCGCATGCCAGCCGTTGGCGCTCGAGGCACGAAGGCAGTCGGCCGCGATCTGCGGGCTCGAGGAACGCAGATCCTGCCCGACGATCACCTCGCGCGCGGTGGGGCCGAGCCCCGCCGCATCGAGATGGGCGAGAAAGGCCGCGGTCCACGTCGCCGCCGGACCACCGACGAGATCCACCACCAAGCCGCGCAGGCCGCTGGTTCCGAACTTCAAGCTGCTCATCCGCCGGCCTGCCCTTCCGCTTCGTTCCGCACGCAACAGGAGCCGCTGGGCTCAATTGCGGGCGTAGATGTCCTCGATGCGCACGATGTCGTCCTCGCCGGTATAGGAGCCGACCTGGACCTCGATGAGCTTCAGCGGAATCTTGCCGGGGTTGTGCAGGCGATGGGTGCAGCCGATCGGCAGGTAGGCCGCCTCGTTCTCGTGGAAGAGCTTGACCGCGCCGTCGACCGTCACCTCGGCGGTGCCGCGCACGACGACCCAGTGCTCGGCGCGGTGGTAGTGGCGCTGCAGGCTGAGGATGCCGCCCGGCTTGACGCAGATATGCTTGACCTGGAACCGGTCGCCGATGTCGATCCGCTGGTACCAGCCCCAGGGGCGGTGGATGCGGTGGTGCTGCCCGGCCTCGGGGCGCTTCTCGGCATGAAGCTTGGCGACCAGCGTCTTCACCTCGCCGGCCCGCTCGCGCTAGGTGACGAGAACGGCGTCGGGCGTCTTCACAACGACGACGTCGTCGAGGCCGACGACGGTGGTCAGCACCTCGTCGGAGCGCACGAAGGAGCCATGCGTGTCGAGGACGCTGACGGCGCCCTCGAGGACATTGCCGGCCTCGTCCTTGTCCTTGACGTCGAACATCGCGTCCCACGAGCCGATGTCGGACCAGCGGAAGCGCGTCTTCAGAACGCCGGCGCGCCGGGTCTTCTCCATGACGGCGTAGTCGATCGAGATGCGCGGCGCCCTGGCGAAGGCGCCGGCGTCGAGGCGCAGGAAGTCGAGGTCGCGCACGGCGGCCTCCAGCGCGCCGCGCGCGGCATTCAGAACCTCGGGCGCAAAGGTCGAGAGCTCTTCCTGCATCAGGCGCGCGGGGAAGACGAAGTTGCCCGAGTTCCAGCGATAGCCTTCCGCGACATAGGTCTCGGCCGTCTCGCGGTTCGGCTTCTCGGCGAAACGCTCGACCGTGAAGGCGCCGCTGTCGCCGAGCGGCGCGCCCGGCGCGATGTAGCCGTAGGCGGTGGACGGGCCGGTCGGCTCGATGCCGAGGAGCATGATGCGTTCGAAGCGCGTGGCGGCTTCGGCTGCCTCCTGGCAGTCGGCGGTGAAGAGCTCGCCGTCGGGGATCAGATGGTCGGCGGCGAGCACCAGGCAGACGGCGTCCTCGTCGCGCCCGGCCGCGATCAGCGCGCCGACAGCGATCGCCGCCGCCGAATCGCGACGCTCGGGCTCGAGCACGATGTCGGCCTCGATCCCGAGGCCGGCGAGCTGCTCGGCCACCACGAAGCGGAAGTCGGAATGGGTGACGACGACGGGGCGCGCGAAGCCCTGGCCGGACACGCGCAGGATCGTCTCCTCGAAGGTGGAGCGGCCGGAGTCCAGAAGCGAGACGAACTGCTTGGGCATCGTGTCGCGCGACACCGGCCAGAGCCGCGTTCCCGAGCCGCCTGCGATCACGACGGGATGAACTGTCCGGTTCGTGCTGGATGCCGTCATGCGCTCCACTCTTTCCTCGTGCGACCGTCGCCGATCCCGGCGACTCCCGTGGGATGCTGCCGACATATCGGCCCGCTATAGACGGGAAAGGTTCGTCATTGTCTAGAAAGCATTCGAATTGGTCTTAATGACCCGCCACCGCCCGGCTTGCCAAGCATCGCCGCTGACGCAGGTTGAGGCGCGTGACCCGCGAACCGAGGGATGCGAGCGATGCGCAGATCGACGGCCTATCTCATGACCCTCCTGACCGTGGCCTCGGTCGCGCCGGTGTCCGCCGCGACGCTGCAGGTGGAACTCCAGAACGAGACGTCGGAGACAATCTACACTGTCACCGCATTCGCCAGCGAGCTCGTCGCCAACAACCGCAACCTGACGCGCATTCCCCTCACCGCCGGCTCGTCGCGTCAGGTCACGATCTTCGACGACTACAACAAGTGCATCTTCACCTTCACGGTGAACTTCAACGCGCCTGCCCGCGCGCGCGGGCAGGCGACGACGCGCACGAGGGCCAAGCCCTTCAAGGTGCTGAAGGACGTCGACATCTGCGAGAAGCGGCAGATCGAAATCCGCTGATCTGGCCGGCGCCCGGCCGACCTTTCCCTCTCACATCCTAGCGTCGGCGGGTTTTGCTTCCGCCGGAGCCCGCGCACCGGCCGCTGCCAGCGACCGCGGGCGGAGCGCGTCCGCGCCCCGACGCGAGGCCATCACCGATCGCGACCCACCGCCGGCTGACGCAGCGTCAGACGCTCGCGGAACCATTCAGAAATGATCTATATGACATAAATTGTTATCATTAACTTATTATTATTCATTCGATTGACTCCCTCCGTAGCGTCATTAATAGATCGCTAACCAACAACAGGGGGTCGACATGGATTTCAGTAAATTTTTATCTTTCGGTAAGGTTTCGCTTACCAACAACGACGACACGCTGACGTCGACCTTCTATACGAAGGCCGCAATCCATGGCCTCGACGGCAACGACGTGTTCCAGACGCCGGACAACGGCGGCGTGATCACCTCGAGCGAATTCTACGGCGGCAACGGCGACGACCGCCTGATCGTCAACGAGAACACCGGGCTCCTGTTCGGCTCGAAGTTCGACGGCGGCGACGGCATCGACACGTTGGAACTCACCTCCGACAAGCGGATCGTCATGTCGTCCGAGGGGACCGGCGACGCGACGGCCGTGACGGTGAAGTCCTACGCCTTCGGCTTCCTTCAAACGGGCTCGCTCACCGGCGAGAGCGTCGAGCGCTACATCGTCAAGGCGAGCTGCTATCAGGACGTCCTCGTCGGCGGCGCCGGCAACGACTTCCTCGACGGCCGCGGCGGCCTCGACATCTTCAAGGGCTCGGCCGGCGACGACAGCTACGTCTTCGATACGGTCGGCGAGAAGGTGACCGGCGAAACGGCGAACGGCGGCAACGACCAGATCTTCACCACCGTCTCGGTCAAGCTCGGCGATGCCGGCGCCGACAACGCCAACATCGAGAACCTGCGCCTCGTCGGCGAGGCCGCGATCAACGGCACGGGCAACAGCCTGAACAACCTCATCACCGGCAACACCGCCGACAACGTCATCACCGGCGGCGCCGGCAACGACCGGCTCTACGGCAACGGCGGCGTCGACAAGTTCGTCTTCGCCGAAGCCGGCGCGGGCAATCGCGACCACATCTTCGACTTCGACGCCAACGACTTCATCGTGCTCGACCGCTCGCAGGGCGCCTTCGCCAACCTCAGCGCGGTCAACGGCGCGCTGGACCCGGCCGACCTGTCGATCAACAAGGCCGTCGGCTTCGACGCCCAGCTGATCTACAACAAGGCGACCGGCATCCTCTCCTACGACGCCAACGGCGAAGCGGCTGGCGGCTCGCAGGACATCGCCTTCATCGGCGCCGGCGTCGACCTCAAGGCCGACCACATCCTCCTTGTCTAGGACGAGGACGAGGGGCAGAACGAGAAAAGGGCCGCTGGCGGATCGCCGGCGGCCCTTTTCGTCGGGGGAATGGCCCGCCGCGAGGCGACCTGGCGCATCTCAGACCATGACGTCGCCGGTGCTGCGGCTCTTCCAGTCGCGCAGCGACCCGTCGAGATCGGTCGAGAAGCGGAAGCCGCTGGCCAGCAGCGCGGCCGGCTCGACGCGGGTCGAGCGGACGAGCTTCAGGATGCGCTCGCGGTCGATGCCGTTGCGCACGCCGACCCGGTTGAGGACCTCGAAGGGAATGGCGGCCGCGTTCATCAACGGCTGCGGAACGACGCCGCGCGGCGGCTTGTAGCCGGCGACGCGTTCGAAGGACTGGCAGATCTCCTCGATCGTGTAGGCTCGCGGGTAGCAGAAGTTGTAGAGGAACTCGCGCTCGCCAAGACCCATCGCATGGTCCATCGAGCGCACGATCTCGCCGACATAGCCGCAGCACTTGATCGTGTCCTTGCGGCCGGGATAGACGAACGTGCCCTTGCGCAGCGCCTTGGCGAGGCGCGTGAAGTTGCCGCCCTCCCCCTGACCGAAGATCACGGCCGGCCGCGCGATCACGAGGCGGCGCGCCGCCTCGCCCGCCAGCCACTGGCGGTGAATGCCCTCGGCCAGAAGCTTGGAGCGGCCGTAGTCGGAAACCGGCTCGGGCACCGAGCGCTCGGTCTTCAGGTCCTCGCCCGGACCGTAGACCGCGATCGAGCTCGTGAAGAGGATCGCCTCGATGCCGTTGCGCGCGGCGAACTCGCAGATGTTGAGCGCCCCACCGAGATTGGTCTCGTAGTATTCATGCGGCTCATGCCCCGGTGTGCGATGGACGGCGGCGAGGTTGAAGATGGCGTCATAGGCGCCGTCGAGCCGCTCCGGGAACGGCGCACGGATGTCGTGGACCTCGTAGGCCACGCCCGCGACGGGCCGCGAGGGCGGCAGGATATCGACGCTGACCAGCCGGTCGTATCGCCCCTCCGCCTTCAGATGCGCCAAGAGGTGGGTCCCGATGAACCCGGCCCCGCCCACAACCATCGCCTGCTTCACCTGCGACCTCCGTCAGCATCCCTGCGGTTCATATGCAGTGCAACATGGAAAGGATCAACCAATTCGCAGTTCGGAGCACCCCGAGCGCCACACGGCGGGACGTCCGCCCGTCTCACAGGCCCGAACAAGCTTGATCCGACAAATTGCATCTCATTATAAGGATCGCATTCGCTGGGACTTGGGGCATGCTTCAGAATCGGACATGGGTCGATCCAACCGCCGAGGCTGAATTCTGGACGCAGATGGAGCGGCTGGAAGCGGCGAGCGCGCGCCTTCAAGCTCTCAGTCGCCTGAGTGGGCTCCTAAAGGGCGGCCCCTTCCGCCGCGCGGCCCTGCGGCGCGACCTCGAGGCCATCCGCGATCAGGCCCAGGCGCTCGTCGACCGACACACGATCCTCGTCGCCGACGCGGCCGATGCGGCGCCCGTCGCCGCGCCCGCCTCGGCGGCCGATCCGCTGCGCACGCTCGCCGGCATGGTGGTCTCGCTGCGCCAGGATCGAACGGTGCGTCCCGAGGCCGGCGAGGAGACCGCGGTCTGATCGGCCACCGTTCGGGGCCGCGGCCCCGCGCCCCGTACATGGCAGCGTCACATTCATCGCATAGCGCAACGTCTGCCGGGTTCATGCCGAACCCGGCGGAAACCTTGTCACGTTCCTTTTCTTGCATTGCAAAGGACGACGTGAAACATGGGTTCGTTATCCTGTAGTTGCATATCGACCGGCGGCGAACTCCGGC
>NZ_CAJYIU010000254.1 GCF_913775355.1 uncultured Aureimonas sp.
AGGGACGACGAGATGGTCTCGATGGCGGGCGAGCCGGGCCATCAGGCGCTCTGCGACGCCGAGCAGCGCTTCGTCCTCGACGCCATCCGCGAAGACAGGGACCTCACCCGCCACATGGACGACGCCGTGCGCTCGCTCGCCGTGGTGCTGGCCGCCGACCGGTCGATGCGCGAAGGAAAGGCTGTCCGCCTGTGAACGCCCACACCCCCAAGCCCCCCGTGCACTCCCTGAAACTGTCGCGGATCGTCAAGACCTTCGGCCCGATCGAGGTCCTGAAGGGTGTCGATCTCGAGGTGAAGCCGGGCGAGTTCGTCGTCTTCGTCGGCCCGTCCGGCTGCGGCAAGTCCACGCTCATGCGCATCATCGCGGGGCTGGAGACGCAGACCTCCGGGACCGTCGAGATCGGCGGGCGCAACGTCGACGCCACCGTGCCGGCCAAGCGCGGCATCGCCATGGTGTTCCAGTCCTACGCGCTCTATCCGCACCTCACCGTCGCCGGCAACATGACGCTGGCGCTGAAGGAGGACGGGGTGCCGAAGGCGGAGCGCGAGGCGCGCGTCGAGAAGGCCGCCGGGCTCCTCCAGCTGACGCCGCTCCTCAAGCGCCGCCCGGCGGAGCTGTCGGGCGGCCAGCGCCAGCGCGTGGCGATCGGGCGCGCCATCGTGCGCGAGCCGCAGCTCTTCCTGTTCGACGAGCCGCTGTCGAACCTCGACGCGGCACTTCGCGTGGCGACGCGCCTCGAGATCGCCAAGCTCCACCGCACGCTCAATGCCACGATGATCTACGTCACCCACGACCAGGTGGAGGCGATGACGCTCGCCGACCGGATCGTGATCCTAAACGGCGGGACCGTGCAGCAGGTCGGCCGCCCGATCGATCTCTACAACCGGCCCGACAACCTCTTCGTCGCCGGCTTCATCGGCTCGCCCAAGATGAACTTCCTGACCGGGCGGCTCGCCGAGGAGGCGGGCGCCGCGACGCTCGGGATCCGCCCGGAGCACCTGCGCGTCGATCCCGAGGGGCCGTGGTCCGGCACGGTGCGGCATGCCGAGCATCTCGGCTCCGACACCTATCTCTACGTCGTCCTCGGCGACGGGCAGGAGGTGACGGTGCGCATTCCCGAGGAGACGCCGATCGCGATCGACGACCGCGTCGCGCTCGGTCCCCTGCCCGGCCGCATCCACCGCTTCGACGCCACAGGCCTTGCGATCCGCACCCCATGATCGCCTGCTTCGACATCGGCGGCTCGGCGATCAAGGCCGCGCGCGCCGCCTCGCCGAGCGATCTGACGGTGCTCGGCAGCCGCCCGACGCCGCTCCATGACTTCGAAGCCTTTGCCGGCATCCTCCGTGAAACGATCGCGGAAGCCGGTCTTCCCGAGGGTGCGCCGGCGGCCCTGTCGATCACCGGGGTCGTCGATCCCGCGAGCGGCCGCATAAAGGTCGCCAACATCCCCTGCATCGACGGGCGCACGCTGGCGGACGACCTCGCGGCGCGCCTCGCGCGACCCGTCACCGTCGCCAACGACGCCGACTGCTTCGCGCTGGCGGAGGCCATGGAGGGCGCGGGCGTCGGCCGCCGCGTGGTGTTCGGGGCGATCCTCGGCACCGGGGTCGGCGGCGGGCTGGTGATCGAGGGACGCCTCCTTCAGGGCGCGGGCGGCTTTGCCGGCGAATGGGGCCACGGCCCGATCGCGGCGAACCGAGCCGGGACGCCGCCGGTCGAGGTGCCGCGCTTCCCCTGCGGCTGCGGCCAGACGGGCTGCGTCGACACGGTCGGCGGGGCGCGCGGGCTGGAGCGCCTCCACCGTCATCTTCATGTGGAAGACCGGACGAGCCGCGAGATCACCGACAGTTGGATCGCGGGCGACGGGGCGGCGGCGCGCACGATCGACGTCTGGACCGATCTCGTCGCCGATCCGCTGGCGCTCGTCGTCAACATCGTCGGCGCCGACGTGGTGCCGGTGGGCGGCGGCCTCTCCAACGTCCGCCCGCTGGTCGAGCGGCTCGACGCGGCCATGCGTGCGCGCATCCTGCGCCGGACGCATTCGCCCCTCGTGGTGCCGGCCCGTTGCCGCCACGAGCCCGGTCTCATCGGCGCCGCGATCCTGGCCTTGCGGGAGGATGCCGATGCCGCTTCTTGAGGTCTGCGTCGGCGATCCCGAAAGCTTGGAAGCCGCGATCGCCGGCGGGGCCGACCGAATCGAGCTGTGCTCGGCGCTGGAGATCGGCGGCCTGACGCCGACGCCGGGGCTGATGGCGCTCGCCGCCGCGGCGCCCGTGCCGGTCTATGCGATGGTGCGCCCGCGCGGCGGCGGCTTCGTGTTCTCGGAACCCGAGCGCCGCGCGATGCTCGCCGACATCGCCGCCATCCGCACGGCGGGGCTGGCGGGCGTCGTCCTCGGCGCCTCGCGCCCCGACGGCACGCTCGACCGCGACACGCTGGCAGAGCTTGCCGACGCCAGCGCAGGGCTCGGCCTGACGCTCCATCGAGCCTTCGACCTCGTGCCCGCGATCGAGCCGGCGGTGGACCTTGCCGTTGACCTCGGCTTCGAGCGCATCCTGACATCGGGCCGCGCCGCGACAGCGACGGAGGGCCTCGCCGACCTCGCCCGCGCCCATGCGTGGGCGGCCGGGCGCCTCGCGATCATGGCGGGGTCCGGCCTCTCGGCGGGCAATGTCGGCACACTGCTGGCCCGTGTGCCGCTCGGCGAGGTCCACGGCTCCTGCTCGGCCGCCGTCGGCCCCGGCGATGCCAACGCGCAGCGGCTGGGCTTTGGCGAAAGCCGGCGCCGGACCGATGCGGACGAGGTGCGCCGCATGAAGGCGTCGCTTCTCGAAGCCGGCTGACGCAGGACCTCAGCCGGCCTTGCGCAACTCGCCCGCTGCCGGGTCGTAGGCCCGGCCGAAGCGATTGGCGAGGAAATCGGGCAGCGCGATCTCCTCCTGACGCACGAAACCCGCCTGCGGCAGCCGGCCGTCGGCGAGAAGATCGAGGACGGCCGTGATGCCGGCCGCCGTGGTGATCTGAATGGCGCTCATGCGCCGCCCGGCGACGACCCCGGCATAGATCTTGTTGGCGTAGGTCTCCTGCAGGTAGCGCCCGTCGCGCCAGCCGCAGACGGTGACGAACACCACGACCACGTCCTGCATCGTCGCCGGCAGCGCGTTCTCGAAGAGGTCCTTCAGGACGTCGCGCCGGTTCTTCAGATTGAAGTCGTTGAGGAGCGCCTTGATGATCGCCTGATGGCCGGGATAGCGGATCGTGCGGTAGTTCATCGTCCGCACGCGGCCTTCCAGCGTCTTGGCGAGCGTGCCGAGGCCCCCGGACGTGTTGAACGCTTCGTAGGTGACGCCGTCGAGCGAGAACTCCTCGCGCTCCTCCATCGCGGGGACCGCAATCAGCCGCCCTTCGACGATCGCCTCGCAGGGCTCGATATATTCGTTGATGAGCCCGTCCGTGCTCCAGGTCAGGTTGTAGTTCAGGGCGTTCGACGGATACTGCGGCAGCGCGCCGACGCGCATGCGCACCGAATCGAGGCTGTCGAAGCGCGCGGCGAGATCGTTGGCGACGATCGAGATGAAGCCGGGCGCGAGGCCGCATTGCGGGATGAACGCGCTGGTCGCCCCGTCCGCCAGCCGCTCCACCATCCGCGTCGTCGCGACGTCCTCGGTGAGATCGAGATAGTGGACGCCCGCCTCGCGCGCGGCTTCCGCGATCCGGCCCGTCAGATGGAAGGGCGCGGCCGAGAGCACGGCAAAGCGGCCCTTCAAGGCGTTGACCACCTCGCCGTGGTTGAGGATGTCGAGCGCGAGGCCCTCGATCGCCGGGTGCTTGTCCAGCTTGGCGAGCTGCTCGGCGCTGCGGTCGGCGACCGTCACCTGCCAGTCGCCCGTCGCCGCCAGCATCAAGGCGATCGCGCCGCCGATCTTGCCCGCACCGATCACCATCACCTGCTTCGTCATGCCCATCCTCGCCTCTTCGACATCAAGGCAGTGTAAAGGCGGGGTGGGCCGATACGAGCGGCGGATTGCGCAATCCGTCGCAGAACTCTACGCATATCGACGACAGCGATGGACGAGGCGACCAGTTCGGATGGATCTGACCGCGAAGGACCGGGAGCTTCTCGCCCTCCTCTCCGAGGATGCGCGCCTGCCCGTGGCGACGCTCGCCAAGCGCCTCGGCGTGTCGCGCACCACCGCGCAGGCGCGCCTCGAGCGGCTGGAGCGCATCGGCGTCATCGCCGGCTACGGCGTGCGCCTGTCGGACGCCTATGCGTCGAGCCTCGTGCGCGCACATATCCTGATCACCATCGCGCCGAAGTCGCTGACGCAGGTCACCGCCGCGATCGAGCGGGTCGAGGCGGTGACCGAGCTGCACTCGATCAGCGGCGCTTTCGACCTCATCGCGATCGTCGCCTCGCCGTCCATCGCCGAACTCGACCGGCGCATCGACGAGATCGGCGCGATCGACGGGGTGGAGCGCACCCAGTCCTCGATCATCCTGTCGACGCGGCTTCGGCGTCAGGGTTGATGCGTCGACCCTCGGGGACGGAACGTCTTCGGCGGACGCGGCTTTCCCGTTCCCGCCATGGAGGAGACGCATCGATGCTCGCAGCCGTTCAAAACCCGGATCGCCGCCCGAGGGGGCTCGCATGAGCGGCGCGCGGCTCATCGGCGCGGTCGCGGGCGGACTGGCCGCCGGCCTCGGCCTCTCGGCGCTCCTGATCATGGGCGAGGGCCGGAGCGGCCGGCCGTCGGAACTGGCCGAACTCGAGCGCGCCGGGGCACGGCGGCTCGGGCTGGGCGTACCGGACGCCGGCACATTGCCCGGCCCTCGCGAACAGGCCATCATCCAGGGCGGCCATCTCCTCCTGTCGGCGGCGGCCGGCATCGCCTACGCCGCCACCACCGACGAGGATGGCGATGTCCTGTCGTCGGGTCTCCTGTTCGGCCTGTCCTTCTACGCGGCCATGCACTGGCTCGTGGGGCCTCTCCTTGGGCTGAAGAAGCCGGAGTGGCAGGCCGACACCTCGACCATCGGACTGCACGCGGCGAACCATCTGGCGTTCGGCGTCGTCACCGCGGCGGCGGCGAGGCTTTTCGCCCGCCGCTGACGGGTCGCCGCGCCGGACCGCTCAACCGGCCGGCGGTTCGAGCGTGCCGGGCGCCTCGGTCAGATGGTCAGAAGCTCGGGACGAGAAACGCGAGGTGGAAGGCGGCGAAGCCGAGATTGATCGCGAGAAGGCAGAAGACGGCGAACGAGCCGAGATCCTTTGCCTGGCCCGCGAACGCCGAAAACTCCGGCGAAACCCGGTCGACGATGAGTTCGACCGCCGTGTTGAGGGCTTCCGTCGCCGCCAGCGCGAGGAGGAGCCCACCCTGGATCAGGAGCACCGGCGTCGTGGCCCCGGCGAGCGCGAGGGCTGCCAGGAGGACGAGGCCGAGCACGATTTCGTGACGGAAAGCCGGTTCGGCGAGGAGCCGCAGGAAGCCTGCCAGCGAGTAGCGGGCCGAGGCGAAGAGATGGGCGAGCCCGCGCAGCTTTGCGGGCGGCAGGGGCTGGGCGGGTGCCTCGAAGCTCATCGGGCGCTCCCGGCGAGCGCCGAGACCTCCGGCGCCGCGGAACGGCAGGGCGCGAAGGCGTCGAGCGCGGTGTCGTAGACGCTGGTCTTCACGTCGGCGAGACCGAGAAGCGTGTGGAAGAGGTTGTCGTGGGAGAGCGGCGCGGCGCGGCGCGCTTCGAGGCAGCGGGCGTCGACGCCCATCGTCCGCGCGAAGCCGTCGGAGAACCAGGCGATCATCGGCACCTCGGTCTGCGTCGCGGGCGCGAGGATGTAGGGCATCGCGTGGAGGTAGATGCCGTTCTCGCCGAGCGACTCGCCGTGGTCGGAGAGGTAGAGCATCGTGGTGTCGAGATCGGTGCGCGCCTTGAGACGGTCGATCGTCTCCGCGAGGTTGTGGTCGGTGTAGAGGATCGTGTTGTCGTAGGCGTTGACGATCTCCTCGCGCCGGCAGTTGGCGAATTCGGCGGTCTGGCAGGCTGGGGCGAAGCGCTCGAACGCCTTCGGGTAGCGCTTGAAGTAGGTCGGCCCGTGGCTGCCGAGCTAGTGGAGGACGATGAGCGTGTTGCCGGCAACGGTCTTCAGCTCGGCGTCGAGCCGGTCGGTCAGGATTTCGTCGCGGCACTCGCCGCCCTCGCAGAAGCGCGGGTCGCCGCCGTCCGGCAGGTAGGTGTAGGGCACGCGGTCGGCGACGTGGTAGGCGCCCGTGTCGTTGTCGATCCAGCGTACGTCGAACTTCGCCCGCTTGACGACGTCGAGGACGTTCTCGACCGAGCGCGCCTTCTCGTCGGAATGGCCGGCCCGCGTCAGGTTGGAGAACATGCAGGGCACCGAGACGGCGGTCGAGGTGCCGCAGCTCGACACGTTCGAGAACGACACGACGCCGCGTGCCGCAAGCTCGGGGTTGGTGTCCTTCTCGTAGCCGTTCAGCGAGAACTGCTGGCCCCGCGCCGTCTCGCCGACGACGAGGACGAGGACCACGGGCTTCTGCGCCCGCGCCACGCGTGGGCCGGGAACCGCGTCGGTCCCGAGCGGCGCGACGACATAGACCGTCTCGCCGTCCCAATGCTGGGCATACTTGACGAGTGCGGTGACGGAGGCGACCGGATTGAGGCTGGCCATCAGGTCGCGATGCGTGCGGAAGGTCGAGGCGTAGCTCGAATAGAACGACAGCACGATCACCGCCGTCAGCGCGAGGCTCGGCAGGATCACCGCGAGGTTGCGCCGCGCCTTCTGCCAGAACGGGCGGTGGCGCACGCGCACGAGGGCGACCAGCACGGCCGGAACGAGGCCGAACAGGACGAGATGCACGACGAAGCCGACGGTCAGGAGATGCCCGGCTTCCGCCTTCGTCGTCTGCGCGACGTTGGCGATCATGTCGCGGTCGATCAGGATGCCGTAGCTGTCCACATAGTAGGAGGCGACCGCGGCGATCAGGATCAGCGCTATCACCAGCGGCTTCAGGAGGAAGCGCAGGGAGACCGCCGCCAGGATCGAGAACATCAGGAGGAAGAGGCCGACCCCGAGCGCGGCGAGGTGCAGCGGGTGATCGGCGAAGTAGAGGAGGCCCTTGCGCCAGAACGTGCCGTTCAGCGCGAACAGGAGATAGGCCGTCGCCAGCGCCGCAAGGGGCAGGCTGCCGATGGTGGGTCTGGCAAATCTCATGGGCGTCTGTCCGGGGGTGGGCCGCTGTCGTCGCGTCGTCATAGACCTTGCGGGCCCCGCGCGACGTCGCCGGAACTATACGGTTTCGTATAGTGTGCAACGGTTGCGTGAAGCGGGACGCCGAGCCCGCTAAGACACGCGCGTGAAAAGGGGTTCGCCGGCGTGAAGGTGCTTCTGGTCGAGGACGACGCGTCCACCGCCGCCTATGTGTGCAACGGCCTTCGCGAGGAGGGCCACGAGGTGGACCATGCCGGGCGCGGGGCGCTCGGCCTCGAACTGGCGCTGACCCGTCCCTACGACGCGGCCGTGGTCGACCGCATGCTGCCCGACCTCGACGGCCTGTCGCTTCTGAAAGCCATGCGCGCGGCGGGAAAGCGCACGCCCGCGATCTTCCTCACCGCCGTCGGCGGCGTCGACGACCGGGTGGAGGGGCTGGAGGCGGGCGCCGACGACTATCTCCTCAAGCCCTTCGCCTTCTCCGAACTGATGGCGCGGCTCAACGCGCTCGCCCGCCGCACGACCCCGGAGCGGCGCGAGGAGACGGTGCTGGCGATCGCCGACCTCGAGATGAACCTCATCTCGCGCACCGTCGCGCGCGCCGGCCAGGCGATCGACCTGCAGCCGCGCGAGTTCCGGCTGCTCGAGTTCATGATGCGCAACCGCGGCCGCGTCCTCACCCGCACCATGCTGCTCGAGCGGGTCTGGCAGTTCCATTTCGACCCCAAGACCAACGTCGTCGAGACCCATGTCAGCCGCCTGCGCGCCAAGGTGGACCGTCCCTTCGGCTCCGAGATGATCCGCACGGTGCGCGGATCGGGATACCTCATCGATGCGCCTGCCTGACCGCTTCCGCACCATCTCCTTCCGCCTCTCGGTCGGCTACGGGCTGCTGTTTGGCCTCTCGGCCGTCGCGATCATGGCGGTCACCTACGTCGCGGCGAGCACGCAGATGCAGTCGATCGTGCGCGCCTCGATCTCGGAGGATCTCGCGCTCTTCCGGCACGGCTTTCGCGAGGGCGGCGAGGGCGGGCTCGTCCAAGAGGTCAGGGAGCGGATCGACAGCGCGGCGGACGACCGCTTCTTCCTGCTCCTCGGGCCCGACGGGCAGCGGATCGTCGGCAACCTGCCGGCGTCGGCCTGGGCGCCGGGCCCGAGCGCCGCACGTCTCGACCCGGTCACGCCCGACGCCACCGAAGTCGCGCGGGGCGACACGCTCTATACGGAGGGCATCACGCTCGGCGACTACCGGGTGTTGGCGGCGCGCCGCTCCGACATTCTCGAGATGATCCGCTCGATCCTCCTGTCGGCGATCCTCACCGGCTGCATGGTCACCGTGGCGCTGGCGCTGGTCGGCGGCGTGGTGGTGGGGCTTGGGCCCAGCCGGCGCGTCGACGCGATCGCGGCCACGACCCGCCGGATCGTCGAGGGGCGGCTCGACCTGCGCCTGCCCGTGTCCGGGCGGGGCGACGAGCTCGACCGGCTGGCGACCGACATCAACGTCATGCTGGCCCGCATCGAGACGCTGGTCGAAAGCCTGCGGCAGGTCTCGACCGACATCGCCCACGACCTGCGCACCCCGCTCGCGCGGCTGCGGCAGGGGCTGGAGGGGATCGGTCGCACGC
The DNA here is from genome assembly GCF_913775355.1 of uncultured Aureimonas sp. GTDB lineage: Bacteria > Pseudomonadota > Alphaproteobacteria > Rhizobiales > Rhizobiaceae > Aureimonas. Next base: position 8,851 of record NZ_CAJYIU010000254.1, read on the forward strand.
GCGACCGGGCCGGACTGGAGCGCGCAGTGGACGCCGCCGTCACCGAGACCGACGCGATCATCGAGACCTTCAACGCGCTCCTGCGCATCGCCCAGATCGACGCGGGCGCACGCAAGGCCCGCTTCCGGCCGGTCGACCTGTCGGATCTCGCCGATCGCGTCGCCGACGCCTACGGCGAGGTGGCGATCGACGCCGGGCATCGTCTCCTGACCCGGATCGACCCCGGCCGCACGGTGCAGGGCGACGCCGACCTCCTGACGCAGCTTCTCGCCAACCTCGTGGAGAACGCGATCACCCACGTCCCCGCCCCCGGCAGGGTCACCCTCACCGTGCGGGGCGAGACGGACGAGATCGTGCTGGAGGTGGCCGACGACGGGCCGGGCGTGCCGCCGGCCGAGCGCGAGAAGATCTTCCGCCGCCTCTACCGGCTCGACCGCAGCCGGTCGACGCCCGGCCACGGCCTCGGCCTGGCGCTGGTCGCCTCGATCGCCGAACTGCACGGGGCCCGCATCGAGGTGCGCGACGCCGCGCCCGGCCTCGTGATGCGCATCGTGTTTTCCGATGCTTCGACGGAGGCACGGCCGGAACCGGCGTGGCTCGCGATCGGCACGGCCTGAAGCCCGGCCCGCCGACGGGAGCCTGCGGACGGTTGAGCGGTCGGCGGATACGAAAAAGCCCGCCGGATCGAACCGAGACGGTTGATCCAGCGGGCTTGAACTTGGTTGCGGGGGCAAGATTTGAACTTGCGACCTTCAGGTTATGAGCCTGACGAGCTACCGGGCTGCTCCACCCCGCGCCATTGCCGAAGCGGCCTGGCCGCCTGCGGTGAAGTCGATATAGGCGAAACCGACGGGCGTGAAAACCCCCATCGGGCGAGTTTTTGACAAAAAGACGACAGTGCTCTCGCAAGCGGGGGCCGCGAGCCGGGCATGTCCTTGATCCCGCCAGACTATCGGGAACGGCGCGCGATGCAAGCGGCGCTCGTTCCCGTCGCCCGGCGTGCCGGTCAGTCCCGCAGCATGCGGCGCAGCACCTTGCCGACATTGGTCTTCGGCAGTTCGTCGCGGAACTCGACGTCGCGCGGCCGCTTGTAGCCGGTCAGATTCTCGCGGCACCACGCTTTCACCGCCGCCTCGTCGACGTCGGACGCCGTCTTGACGACGAAGAGCTTGACCGCCTCGCCGGAGGTCTCGTCCGGCACGCCGATCGCGGCCGCCTCGGCGACGCCCGGCATGCGGGTGACGACGTCCTCGACCTCGTTCGGATAGACGTTGAAGCCGGAGACGTTGATCATGTCCTTCTTCCGGTCGACGATCTTCACCCAGCCCCGCTCGTCCATGATGCCGATGTCGCCGGAGCGGAAGAAGCGCTCAGTGGTGAAGACGCGCGCGGTCTCGTCCGGACGCTGCCAGTAGCCCTGCATCACCTGCGGCCCGCGGATCGCGACCTCGCCGCGCTCGCCGATCGGCAGCTCGGTGCCGTCGTCGTCGAGGATCGCGACCTCGGTGCCGGGCACCGGCAGGCCGATCATGCCGGAATAGTCGCGCGTCAGGACCGGATTGGCGCAGGCGACGGGCGAGGTCTCCGACAGGCCGTAGCCCTCGCAGATCGCGCAGCCCGTCACGCTCTTCCAGAGATCGGCCGTCGCCTTCTGCACCGCCATGCCGCCGCCGACCGACAGCCGCAGGTGCGTCCAGTCGACCGAGGCGACGTCCGGGTGGCGCGCGATCGCGCCGAACAGCGTGTTGACCGCCGGGAAGAGATGGAAGCGGTGCGCCTTCAGCTCCTTCAGGAGGGCCGGCAGATCGCGCGGATTGGGGATGAGAAGGTTGCAGCCGCCGGTGTGCAGCGACAGCATCATGTTCACGGTGAAACCGAAGATGTGGTAGAGCGGCAGGGCGCAGACCGTCATCGGCTGCTCGTCCGCCGGGATGGCGTCGAGCACCGGCTGGTGCCAGAGCCGGGACTGCACGACGTTCGCGACGATGTTTCGGTTGGTCAGCACCGCGCCCTTGGCGACGCCCGTGGTGCCGCCGGTGTACTGGAGGACCGCCGGGTCCTCGGCCCCGCGCGGCGCCGCCCGGAAGCTTGAAGCCTTTCGCAGCGCGGCCTTCCAGCGGACCGAGCCCGGCAGGCTGTAGGCCGGCACCGCCTTCTTCACATGGCGCAGCACGAGGTTGACGACATGGCCCTTGAGGCCCGGCAGCATGTCGCCGACGCCGGTCACCACGACATGCTCGACCGGCACCTGCCCCCGGCAGGCCTCCAGGGTCTTGGCCATGTTCTCGAGGATGACGATGGCGCGGGCGCCCGAATCCGTCAGCTGGTGCGCGAGCTCGCGCGGCGTGTAGAGCGGGTTGGTGTTGACCACCACCATGCCGGCCCGCAGCACGCCGGCCAGCGCCACCGGATACTGGAAGACGTTCGGCATCATCAGCGCGACGCGGTCGCCGGGCTGGAGGCCGATCGACTGCAGGTAGCCGGCGAACCGCGCCGACGCGCGGTCGAGCTCGGCATAGGTCATCGCCGCGCCCATGAAGCGGAAGGCAGGCTTGCCGGCATGGGTCCGGAAGGCGTCCTCCAGAAGGCCGGCGATGCTCTCGAACGGCAGCGGGCCGGTCTCGTGCGGAATGCCCGCCGGATAATGGGCGAGCCAGGGCCTTGGCATGCGTCGATCCTCCCCTTTTTCCCGTGAGGCTAGCGCAGGACGTTGCAAAGCGAAACTCCGGCCGCTTACGTCAACGTCAATTTTCTGTTTCCGACTCGGCGGCCAGGGGTCGTGGACCCGTCGAGCCGTTCGAAAACCGCCGCGCGGGTCTCGCGCCGGGGCGGCGCACGGCCTATCTTGGCACCACCCCATCCGATCCCGGACCGCCATGCCCGTTCACGCTCTCGACGACGTCGCCCCCGCCCTGTCCGACACGGCCTTCGTCGCGCCCGGCGCCCATGTCATCGGCGACGTCGTGCTCGGCGAGGATGTCGGCATCTGGTTCAACGCGGTGATCCGCGGGGACGTGGCACCGATCCGGGTCGGCGCGCGCACCAACATCCAGGATGGCGCGGTGCTGCATGCCGATCCCGGCTTTCCGCTCGACATCGGCGAGGGCTGCACGATCGGCCATCAGGCGATCGTCCACGGCTGCACGGTCGGCCGCAACACGCTGATCGGCATGGGCGCGACGGTTCTGAACGGCGCGCGGATCGGCGCCGACTGCCTCGTCGGCGCCGGAGCGCTCGTCACCGAGGGCAAGGAGTTTCCGGACGGATCGCTGATCGTCGGCGCCCCGGCCAAGGTCGTGCGCGCGCTCGATGCGGCCGCGATCGAGGGCCTGCGCCAGTCGGCCGAGCGCTACGTCGCCAACGCCCGCCGGTTCCGGACCGGGGTCGCGACCCTTTAAGGCAAGACCCTTCCGCATGAACCCTTCACAGGCCGGCGCGGCCACGACGCGCGCCCTCTTCGACGGCGGCCTTCCGAGCCCACGCGAGGCGCTCGCCCGCGTCTTCGGCCATGCCGACTTCCGCGGCCGGCAGGGCGAGGTGATCGGCCATGTCGTCGGCGGCGGCGATGCGGTCGTCCTGTTTCCGACCGGCGCCGGCAAATCGCTGTGCTACCAGATCCCGGCGCTCTGCCGGCCGGGCACGGCGATCGTCGTCTCGCCGCTGATCGCGCTGATGCGCGACCAGGTGCAGGCGCTGACCGAGGCGGGCGTGCGGGCGGCCGCCCTCAACTCCTCGCTGACCGAAGAGGAGCGCACCGAGGTCCGGCGCGAGCTGATGGCCGGCCGCCTCGACCTCCTCTACGTGACGCCCGAGCGCATCGTGACGCCCGGCTTCCGGCAGGCGCTCTCGCGCATCGAGATCGCGCTCTTTGCGATCGACGAGGCGCATTGCGTCAGCGCCTGGGGCCATGACTTCCGGCCGGAATACCGGGCGCTGGAGACGCTCGCCGACGACTATCCGGCCGTGCCGCGCATCGCGCTCACCGCCACGGCCGACCCCGCGACGCGCCGCGACATCGTCGAGCGCCTGCGCCTCGAGCATGCGCCGGTCTTCTCCACCTCGTTCGACCGGCCGAACATCCGCTACGCCATCGTCGAGCGCGACGAGCCGCGACGCCAGCTCCTCGCCTTCCTCGAGGATCATCGCGGCGCCTCGGGCATCGTCTACTGCCTGTCCCGCCGCAAGGTGGAGGAGACGGCCGAGTGGCTGAACGGGCAGGGCATCCGCGCCCTGCCCTATCATGCCGGCATGGAGGGGCGCGTGAAGGACGCGAACCAGGACGCCTTCCTCAAGGAGGAGGGCGTCTGTCTCGTCGCGACCGTCGCCTTCGGCATGGGCATCGACAAGCCGGACGTGCGTTTCGTCGCCCATCTCGACCTGCCCTCCTCGGTCGAGGCCTACTACCAGGAGACGGGTCGCGCCGGCCGCGACGGCCAGCCGTCCGAGGTCTGGATGGCCTACGGCATGCAGGACGTCGTGCAGCGACGCCGGATGATCGACGAGGGCGGCGCGGAGGAGCAAATCAAGCGCGTCGAGCGCGCCAAGCTCGATGCCCTCCTCGGCATCTGCGAGACGGCGGGGTGCCGGCGTCAGGCGATCCTGTCGCATTTCGGCGAGAGCCATCCGGGCGGCTGCAACAACTGCGACACCTGCCTCGTGCCGGTCGAGACCTTCGACGGCAGCGAGGACGCGATCAAGCTGATGGCCGCGGTCTACCGCACGGGCGAGCGCTACGGGCTCGGCCACGTCATCGAGGTCCTGACCGGCAAGGAGACCGAGAAGGTGAAGCGGGCGGGCCACGACGCCATTCCGGTCTTCGGCGCCGGCAAGGGCGTCGAGCCGCGCACCTGGCAGTCGATCGCCCGCCAGCTCGTGGCGCAGGGGCTCCTCACCGTCGACCACGCCGCCTTCGGCGCGCTGGTCCTCACCGAGGACGCGCGGCCGGTGTTTCGCGGCGAGCGCCGCGTGGTGCTGCGCCGCGACCGGCGTCGCAAGGCGACGCGGCTCCAGCGCACCGGGCATGTGACGGAGGGGATGGACGAGGAGGCGGCGGCGATCTTCCAGGCGCTTCGCGGCGAGCGCGCACGCATCGCCCGCGAAAAGTCGGTGCCCGCCTACGTCGTCTTCTCCGACGCGACCTTGCGCGCCATGGCGGAGCGCTGCCCGCACGACGACGACAGCTTCCTCGCGGTTCCGGGGGTCGGCGAGGCCAAGCGCGAGGCCTATGGCGACCTGTTCCTCGCCGTGATCCGCCGCGCGACCGGCGGCGGCTGAGGCTGGCCGGAAGCGCGCGGGGGCAGACAACGCTTTCCCCGGCGGCCATGTCACGTTAAAGGCCGTGCCACGACGCGCCCTTGCCGCGCCGGCACGCGCCCCCCTCGGCGCGCGTCCCCGAGACGACGGAGCCGCTTCGTGACCCGCGCCAACCCGCTTCTCACCGGCATCCTTCTCACCATCGTGGCGGGGGCGCTGTTTGCGGGCATGGATTCGCTCGGCAAGCATCTGTCGACCCTCCTGCCGGTGATGCAGGTGATCTGGGGCCGCTATGTCGTCCAGACCGTGGTGATGACGGCCTGGCTTGGGGCGACCACGGGAACGCGCTTCCTGCGCACATCGCATCCCATCCTGCAGCTGACGCGCGGCCTCCTCCTCCTCGCCTGCACCTTCCTGATGTACGAGGCCCTGTCGCGCGTGCCGCTGGCGGACGCGACCGCCGTGCTTTTCTTCAGCCCGATCATGGTGACGGTCCTGTCCGTCGCACTGCTCGGCGAGCGGATCGGGATCCATCGCATCGCGGCGGTGCTGGCCGGCTTCTGCGGCATGCTCCTGATCCTGCGGCCGGGGATCGGCAGCTTCCACCCCGCCCTCTTCCTGGTTCTGGCCGCGGCGGTCCTCAACGCGGTCTACCTGATCCTGACCCGGCGCCTCGCGGGACGCGAGGACGCCGCCTCCACGCAGTTCAACACCACCGCCTTCGGCGCCGTCGTCATGTCGGCCGTCGTCATCCCCGTCTGGCAGACACCGGACGCCGCGACGCTGGCGCTGCTCCTTGCGATCGGCCTCCTCGGCACGGTCGGGCACTTCCTCTTGGTCTCGGCCTTCCGCTACGCCTCCGCCTCGCTGCTCTCCCCGTTCCTCTACACGCAGGTCCTGGTGGCCGCCGGCGTCAGCGTCGCGCTCTTCGGCGATCCCCTGCATGGGGCGACGATCGCGGGCACCGCCGTGCTGGTCGCGAGCGGCCTCTACATCTGGTGGCGGGAGAATCGGGTGCGGACCCGCGAGACCGCGGGCGATCCAGCCGTCCGCGCCGACATCCATCCTGGCGACTGACACCCTTCCGAAACGACGAAGGCTCGGACGCGGTCGCCGCGTCCGGGCCTTCGACGGCCGGTGGCAGCCTTTCGGCCTACCAATTCATGTGCGCCTTGAGGACGAACTCGCGGCCCTGTCCGTAGGCGCAGGTCAGCGCGCCCTGGCAACCCGACACGTAGCGCTTGTCGAAGAGGTTGTTGACGTTCAGCGACAGGCCGCGGTCGTCCCGCTCGTAGCGGATCGCCGCGTCCACCAGCGTCGCGTCGGGCACGGTCAGCGTGTTCTGGTTGTCGGCATAGGACTCGCCGACATAGCGAAGGCCGAGGCCCGCCGAGAGCCCTTCGAGGGAGCCGCTCGTCACCGTGTAGTCGGCCCAGGCCGAGGCCGTGACGTCCGGGATCAGGAACGGCTGGTTGCCAATGAGCGCCGGATCGATGTCGTCGGTGATCTCGAGATCGAGCGCGGTGAAGGCCGCCGTCAGTTTCCAGTTCTCGGTGAGGTTGGCCTTGGCCTCGAGTTCGACGCCGCGCGACTGCACCTCGCCGATCGGAACGGGAAGGAAGGTCAGGGGATCGGTCTGCACCACGTTGCGGCGGGTCAGGTCGAACACGGACGCGGTGAACGTGCCGTCGAAAACCGTCGGCTCGTATTTCACGCCCGCCTCGTACTGCTCGCCCGTCTGGTTCTCCACCGGTCGTCCGTCACCCGCGGTGCCGATCTGCGGATTGAAGAAGGTGGCGACCGAAACGTAAGGGGTAATGCCGTTGTCGAACTCGTAGGCGAGGCCCGCGCGGCCCGACAGGGCGCCCTCGTTGCCGTCGTAGTCGGCGTTTCCGGCGAGGCGGTCGTCGCGGTCGATCCAGACCCGGTCGTAGCGCCCGTTCAGCGTCGCGATGAAGCCGCCGATCTTGGCCTGCTCCTGCGCATAGAAGCCAAGCTGGTCGAGCGTGATCGTCTCGTCGATATAGGGCGCGAAGAGCGGCGGCAGGGGCGTGCCGTAGCGCGGGCGGATCGGGTCGAGCGGCGAGGCCGACCCCGACGCCTGCACCTGGTCGATCCGGTAGTGCTTGTAGTCGAGGCCGGCAAGAAGCGTGTGATCCACCGCGCCCGTCGCGAACGCCATCGTCGCGGAGTTGTCGCTCGTCAACTGGTCGGCCGTGGTGTCGTGCGCGAAGTTCAGGCGGCCGAGGATCGAGTCGGCATCGACGGGGGCGGGCAGGAAACCGGTGCCGGTCGCCGGATCGTAGAAACCGAACGTGTAGGGTCCGAACTCCTCGCGTTCCGTGCGGGCGTAGCGCGTCTTCGAGCGGAGGGTGAGGCCGTCACCCGCCTCCTTTTCGAACTCGTAGCCGAGGAGGGTCTGGCGGCCGACGAACTTGTCGACGTCGGGTTCGCCATAGAACAGGTCCCGCGGGATACGCCCGAACGGGGCATCGACCACGGTGCCCTCATAGGGGAAGAAGCCGTTGGTGTGTCGCAGGTTGTCGTACTGGAAGACGCCGTAGAGATCGAGGCGCGTCTCGGCGTCCGGCTCGAAGGCCACCATCGGCGCGATCATGCTGCGAAAGTTGTCGGCATAGTCGGTCTGCGTATCGCCGCCCTTCACGCGCCCGAGGACGCGGATGCTCCAGGGCCCGTCCTCGGCGCCGAGCTTGTCGCCCATGTCGAAGGCGAAGGAGCCGTTGGGATCATCGGTCAGCGACCCCTCGACATAGCGCAGCCGTTCACCCGTCGCGCGCTTGGAGATCTGGTTGACGATGCCGCCGGGGTTCGAACCGCCGTAGAGCACCGACGCGGGCCCACGCAGGACCTCCACGCGCTCGAGCAGAAACGGGTCGACCGAGAAACCGGCAAAGCCGTACTGGTAGAGGTTCAGCCCGTCGAGATAAACGCCGGTCTGCGTCGCGTCGAAGCCGCGGATGTAGAACCAGTCGGTATCGGAATCGGAGCCGAAGGGCTGGGTGAAGACGCCGGCGGTATAGCGCAGCGCTTCGTCCACCTTCTGCGCGCCCCGGTCCTCGAACTCCTCGCGCCCGATGACGGACACCGATTGCGGCAGTTCGGCGAGCGGCGTCGAGGTCTTCGATCCCGTGGTGGTCGCGCGGGCGACGTACCCTTCGACCGGCACGGTCCCCCCGGCCTGCGAGCCGGAAATCCCGTCGCCCCCCGTGCCGGCGCCCTCGACCACGACGGTGTCGAGTTCGACCGTCGCGGTCTGGGCATTGGCGCCATGTCCGAGGCTGAGGGCGATCGCTGCGGTGGACAGGAACAGGCGGGAGCAGAGGCGCACGGGCGATTTCCAGGTAGCGGGATGGCTTGCCCTGCATCCCAAGGAATACATGACTCTTCAAGTCATGATTTTAGAACGAGGCGTCTGCACGCCTCGCCTGTGGCTGCGGCGCATCACGACGGCGGGCGTGCGAGGGAACCGGGCGGCGGTCCCCGGCGTCCTTCTCGTAACAAGGGGATGACAGGCAGACGCATGAGCCAGCGAATTTCGAGACTGGGCTTTCCGGTCAAGGTCATGGGCAGACCGGACCTGAAGAGCAACGATGCGCGGCGCCCGGCGAACAACCCGCACCTCAAGGTGTCGCTGGACTATATCGACCAGATCCTAGACTACTGCGCGAAGAACGACATCGGACTGTACCGCATGTCGTCCGACATCGCGCCCTACGCGACCCATCCGGACATGCCGCAGTTCCATTCGATGGTCCGCGAGAGCCAGGCGGAACTCGCCGCCATTGGCGCGAAGGCGAAGGCGCTCGGCATCCGCCTGTCGTTTCACCCCTCGCAGTTCATCGTCTTGAATAGCCCGGACGCGGCCTTGGTGTCGCGGAGTGTTTGGGATCTTTTGAGTCAGGCGGAGATGCTTGACCTGATGGGGTTGGGTCCGGAGGCGGTTCTGGTGATCCATGTGGGCGGGGTGTACGGCGACGTTCTGGCGAGCCGCGAGCGTTGGG
>NZ_CAJYIU010000255.1 GCF_913775355.1 uncultured Aureimonas sp.
CGCGTGGGCGCAGGATGAAGGCGTCGTCGTCGAGTCCCTGCAGCATCGGGCGCAGCGCGACGAAATGCGGGTTCGCGCGGTAATGCGCGAGGCGCTCGGCAAAGCCGTCCGCATCCATGTCGAGCCAGCCGACGACGCCCGCGACGAAGGGCGTCGCGGCGGCGATCTCGAGGAGGAAGTCAGTCTCGGCCTCCGTCTCGGCCGCCTGGACGAGGATCGTCCGGTCAATGCCGGCGCGGCGCAAGAGCGGCTTGAGATCCTCCGGCATGAAGTCGCGCAGGAGCGGCTTCACGTGTTCGCCCATCCAGCCGTAGTCACCGCGCGAGACGCGCCAGAAATGCTGGTGGCTGTCGATCGTGACCGGACGGGCGAAGGATGTCATGGACGCAGCACTCCCTTGCGAAGCAGGACATTACCATACAGCCGCCGCTCGCCGCTGGCGATGACGGCATAGGCCCGGCGGGTGCGCTCGACGAACTCGGCCGGATCGATCTCGGCGATCGTGATCGAACGCCCCTCCGCCTTGTCGGCGCTCGCCTGGAAGGCGTCGTACATGGGGCGCGTCTCGGGTGGCGCCTGCATCACGGCCATCGGGTCCTCGACGAAGTCGTCGAGCGGAAAGACCGAGAGGATCGCGTCGACCAGCGCGGTCGCGGTGGTGCCCGGCAGGTCAACGAGGCGCTGGGCCACGTTGGCCGCGCCGAAATTGGCGTCGGCGATGACGATCTCGTTGCCGTGGCCCATGTCGTCGAGGATCGCGAGGAGCTGGCCGTTGAGAAGCGGGTCGATATTCTTCAGCATGGATGTCTTCCGAAATGCGATGGGTGAGGATCCGGCGACCGTGCGGCCGCCGATCGAAGGTTGACGGCGCCTCGCGTCAGAGATGCGCGCGCGTCTTGCGGCGGGTCCAGACGACGAGGGCGACGCCGGCGATGAGGAGTGCGGCGCGCACGATCTGGCGCTGCGAGTCGGTCCAGCCGAGGAGCGCTGCGCCCGACAGGAGGACGGCGAGGAGGATCACCCCGACGAGGGTGCCGACCATGTTCGGCTTGCCCATCTTCAGCGCCATGCCGCCGAGGAGCACCGCCGTCAGCCCGTCGATGAAGTACGAGGTGCCGATATAGGGCTGGCCGGACGAGAGGTCGGCGGCCAGAAGCACGCCGGCCACCGCCGAGAGCGTGCCCGACAGGACGTAGAGCAGCATGAGGATGCGGCTCGCGCGAACGCCTGCCTCCACCACCGCGCGCCGGTTCTGCTCCATGGCGTAGATGTAGTGGCCGAAGGTCGTGCGATCCTGCAGCACCCAGGCGAACGCATAGAGCGCGGCGACGACGAGCGCGATCACCGGCACGATGCCGAGATCGGCATCGACGATCGGCCCAACGAAGCCGGTGGTCGCCATCGGGATCGAGGTGCCCTTGCCGATCGCCGCGGCGACGGAACCGGCGAGACCGCCGGTCGCGATGGTGATGACGAGGGCGGGCAGCCCCATGCCGGCGACGAGAAAGCCGTTGAGGAGGCCGACGAGGACGCCGGCGCCGAGCGCGGCGAGGACCGCGAGCGGCCAGCCGACGCCGGACGAGACGAGCCCGGCGATGATCATGGTGGCGAGCGCGGCGACCGACATGAAGCTGACGTCGATCTCGCCGGCCGCGATGATCCAGGTGAGCCCGAGGAACATCACGGCCGAGATCGAGGCCGAGCGCAGGATGTCGGTGACGTTGCCGGCGCTCGCAAAGCTCGGCCGTAGCCAGGAGAAGACGACGACGAGGATCGCAAGGAGGAAGAACAGGCCGTAGCGCACGACGAAGCGTCTGACGTCGAAGCCGGCGGCCGGCACAGGGCGGGAGGCGGTGGGCATGAGGGCGCTCATGAACGGGCCTCGCGGAAGGCGGGTTTGCCGGCATCGCGGAAGCGGCGGAAGCCTTCCGCGATCTTCGGGTCGAACAGGGCGATGGCGCTGATGAGGACGATCGAGACGATGGCGTCGGAATAGTAGTAGGGCACGGCGAGCAGCGTGAAGCCGTTCAGCATCGCCGACATCAGAAGCGTGCCCGCGACGGTGGCCGGCACCGAGGCCGCGCCGAACAGCGCGGCGCCGAGATAGACCGCGGCATAGGCCGGCATCAGGAGCTGCGCGCCCGCCGTGACGTTGGCGGCGCCCGACGAGGCCACGAGGAGCGTGATCGCCAGGCACGAGAGCATGCCCGACAGCGCGAAAGCCGCCAGCACGTAGAGCCTGACGCGGATGCCGGAGAAGACCGCGGACGTGCGGTTCTCGCCGGTGGCGTAGAAGGCCCGGCCGAAGCGCGAGGCGTGCAGCACGATCGCCGACAAGACGGCGGCGAGCGCCAGGATCGCGACCGGCGCATCGAGGCCGAGATACTTGGCGTCGTTGAGGTCGAGGATCCCCGACGAGAAGAAGTTCTTCGAGAGCGAGGTGCCGTTGGAATAGAAGTAGGAGAGGCCGACGGCCGCCCCGCCGGTCGCGATCGTCGCCACGATGTCGGGCAGGCGGAGGTAGGCGACGGCGAAGCCGTTGACGAGGCCGCACAGGAGGCCGACGGCGAGCGCACCCGCGACGCCCATGCCGAGACCGTAGCGGCCCGCGATCAGCCAGCCGAGCGTCATCGCGCCGAGCGAGGCGACGCCCGGAAACGACAGGTCGAACTGGCGCACGACGATCACGAAGGTGAGGCCGAGCGCGGCGAGACCCTGCACCGCCATGTG
>NZ_CAJYIU010000256.1 GCF_913775355.1 uncultured Aureimonas sp.
GGTGCGGAACTCTTCATCGTCGAGGGCGACTCGGCCGGTGGCTCCGCCAAGCAGGCGCGCGACCGGGCCCGCCAGGCGATCCTCCCCTTGCGCGGCAAGATCCTGAATGTGGCGTCCGCCGGACGCGAAAAGCTCGGCGCTAACCAGCAGCTCGCCGACCTGACCCTGGCGCTCGGCTGCGGCACCAAGGCGAAGTATCGCGACGACGACCTCCGCTACGAGCGCGTCATCGTCATGACGGATGCCGACGTGGACGGCGCGCACATCGCGTCGCTGCTGATCACGTTCTTCTACCAGGAGATGCCGGATCTGATCCGCAACGGTCATCTCTTCCTCGCCGTGCCACCTCTCTACAAGCTGACGCAGGGCGGGAAGACGATCTACGCGCGCGACGACGCCGATCGCGAGCGCATCGTCGCGCGCGAATTCAAGGGCAAGGGAAAGGTCGAGGTGAGCCGGTTCAAGGGGCTCGGCGAGATGCTTCCCTCGCAGTTGAAGGAGACCACGATGGATCCGCGAAAGCGCACCTTGCTTCGCGTCGAGATCGATGCTTCTCCCGAAGCGGGAACCGCAGGGGCGGTCGACGCGCTGATGGGCAACAAACCCGAGGCGCGTTTCCGCTTCATCCAGGACCGGGCGGCCTTCGTCCGCGATCTCGACGTCTAGACCTGCCGTATCGAAAGCCAGGGGCCGACCATGAACCGGATCATCCAGAGTGCCGCCGCGATCGTGCTTCTCGCCGCCGGTGCGGCTGCGGCACAGGACGCGACGCCGCCGGCCGCGGCACCTGCCGAGACCGCGCCTGCGGTACCTGCTGCGCCCCCTGCCCCCGCCGCGCCGGCGGTCGCACCTGAAGCGCCTCAGTCGGCACCGGCTGCGCCGGCACCCGCGCCAGGGTCGGCCGAGCGCAACGCCGAGGTGATGAGCGCCATTGCGGCCCTGTCGCCGATCATCGGCGACGTGCAGATCGTCGGCCCTTGGGCCGTGGATGGGCGCAATGGGGTGTGGCGCACGATCATGACGCAAGCCCTCGGCGAGACCAAGGGAAGCCGTTTCTTCTTCCAGCAGGTCGAGGAGCGCGACGGCAAGCCGACGGTCGTCAGCAGCACCGAAGTGACCGAGATCGCCGAAGTGGACGGGGCGATCGTCGGTTACCGTGCGGACGCGCCGGCCGAAGGTCAGGAAAGCAACCTGACCCTGTTCTTCGACATCGTGCCCATTGATGGAGAGATTTCGGAAACATACGAGCTTTTCGTCGCGCCGGGCCAGCCCTATCGCTTCGGTCCCGCATCGAACTGAGACATTCGGTCCATTCGGTTTTCGGGGCGGTCCGACCCGTCTCGTGCCGCTCGAATAGTTCGGGCGGCCAAGTCCAGCCTAGATTCGCCTCTGCCGGATTGGTTTTCGGTGGAGGATAACTCGCGTGCGCAAGTGTTCTCTGGTTGACAGAGGCATGCCGGACGCCTATCGCCCGTCGAGGGATACGAAGCTCCTTCGGACTTGCTCCTAAGTCCGGCAGCAAGAGACATCCGATTTCATGCCGTTTTCCGATCTTGGTTTGAGTGCGAAGGTTCTGTCGGCTGTCGAGGCGGCCGGTTACACGGAGCCGACGCCGATCCAGGCACAGGCCATTCCCCATGCGCTGCAGCGGCGGGATGTGCTCGGCATCGCCCAGACCGGAACGGGCAAGACCGCCTCCTTCGTGCTGCCGATGATGACCCTGCTCGAGCAGGGACGGGCTCGCGCGCGCATGCCGCGCACGCTGATCATCGAGCCGACGCGCGAACTGGCGGCGCAGGTCGAAGAATCCTTTATCAAGTACGGCGTGAACCAGCGCCTCAACGTCGCGCTCCTGATCGGCGGCGTGTCGTTCGAGGAGCAGAACAAGAAGCTGGAACGCGGCGTCGACGTCCTGATCGCGACCCCGGGTCGCCTCCTTGATCACTTCGAACGCGGACGTCTTCTGATGACGGGCGTCGAGATCCTCGTTATCGACGAGGCCGACCGGATGCTCGACATGGGGTTCATCCCGGACATCGAGCGGATCTGCAAGATGATCCCGTTCACGCGCCAGACGCTTTTCTTCTCCGCCACCATGCCGCCGGAGATCACGCGCCTCGCCGACCAGTTCCTGCAGAACCCTGTCCGCGTCGAGGTGGCGAAAGCCTCCTCCACCGCGTTGACCGTGGAGCAGCGCCTGGTCGCCACCCGCAAGGAAGACTACGAGAAGCGCGAGACGCTTCGCCGGGTGATCCGTGCCCAGGGCGAAGAACTGACCAACGCGATCATCTTCTGCAATCGCAAGCGCGATGTGTCGCTGCTGTTCCGGTCGTTGGAGAAGCACGGGTTCTCCGTCGGCGCGCTGCATGGTGACATGGATCAGCGTGCCCGCACGATGACCCTACAGGCGTTCCGGGACAACAAGCTGACGCTGCTTGTGGCATCGGACGTCGCGGCACGCGGCCTCGATATCCCGATGGTCAGCCACGTTTTCAACTTCGACGTGCCGATCCATGCCGAGGACTACGTCCACCGCATCGGCCGGACCGGTCGGGCGGGCCGTTCCGGCAAGGCCTTCACGCTCGTTTCAAAGGCCGACAAGAAGTATCTCGATGCGATCCAGACGATGATCGGCAAGGAGATCGAGTGGCTGGATGGCGATGTGTCGTCCCTTCCGGCTGTCGAGGAAACCGAGGAGACGTCCGCGAACGATCGCCGCCGGGGTGGTCGCCGCAGCGAGACCGACGGCAAGCGTTCGTCGTCGCGTTCGGGCCGGACGTCCCGCCGCGGTCGCGATGCGACTGCCGATGCCGTGGTCGACGACGAGAGCGTGCCCGAGACGCCGGCAGCGGCCGCTGTCGAGAAGGCAGCTCCGGCGCCTGTGGAGACGGCACGTCGAGCAGAACCGCGCGACGACAACCGCGGTCCCCGCCGCAGCGATCGCCCGCAGCCGTCGTCCGGGCGTCGCCCCAACGATCGGAGCGGATCGGGTCGCGAGGAAGCGTCGCCGGTCGGTTTCGGCGACGAAATTCCGGCTTTCATGCTGATCCAGACAGGCGCCTGAACGTTCAGTCGATCGATTTCGAAGTCTTCGAAGCCGCCGGACGCGTCGAGCGTCCAGGCGGCTTTTTCGTGCCGTGTCGGATGGCTGCTTCAAACGCGAGGCGTGCCCAACTCGCCATAAGGTCCGGATCGTCCAGCGCTTCATCCGGAACCGTGTGGTACGGCATCGCGACCGGAGCCGAGCCCTCGCGCTGGTATGTCCAGCGCCGCGCACCCCCTGCTTCGAAGCGGGACGCCGTTTCGGCATCCGTCTTGAGATAGAGTTCGCCGTTCAGCAGGAGCGCAAGGATGCGTCCGTCGGCGTAGATGCCCTTTCCGCCGAACATTCGGCGGATGCTGATCGGCTGTAGGGTGGCAAACAGTTCGTGGATCGTCTCGTCGTCCACGATTGCGTTCAGGCGGCCGAGCGGGCCGCCGCGACCTGTGCGCTGTCGGCGGGTTTCAACTCGATCGACTCGCCGCAGCCGCAGGCAGACGTCTGGTTCGGGTTCACGAACGTGAAGCCGGAGCGGAGCGTGGTTTCCTCGTAGTCCATGCGTGTGCCGAGCAGGAACAGCACCGCTTCCGGCGCAACGAAGACTCGGGCGCCGGCATGTTCGACCACATCCTCGCCCGGCTTCGGCTCGGTCACGAGATCGATCGTGTATTCCATGCCCGCGCAACCGCCCTTCTTGACGCCGACGCGAATGCCTTCCGCCTCTCCGCCGCGCGCATCCACGATCGCGCGCACGCGCTCGGCCGCGGCATCGGACATGGAGAGAACGGAAAAGCGGCCCATGAGAGGCTCCTTCGAAGCATGCTTGGCATAGATTTGGTACGGCTCGCGCATCTGCGCAAGGCGCACCTTGAGCGTTCTCAGAACCAGCCCACCGCCACCTGGGCTTCCTCGCTCATTCGCTCGGGCGTCCAAGGCGGGTCGAACACCAGTTCCACCTTGACGACTTGAATGCCTTCGACGGAACCGACCGCATTCTCCACCCAGCCGGGCATTTCGCCGGCCACGGGGCAGCCGGGGGCCGTCAACGTCATGTCGATGTCGACGTTGCGGTCGTCGTCGATGTCGATCTTATAGATCAGGCCGAGCTCGTAGATGTCAGCCGGAATTTCCGGATCGTAGACGGTCTTCAGCGCCGCGACGATGTCGTCGGTCAGCCGGGTGAGTTCGTCCGGCGGGATCGCCGAGACCTTCTCGATGCCGGCGGTCTGGAGGTTGGCGCCGACGCGCTCCGCCTCGTCCGGCGTGGGCGACGGCACAGCCGCCGTGTCGTGTGTATCGGCCACCAGATGGCTCCTCAGGCGAAGAAGCGATGCGCCTTTTCAAGCGCTTCGGCGAGGCGATCGACCTCGGCCATGGTGTTGTAAATGCCGAACGACGCCCGGCAAGTCGAGGTCGCGCCGAAGCGCTTCAGCAACGGCTGAGCGCAATGGGTGCCGGCCCGCACGGCGACGCCTTCGCGGTCGATCACCATCGACACGTCGTGGGAATGGATCCCCTCGAGATCGAAGGCGACGATCGCCCCTTTGCCCGGTGCCTCGCCGTAGATGCGAAGCGTCGGAACGGCCTTTAGACGCTCGTGGGCATAAGCTCGCAAGCTTTCCTCATGCGCCGCGATCTTCTCGCGACCGACGGAGCGCATGTATTCAAGCGCCGCCCCGAGGCCAATGGCCTGGACGATCGGCGGGGTGCCGGCCTCGAAGCGATGCGGCGGGGCGTTGTAGGTCACGCCCTCCTCGCTCACCTCCACGATCATCTCGCCGCCGCCGTTGAACGGCTGCATCCGCTCGAGCATGTCGAACTTGCCGTAGAGGACGCCAATGCCGCTCGGACCGTACATCTTGTGGCCGGTGAAGACATAGAAGTCGCAGCCGATGTCCTGCACGTCGACCGGCAGGTGGACGGCGCCCTGGCTGCCGTCGATCAGCACCGGAATGCCGCGCGAATGAGCGAGCTCCGTCACGTTTTTCGCCGGCGTCACGGTGCCCAGAACGTTCGACATGTGGGTGAAAGCGACGAGCTTGGTGCGCGGCGTGATGGCGCGCTCGAAATCTTCGAGCGTGATCGAACCGTCGTCGGCCACCGGGATGAAGACGAGCTTGGCGCCCTTCCGCTCGCGCAGGAAGTGCCAGGGCACGATGTTGGAATGGTGCTCCATCACGGTCAGAACGATCTCGTCGCCCTCACCGATCTCCTGCATGCCGTACCCGTAGGCGACGAGATTGATGGCCTCGGTCGCGGACTTGGTGAAGACGATCTCTTCGTGGCTCGCCGCGTTCAGGAACGACCGCACGATCTCGCGTGCAGCCTCGAAGTCTTCCGTCGACTTGTTCGACAGAAAGTGCAGACCCCGATGAACGTTGGAGTAGCTGTCCGCGTACGCGGACTGGATGACGTCCAGCACCTGACGCGGCTTCTGCGCCGAGGCCCCGTTGTCGAGGTAGACCAACGGTTTGCCGTAGACCTCACGCGACAGGATAGGGAAATCGCGGCGGATCGCCTCGACGTCGTAGCGTTCGGTCGTGATCGTCTGGATGTTCATCGATCCGTTCTCCGGGTTTCCGGCCGGCAGCCGGCTCGGACGGTCGCGCGGGATCAGCGATCCCGCGCCAGCCAGTCGTCGATCCGCGCTTCCAGCGCCTCGACCACGGCCTCGTCCTCTAGGTCTTCCACCACCTCGTCGACGAAGGCCTTCACCAGAAGCGCCCGGGCGGGCGCCTCGGGGATGCCGCGGCTCATGAGGTAGAACAGGTGGTCGGCGTTGATCTCGCCGGCCGTCGCGCCGTGCCCGCACTGCACGTCGTCGGCGAAGATCTCGAGTTCGGGCTTCGCCGAGAAGTCGCCTTCGTCCGACAGGAGCAGCGTATTGCAGGCGAGGCGCGCGTCGGTCTTCTGCGCGCCTTTGGCGACGCGGATCATGCCCTGGAACACGCCATGGCCGCCGAACACGACGTTGCGGAAGATTTCGGTCGAGGTCGTGTGCGCGACGTTGTGATTGAGCGTCGTCGTGACGTCGATGTGCTGGCCGGCCTCCAGAAGGTTCACACCGCGGATCTGGATATCGGCACCCTCGCCGACCGTCACCGCATGAACCTCCTGCCGGACCACGGCGCCGCCCGCGTTGAGCACGAACAGCTTGAGTTTGGCATCCGCGCCGAGGCGCACGTTGAGCTGGCCGAGATGCGTCTCCGCCGCGCCTTTCTCCTGCACCACGATCCACAAAGCCTCGGCGCCGTCGCCGATGTCGAGGTGGTGGACGGCCGACGACAGATCGCCTGCCGCGCCCGCCGGCGCGCGCTCGACGACGGTGGCGCGCGCGCCGGCGCCAACCTCGACGCTCGAATAGGAATGGCTGCCGCCGGCCGCAGGCTGCGGCCGCAGTTCCGTGACGCCTTCGACCCCGTCGGTCTTGGTGACGCGCAGCGCGGAGCCCGCGGCACCCATGGCAGTGTTCAGGAGGCGGATCGTGTCGACCGCGCGGTCGAGATGGTTCACGACCTCATCGAACGCCGCCGGGCTTGTCGCCTGCGAGACCGAGACGCACGGCGCCGGATCGTTGCCGGCTCCGGACGAGCCGAGCTCGACGACGGTGCTGTGCGGCAGGAACGGCGAAAGGAACGTCGCGCCACCCACCTCGCTGCCCGCTTCGGCCTGACGGCCGAGCAGAACACGCAGGTCGGTGTAGTGCCACGCCTCGACGCGGCGGCTCGGCAAGCCCTCGCTGGCGAGAACGTCCAGCGCCCGACGCTGCGCGTCGGTCGCGACCGACGTCTGGCCGCGTTCGATCAGCGCCAGTTCCGCCTTGGTGCGGGTCTGGTTGACGGCCGACATCAGGCCGCCTCGCCGATGATCTGGGCGTAGCCCTCGTTCTCAAGCTGCAGCGCCAGCGACTTGTCGCCCGACTTGATGATGCGGCCCTTGTAGAGGACGTGGACCTTGTCCGGCACGATGTAGTCGAGCAGGCGCTGATAGTGCGTGATGACAAGGAACGAGCGGTCGGGTCCGCGCAGTGCGTTGACGCCATCGGCCACGATTTTCAGCGCATCGATGTCGAGGCCGGAGTCCGTCTCGTCCATCACGCAGAGCTTCGGCTCCAGAAGGGCCATCTGAAGGATCTCTGCGCGCTTCTTCTCGCCGCCGGAGAAGCCGACGTTCAGCGGGCGCTTCAGCATGTCGGCGTCGATCTTCAGATCGGCGGCCGATGCCTTGACGCGGCGCAGGAAGTCCGGGGTCGTCAATTCGGCCTCGCCGCGCGCCTTGCGCTGAGAGTTGAGCGCCGTCTTCAGGAAGGTCATCGTCGCGACGCCGGGGATCTCCAGCGGATACTGGAAGGCCAGGAACACGCCCGATGCCGCACGCTCGGCCGCATCCATCTCGAGGATCGACTCGCCGTTGTAGAGGATGTCGCCCTCGGTGACCTCGTAATCCTCGCGGCCGGCGATGATGTAGGACAGGGTCGACTTGCCCGATCCGTTCGGCCCCATGATCGCCGCCACCTCGCCGTCCGCAACCGTCAGGTCGAGGCCGCGCAGGATTTCGGTGTCGGTGTCCGCCACGCGGGCGTGCAGGTTTCTGATTTCCAGCATCTTCGTTCTTCTAGAGCGTTGGTCGGCGCCGCATCAGGCGCGGTCGAAAGGGTGGTGAGGCGAAACGCCGGCCTTAGCCGACGCTGCCTTCGAGCGAGATGCCGATCAGCTTCTGCGCTTCCACGGCGAACTCCATGGGCAGCTGCTGGATCACGTCCTTGACGAAGCCGTTGACGATGAGCGCCACGGCCTCCTCCTCGGGGATGCCGCGCTGCATGCAGTAGAATAGCTGGTCCTCGGAAATCTTCGAGGTGGTCGCCTCGTGCTCGAACTGCGCCGTCGCGTTCTTGGCCTCGATGTAAGGGACAGTATGCGCCCCGCACTCCTCGCCGATCAGGAGAGAGTCGCACTGCGTGAAGTTGCGTGCGTTCGCGGCCTTGCGCATGGCCGTGACCTGGCCGCGATAGGTGTTGTTCGAGTTGCCGGCCGAGATGCCCTTCGAGATGATCCGGCTCGACGTATTCTTGCCGATATGGATCATCTTGGTGCCGCTATCGATCTGCTGGCGCCCGTTCGACACCGCGATCGAGTAGAATTCACCGCGCGAGCCGTCTCCGCGCAGGATGCAGGACGGGTACTTCCAGGTGATCGCCGAGCCGGTCTCGACCTGGGTCCACGAGATCCGCGAGTTCGCGCCGCGGCAGTCGCCCCGCTTGGTCACGAAGTTGTAGATGCCGCCCTTGCCCTCCTTGTCGCCCGGATACCAGTTCTGGACGGTGGAGTACTTGATCTCGGCATCGTCGAGCGCGACGAGCTCGACCACGGCGGCGTGCAGCTGGTTTTCGTCACGCTGGGGCGCGGTGCAGCCCTCGAGATACGAGACGTAGGAGCCCTTGTCGGCGATGATGAGCGTGCGCTCGAACTGGCCGGTGTTGCGCTCGTTGATGCGGAAATAGGTCGACAGCTCCATCGGGCAGCGCACGCCTGGCGGCACGTAGACGAACGATCCGTCGGTGAAGACGGCCGAGTTCATCGTCGCGAAGAAGTTGTCCGACACCGGAACCACGGATCCGAGGTATTTCTGCACCAATTCGGGGTGCTCGCGGATCGCCTCGGAGATCGGCATGAAAATCACGCCGGCCTTCGACAGCTCCTTCTTGAAGGTCGTCGCGACCGACACCGAGTCGAACACGGCATCGACGGCGACACGTCCACCATAGCTCCCCTCGGATGGCGGCACACCCGAATCGTCGTCGTTCTCGAACTGCGAGGGCTCGTCCGGCCGACGCACGCCTGCCAGGATTTCCTGCTCCTTCAGCGGGATGCCGAGCTTCTCATAGGTGCGCAGGATCTCGGGATCGACCTCGTCGAGCGAAGCCGGGCCCGACATCGACTTCGGCGCGGCGTAGTAGTGGATGTCCTGGAAGTCGATCGGGGGATAGTCGAGGCGGGCCCAGGACGGGCTCTCCATCGACTTCCAACGCTCGAACGCGTCCAGGCGCCATTGCAGCATCCATTCCGGCTCGTTCTTCTTGGCCGAGATCAGACGGATGGTATCTTCGTTCAGCCCTTTGGGGGCCACGTCCATCTCGATTACGGTCTCGAAACCGTACTTATACTGATCGACGTCGATCTGGCGGACCTGATCGATCGTTTCCTGGACTGCTGGCATCGTCTCTCTCCACACTCGCCGGATTCAAGGTCCGGTGGTTGGCTTGTGACCTGCCCTATAGCGGCAGTTCACAACGGTTCAAATGGGGGGCCGCCCTCAAAAGTTGAAGAAGGGAGGCCAGATTAGCTCCGGCATTTCATGCGACCTGCCGGACCGGCCGCGAGCCAGCCTGCCGCGCCCAGAAGCTGGCGAACGCGGCTATGAATCGATCGATCTCTTCGGCGCTCGTCTCCCGGCCGAAACTGACGCGGATACCGCCTTGCGACGGATTGATCGCGGCGCCTCCGCGTGCCATCGCCTCCAGCACGGTCGAGCCTCCGATCTTGCCGGAGGAACAGGCTGAGCCGGCCGACACGGCGAACCCCGCCAGATCCAGGGCGATCTGTGCGGTCTCGGCACGCAGCGCGGGATGATGGATCATCACCGTCTGGGGCAGTCGCGGCGCATGGGCGCCGATGACGAGAAAATCCGGCGGCAGAGCGAGCAGTCCCGTTTCCAGTCGCTGGCGCAGGGCCAGCAAATCCGCCGCTTTCGTCTCGTCGCTCCGGGCGGCGTTCGCCGCCGCTCCGAAGCCGGCGATGAGCGGCACCGCCTCGGTGCCGGCACGCTGCCGCGTTTCCTGCGCACCGCCGGTGAGGAGCGGCGCCGGTCGCATCGATACCGAGCCGAGAATGAACGCGCCGATCCCCTTCGGTCCGCCGAACTTGTGGGCGGAGATGATCATCGCATCGACACCGTGTCGCAGCGCTTCGAGCGGCATCCGGCCGGCCACCTGCACACTGTCGCATACGACGAAGGTGCCAGCCGCACGGCAGCGCTCAGCGATCGCTTCGACGGGCTGCAGCACGCCCGTTTCGCTGTTGGCTTCGCAGATCGCCAGCAGACCCGGAGGGCCTGCGGCGAGCCATGCGTCGAGCGCGTCCAGCCGCAGCGTTCCGTCCGCCTCGACCGGCAGGCGCGTGACGTCGGCAGAGGCGAAGCGGCCGCCCTCGCGGATGCAGGGATGGTCCGTGTCGATGACGGCAAGACGCGAAAGCAAGACATCCCGCCCGTCCCGCATCCAGTGCGGGGTCAGGCAGGTGGAGGCGGCTTCGGTCGCGCCGCTCGTAAAGACGACGGCCTCGCTCTCTGCGCCCGCCAACGCGGCGACCTCGGACCGGGCCTTTGCGACGATGGATCGCGCGATCCGGCCCTCCGTGTGAACCGACGACGGATTGCCGGAGACGCCGAGCGCGGCCACGATCGCATCCTGCGCCGGCTGACGAAGCGGCGCGCTTGCATTGTGATCCAGATAGACACGCATCTCGCGCACAGCCGACCTTCGTGCTTCTGCGGTTGGCCCCTCGAAGGTTCGCCCAACGGTCAACGCTCGAAAATGTTTGTGTTTCGAGCGCTCGGCAGACTACATAGCGCCCCTGTAGGAGCCGTGTAGTTTTGAAGCGTTCTAAGAAAGAACTTTAAGAGGCTGCCCATTCTCCGTCAAGGTGTCCGGTCCCTCCGGTCATCGAGCCCCCTTGAGGTTTTGCAATGCCCGAAGTCATCTTCAACGGACCGGCCGGCCGACTGGAAGGTCGCTATCAGGCGGCGAAGGAGAAGAACGCCCCGATCGCGATCGTTCTCCACCCCCATCCCCGCTTCGGCGGCACGATGAACAATCAGATCGTCTACCAGCTGTTCTACATGTTCGTGGAGCGCGGCTTTACGACGCTGCGCTTCAATTTCCGGGGCATCGGTCGCAGCCAGGGCGAGTTCGATCACGGGGCGGGCGAGCTTTCCGATGCCGCGGCGGCGCTCGACTGGATCCAGGCCCTTCATCCCGATTCGAAGCATTGCTGGGTCGCCGGCTACTCGTTCGGCGCCTGGATCGGCATGCAGCTCCTGATGCGCCGGCCGGAGATCGAAGGCTTCATGTCGATCGCCCCGCAGCCGAACTCCTACGACTTCTCGTTCCTCGCGCCCTGCCCGTCGTCGGGCCTCATCATCCACGGCGACAAGGACAAGGTCGCGCCGCCAAAGGACGTGCAAGGTCTGGTGGACAAGCTGAAGACCCAGAAGGGCATCCTGATCACGCAGAAGACGCTGGCCGGCGCCAACCACTTCTTCTCGGAGCAGACCGAGGAACTGATGGCCGAGTGCGCCGACTATCTCGACCGCCGCTTGGCGGGCGAGCTGTCCGACGCCCGCCCGAAGCGCCTGAAGTAAGACGACAACGAGCCGGATGGCGTGCGCTCCGCGCCGCCCCGGCGGAACGGACGATCATGAGCCGCTACAAATCCGACTTCCTGCGCGTTCTCGACGAGCGCGGCTTCATTCACCAGGTCTCCGATCCGGACGGCCTGGATGCGCTCGCCCACAAGGGGCGGATCACTGGCTATGTCGGCTATGACGCAACGGCGACGTCGATCCACATCGGCAATCTGATTTCCGTCACCATGCTCTACTGGCTCCAGGAGACCGGGCATCAGGCTATCAGCCTGATGGGTGGCGGCACCTCCATGGTCGGCGATCCGTCGTTCCGCGACTCGCAGCGCGGCATGCTGACGCCCGAGCAGATTCAGACCAATATCGACGGCATCCAGCGCGTCTTCGGCAACATCCTGCGTTACGATGGCCCGAACGCGGCCATCATGGTGAACAACGCCGATTGGCTCCTGAGGCTGAACTACGTCGAATTCCTGCGTGACGTCGGCCGCCACTTCTCGGTCAACCGCATGCTCAGCTTCGATTCGGTGAAGCTGCGCCTCGACCGCGAGCAGTCGTTGAGCTTCCTCGAGTTCAACTACATGATCATGCAGGGCTACGACTTCACCGAGCTCAACCGTCGCTACGGCACGGTGCTGCAGATGGGCGGCTCCGACCAATGGGGCAACATCATCAACGGCGTCGACCTCAGCCATCGCATGGGTGGCCCGCAGCTCTACGCCCTGACGACGCCGCTTCTCACCAAGTCGTCGGGCGAGAAGATGGGCAAGTCGGCATCCGGGGCCGTGTGGCTTAACGGCGACCTCTTCTCCCCGTACGACTTCTGGCAGTACTGGCGGAACACCGAAGACGCCGACGTCGGTCGCTTCCTCAAGATTTTCACCCGCCTGCCGCTCGACGAGATCGCGCGTCTCGCCGCGCTCGGCGGCGCGGAGATCAACGAGGCCAAGAAGATTTTGGCGACCGAGACGACGGCCATCGTCCACGGTCGCGAGGCGGCCACGCAGGCCGAGGCGACCGCCCGCACGACCTTCGAGCAGGGCGCGCTGGCCGACACGCTGCCGATCGTGCTGGTTCCGAAGTCGGAACTCGCGTCGGGGGTCGGCATCCTGTCGCTGATCGTCAAGGCGGGGCTCGCCGCGTCCAACGGCGAGGCCCGGCGTCATGTCGCGGGCGGCGCGGTTCGTTTGAACGACCAGCCCGTATCCGACGAACGCCTGTCGGTCGATGCCGCCGCCCTCAGCGATGGCGTCGCAAAGCTGTCGCTCGGCAAGAAGCGTCACGTCCTCGTGAAGGCCGACGACTAAGCCCTCAGTCGAAGGCGAAGATCTGCCGGAAGATGCCCGGCGCGATCGCCGAGATCGGGTTGACCACGAGCGTGGGCGAGGCCATCGCCCCGCTGAGACGGTAGGTGATCCCGATCAGGCCACCCTCCTGCCCGTTGCCGAGGATCTGGCCGAGGATCGGGATCGCGCCGAACACCCGGTTGAGGCCATAGGCCGGCATGAACGAGCCGGTGACGTCGATCTTGCCGCTCGGATCGTAGACGACGCCCGCAAAGCTCGAGCCGAAGATCGGCCCGCGTACGATGCCGTCGGCCACGCGCAACGTTCCCCGGTCGTAGCCGACCTTGGCCGAAGCGTGGTCGAAGAACGCTCGCTCGGTGCGAAGCTCCTGCCCGATCGCCTGAGACAGACTGGCCGCGCCCGGCGCAGGCGAGGAGCCGACGATGCGCGACAGACGCGGTTCGTCGACGAGGTTGAAGTTCATCAGCTTGACCTCGCCGCCGTAGCCCGCGTCCGGCGATCCGATCAGCGTCAGGGACCCCTGCCC
Source organism: uncultured Aureimonas sp. (assembly GCF_913775355.1). Lineage (GTDB taxonomy): Bacteria > Pseudomonadota > Alphaproteobacteria > Rhizobiales > Rhizobiaceae > Aureimonas. The sequence goes on from NZ_CAJYIU010000256.1 coordinate 13,292, forward strand.
GCCATCCATATGACCGTAGAGGCCGGTGAAGCCGAGGAGACCGCCGACGTCGCCGGAGGCGATGCGGATCCTGCGGTTGTCGTTCTGCGGCGCGAGATCGCCGGCCAACGCCGCTCCGCCGATCGACCCGCCGAGCGCTAGCGCCGCCATCCGTCCGTCCGCGGACGCATAGTTCAGCGAGAAGCCGTCGACGGCGCGACCGTTGAACCCGTCGATCCGACCGACATCCATCGTGATGTCGAAGGTGCCGCCACCCGTTCGCGCCGTCTTGTCACGGCCGATGTCGGCTCTTAATTCCGCGAGGATCGGGCGGGCATCGAAGCGATTGCCCTCGACCTTTACACCGAAGCCGTCGCCATGGCGCTCGACATCGACGCTGACGTCGTCGCCGGGGTTCAGAGCGACGCGCGTCAGGGCGGCGCTGCGCAGGCCGCGCTTGTCGACCGACAGCGATCCGCGCGCCTGAAAGCCGTCGCCCTTCAGTTCCAGCTTGTCGAGCTGCGTCGTGTCGCCGTCGCGGCGGACGACGAAGGCGAGGTCGGCGGGCACGCCGGCACCCTTCTTCCAGGCGATGGCGGGCAGATCGAGTTCGGTCTGTCCGAGATCGAGCTTGGCATGCATTCCCTCGCTGTCGTCGGTCACCCGCGCGGCGATCGGGCCTTTCACCACGCCTGACAGTGCAGGAACGAGATCGACGAGCTTGGATGACGGAACCTTGAGTTCCGCCTCGAGGCTGCGCGTCCCGACGGGGGCGGCACCGAACGGCAGGGCGAAGGTCAGCCTCGCCGGCATGCCGTCCATCGTGCCGTCGAGCGAGCCGCTGGCCTGGCCGGGGATCGCGTGGAAGACGCCGTCCAGCTTCGCGAACGTGCGCCCCTCGATCGGCTGTCCGGCATCGACATCCTTCAGGTCGGCCTCGACGCTCCAGTCCCGCACCTGCTCGTTCGGAGCGATCTCGTCTCCGAACAAGAGCTGCGCGCCGACCTGCACACTTGCCGTTCCCGTGAAGGCATCCGTCTTCAGCGGCAGATTGCGGAAGGCGCGGATCGGGTCGCGTTCGGCGATCGCCAGAAGCTGCGGCACGGCGCCCGACGCCTTGAGATTGAGATCGATCCCGAGATCCCGCAAGCCACCGTCCGATGGGCGCTGCAGCACCAGCGTCGAGTTCTCGATCGCGACCGCGTCGAGCCCGTCGATTTTCGCCTGATCGACCGCTACGTCGGTTCGGATGCCTCGAATGGTCACCGACCCGTCCACATCCCGCAGAGACGGAATATCACCGACCGTCGCCAATCCCCCGCCCCGAACCGGAATGTCGAGCTGGAGCTCGGTATCGCTCGGGGTCCCGCCGATCCGGAACGCGTCCCCGATCCGGTCTCGCAGGATATCGATGGAGATGCGGCCCTCGGGCACAACGCCGTCGTCGGACAGGTGAGCAAGAACCCACTTGCGCGCCTTGCCGGAAATGTTGAACGGCCAGAACGCCTTGACGGCCGACGCTCTCAGCGACGTCGCCTTCAGGTCCAGAAATGTTCGCGCGTCCGGGGCGGAGCCATCATAACGTGCCTGCCCCTCCAGCCGCCCGCCGTCGGTCACGACACGGGCTACGTCCAGTGACAGCTGGTGGGCGACCGGCGTTAGGCTGCCCGCCAGTTCGAGCGAAGCGCTAAGCGGCTGGGCGACCGAGGCGTCGTCCCGCCCTACCATCGAGCGGACGTCCGGCGCCGAAAGCTCGAAACCGTAGATCGGCGGCGCACCGGCATCGGCACGGTTCGTCTGTTCCACGGCGCCCGTAAGCTCGAAGGCGACGTCCCGAAACCGGAACGGGCTTCGCTCGATCACCAGTCGCTCGTCCCCCTGCGTATAGGAAAGATCGAGCTGGCCGCTCTCCAAGCGCGTGCGATTCAGGCCGAGTTGCAGGTGTCCCGCACCGACATGGGCGGTGGCGCGCAGGAAAGCCGGATCATCCGGCGTCGCGCGGTCCAGTGAAAGGTCGAGCGACAGTTCCGAGTCGCTGCCGAAAGGACGCTCGTCGTCTTCGTCGGCCTCGTCCGCCGGCGGCACGATCGCGCCGAGATCGATGCGCCCCGTGTGCCCTTCCAGCCGCTTTAAACGGCTGGTCGCCGGATCGAAGTCAGCGGTGCCGGACAGAAGCAGCGGTACGTCGCCGACCTCGACGTTCGAGACGAGGCGTAGCGTTCCGTCGAGCGCGCGGTGCAGGTCCGCCCGCTGGAGGGTCAGTTGTGACATCTGCCCGGCCCGTGCCGGGAGGCCGGTGACGCGGATATCCTGCAGGCTCAACGTGTCGAAGTGATAGGCTTGCAGCGCCTGCAACTGCCGCTCCAGCGCCGAGACCCCGCCGTCGATCGTGCGCGCCAGCATGGATCGGTCATCCGGCTCGACCGTCGCTTCCGTCGCCTGCGGCGCGCGGTTGCCCGCGAAGGCCGAGAGATCGAGGTCGGCACCGGCGATCTCGAGACGGCCGAACTCGAGGCTGCCTCCGACGAGCGGCATCAGCCGTAAAGCCACGGAAATCCGCTCGACGCGCGACTCGAGATCCGGCCGATCGCGTCGATGCAGGGCCGCGTCGAACCAGTTGAGCGCCAGCGTCCCGTCGCCCCTAAACTCGAACTGCTGGCGCCCGAGCGTCGCCTCGTAGCGCGGACCGAGCAGGCGGGAGAGCGCGGCCGTCGTCTGCGACTGGACGAAGCGCTCGCCCGTCGGCGTTCCAAGCAGAAACACGCCCGCGACCGCCACCGTCAGTGCGAGAAGCAGGACGAAGCTCAGGATCGCACCGACGAGACGGCGAATCTTCCTCATCAAGTCCGATGGTCTCCCGCAACATCAAGAGGGCAATCGAGGCGCAGCCTCATGAGGCGTGCAACAAACGGTCCGTAGCTTGCCTTCGACTTGCGGGCGCTATGATAAAGGGCGCAGACGCCACGCCTGTTGATCCCGCGCCACACCCTGTCGCCGCGTCGCAGACGTGTCAGCGCAATGGGCCGAAAGGAGGGCCGAATGGCGACTTTGACGACGGGTCAGACTTTTCCGCATTTCGAGCTGCCGGCCGATGACGGGACGACGGTGTCCGACGCCCAGCTGCGCGGGAAGCCCTACGTGATCTTCTTCTACCCGAAGGACGACACGTCCGGCTGCACACTCGAGGCTCTGGACTTCACCGCCCTCGCAGAGGAGTTCGCCGCGAGCGGCGTTCCCGTCTTCGGCGTGTCCCCCGATCCCGTCGAAAAGCACTGCAAGTTCCGCGACAAACACGGCCTCAAGGTTCCGCTCCTCGCCGATCCCGAGCGCACGCTGATCGAACCTGCCGGCGTGTGGGCGCAGAAGAGCATGTACGGCAAGACCTACATGGGCGTCGAGCGCACGAGCGTCCTCGTGGGCGCTGACGGCCAAATCCACCGCGTCTGGCCGAAGGTGAAGGTCGACGGGCATGCCCGCGAGGTCCTAGACGAAGCCCGCAAGCTGGCCGGCGCGTGAGCCGCCTCGCGACGCCGACGCTGCGCGGTCTTGCGATCGAGGCATTGCGGGAGCCCGATCTCGACGAGAAGCGCCGGCTGACGCGTCTGGCTGGCGAGAGATGGGCCGACCGAACTCTCGGCCTGTCGGCGCCGACGGACCCGCCGTTGCCGGCACGTCCCGGTCGCCCGGCAGAGCCCGCCCTAGTCTCGCCGCGGCATGTCCCCCGCCGATCCGTCCATACGCTCGACGGGCGCGTGGCGATGATCCACGCGCTCGCCCATATCGAGCTGAACGCCATCGACCTTGCCCTCGACATCGTGGCGCGCTTCTGCGGTCAGCCTGTGCCACGCTCGTTCTTCGACGGATGGATGATGGTCGCGACCGACGAGGCACGCCATTTCGGCCTGCTGTCGGACCGGCTCGAGGCCCTCGGTTCGCGTTATGGCGCCCTGCCTGCTCATGATGGCCTGTGGCAGGCCGTCGAAGTGACCGCACACGATCTCGCGGCCCGACTTGCGGTCGTGCCGTTGATTCTCGAAGCGCGCGGGCTGGACGTGACGCCGTCTCTCCTCGCAAAACTCAACGAGGTCGGCGATCCGCAGACGGCGGCGATCCTCGACATCATCTACAACGACGAGAAGCGGCATGTGGCTGTCGGCGCCAAATGGTTCCGCTTCCTCTGTGCACGTCAGCGGATCGATCCGGCTCGCCGGTTCCAGGAGCTCGTGCGCGAGTGCTTCCGCGGCGAGGTGAAGGCGCCCTTCAACGATCGCGCGAGAGCGGAGGCGGGTCTGACGCCGACATTCTATCGGAGCCTGTCGCCGCTCTCGCAGTAAGCCTGGAGCGACCGTCAACGACCCTTTAACCTTAACGGTTTCTAATTCCTCCATGCGGCCGACCGTCCGGCGCGCGTGGAGCGGGTGCATGAGTTCGCAGCTTCGCGGTTCCGTCTTCGGAAACCGAGTCAGATCCCATACGATCGTCATCGCGCGCGGCGAGAAGGTTCGACACTGGACCGTGCCGTCCTGGCTTCTGGGAACGGGGGCTGCCTTCGCGGTGATCGGCGTCGTCGGCGGCATCGGAGCCGTCGCCCTGTCGTTGTCCGGCGACAGCGTCGTTCGCATGATGCTCGATCGGGAGGTCCGGGCGACGACGGTCTACGAGCAGCGCATCAGCGGGCTGCGTCAGGAACTCGACAAGCTGACCACACGGCAGCACATCGACCGCGACCAGATCTCGAAGGAACTTCAGGCGCTGCTCTCGCAGCAGGCGCAACTCGTCGGCCGGTTCCAGAAGCTCGAACCGCTCCTCGGCCAAGCCGCCGACGCCGGCCTGATCGATCCCGCCACGATGGCCTCGACGAGTTCGGACGATTCGAAGGGCTGGAACGTGATGGGCAGCCTCGGGCAGATGCTGACGCCCTTCCGGTCGGCGCAGCCGGACTCCGTCGAGCATATCCGCGATGTCGTGCTCCCCTCGATCCGCGAGAGCGTTGGCCTCGTCGAGGGGCAGCAGGCGGCGGGCGTCGCCAAGCTTTCGAAGGAAGCGTCCGAAAAGGTCGACCGGATGAGCGGGCTGCTCCAGCCGCTGGGCGTCGACGGCGACGAAGGCGGCGTCTTCGTCCCGGCGCCCGCCAATGCCAGCTTCGACCTCCAGCTCCAGGGGCTGGAAGACGCGCTGTCGCGGATGGACGACCTGCGCGGGGAAGCCGAACGCCTGCCGATCGCCGATCCCAAACCGGCCGGCACCGTCCGCACCTCGACGTTCGGCATCCGGTCCGATCCGTTCCTCGGTCGCGAGGCGATGCACACCGGCGTCGATTTCGCGGGCGCCGCCGGCACCCCCGTCCGGGCGACCGGCCAGGGCCGCGTCATCTCAGCCGGCGATCAGGGCGGCTACGGACTGGCCGTCGAGATCGACCACGGCAACGGGATCACCAGCCGCTTCGCCCATATGTCCCGCATCGACG
>NZ_CAJYIU010000257.1 GCF_913775355.1 uncultured Aureimonas sp.
TCCGCGGCCCGGAATGCCAAGCGATCGGCCGGCTCGTGCTCGACCCCTTCTCCGCCACCGTCTTCTCCTCCTCGCCCGACACCTATGCCGCGATCGAGCGGCGCCTCACCCCGTGACACCGCCTCGATCGCATCGGCGATCGTCTGCCCTTGGGCGAGGCGCCGCTCGATCGCGGCATAGGTGTCGGGCGAGGAGGAGAAGACGGTGGCGGAGAAGGGGTCGAGCACGAGCCGGCCGATCGCTTGGCATTCCGGGCCGCGGATGAAGACCTCCGAATACTCGCTGCCCGAGCGCTTGAGCGAGCGGATCAGTCCTTCAGTGCGGTCGTCCATGTCGAGCCGGGCGGACTTGCGGAGGTCGGCGATCGTCTCCGGCTTCTGCTGAAGGACCAGCATCCAGTCCGAATTCTCGAGTGCTGCGGTCGCACCGTCCGATTTGTAGAAGTCGTTCAGCGACTGCGTCGCGGTGCAGAGCGCGCCGCCATATTTGCGGGCGGTGCGGGCATAGGTCTCGACGAAATCCGACATAGACCCGCCTTTGAGCATCGCCCAGGCCTCATCGATCAGGAGCAGCTTCTTCACCGACCGCGGTGAGCGGGTCATCGCCTGGCCGGTCATGAACATGATCGCGGTCAGCACGACCGAGCGCAGTTCCTCGCGCGTGGCGAGGTCGGACATTTCGAAGACGGTGAAGTCGGCTTCGAGGCGGAGCGTCGCCTCGCCGTTGAAGAATCCGCCATAGGTGCCGCCCGCGCGAAACGGTCCCATGGCGATGGCGAGGTTGGCGGCGTCGGCATTGCCGGTCGCTTCGAGCGCGAGCGCGACCGCCTCGACCGACCCCGCCCTGCCCTGCTCTTCCCACACCCGATTGACTGCCTGGTCGATCAGGCCGCGCTCGGTGTCGGTCAGCCGGTCGATGAAGCGCGCCATCTGGCCGACGATGGCTTTCAGCATCGCCATGCAGTCGAGGCGATAATCCTCTTCCTCGGCGACGCGCTCCGCGTCGATCATCGAGAAGGGATTGAGGCAGAAGCCGCTCGCCAGCGTGAACTCGATGAAGCGGCCGCCCTGGAGACGACAGCTGTTCATGAAGGAGCGGCCGTCGTCGATCACCACGACCTTGGCGCCCGCGCCGCACAGGCTCGCGCACATCTCCTGGAGCAGCACCGACTTGCCTGAGCCCGACTTGCCGAGGATCGCGACATTGTGGTTGCCCGCGACATTCTCGAATGGCGACCAGAAGAAGGGCTGTCCGCGCCGACCGAGGAATAGGAGGTGCGGTACCGCGCCGCCGAGATACTCACCCTGCACCGGCGCGATGTTGGCGGCCGTGGTCGACAGCATCGTCCGCATCCGCCGGCAGCGCTCGAGATCGGCGGCGAGCCCGTCGGCAAGCGTCAGCGGCATCGCCGCGAGCAGGCCCTGGACCTGGAGGAAGCGCTCGTCGGCGAGGTCCCAGCCGGCCGACTTGTAGAGCGACTTGACCATCCGCTCGTTGCGGTCGCCGTCGCCCGCCGGCGAGAAGGTGGTCACGCCGTAGAAGGCGCGGACCAGCCGGCGGCCCTCCTGCAGCTGTGCCTGGACCTCGCGCCACTCCGCCGCCTGTTCGCGCAGCTTCGGCACGTAGCGGGCGGACTTGCCCTCCGACAGGCTGGTCGTGCGCAGGAACTTCATGCCCGCGCGGGTCGAGGCCGCCTCCTGGTCGGGATAGACGAGGCAGAGGATCGTGGCCGCCGGACACGGATAGCGGAGCTTGTCGGTGAACAGGTCGCCGATCAGCCGCGCCGTCTCCCACGGGGTCCAGCGCACCGGCATGTTGCGCACGCCGAAGTGGCGCACATCGAAATGGTCGGGGTAGATCTCGCCGATCTCGGGCGCCCCACCGTCGCTGGCGCCGGTCGGCCGGAAGCGCTCGGTCCGGAGCAGCATCCGGCTCTCCTCGACGGTGAGCTCGATATCGCGGCGGATCGCCTGGTCGGCGATCGGGTCGAGCGGATTGTAGTAAATCGCATCGTCGCCGCTCGCCGTGGTCGGCGAGGTCAGGTCGTCGACGAAGGCGATCAGTTCGACCGGGCCGACATCAAGCGAGGGCACGTCGAGCGAGCGCAGCACGCCGACCAGGTTCTCGCGGACCGCGATGAGCTCGTCCTTGGTGGTGCCGCTGCTGGCGGGCACGCCGACCGAGACAAGCAGTTGGTGATGGCGCGCATGGAAGGGCGCGCCGCCCGACCCGCTGGTCCACACGAGGTCATAAAGGCACTGGGTGCGCGCCCGCGCGATCTGCTCGTAGACGCCGCCGCGCGCGTAGCGGGGTGCGAACCAGGGCGCGATGTTGCGGCTGATCCGCGGGGACGCCCAGTGGACGATCTGGACGCAGGCGCCCGCCGGCAGGCCTTCGGAGAGGAACTGGCCAAGGAGGTCGCCGACGCGCTCGTCGGCCCCGACCAGCGGCGCCACATTGAGGATGAAGCCGGTCGAGCGCGCGTTGAGATAGAGCCGGGTCTGCGGCTCGTAGACCCGGTAGGGCAGGAAGCTCGACAGCATGTCGAGGCCGAGCACCGGGCGATCGCCCTCGCTCTCCTCGGCATCGCCAAACAGGCCCTTGAGCAGCGTGCCCGTGAGCGTCTTGAACGAGAGGCTCATCGCGGCTGCTCCTGGCCAACGGGGGTGCTGAACGGGCTGCCCTCCGCTTCGGGCGTGACCGGGCCGACCGTCCCCGCCTTGGTGCCGAGCCGCGATAAGTTCGGCGCCGCGAGCGCGTTCAGACGCGCGCGGGCCGCCGCCGCGTCGCCGTGCGGCAGGACGACCTTGCCGGCGGGTAGCGCCCACGTGGTCGGCGCCAAGCGCCTCGCCGCAGG
>NZ_CAJYIU010000258.1 GCF_913775355.1 uncultured Aureimonas sp.
TGCCGGGATGTCGGCGGATCTCGGCGATCAGCTCGATCCCGCTCATGCCCGGCATCTGGTAGTCGATCACCGCGAAGTCGAACTCGAGGCCCGGTAGATCCGCGGTCACCGCCTGCGGACTGGCATACGCCGCATCGTTCGATGGCTCGCTTCGGGGTTGGGACGGTCGGTGGAACGCCCCGATCTTACAACTCCCGGTCACTCCAATCGCTAACGTGATCGATAAAACCGTCGCCGTCCCGTCCGTGAAAACACGTAGACCAGCTCGAACCAAGAGATGCCGGTCGGGCTTCCACGCCCTCTGGCGCCGCCGATGGGAAAGGGGCGGCGCTTCGGACTCGTGCCCGGCCCGTCAGGGTGATCAGTGGCCGAGCAGCGCGAAGGTTGTACGTCCGGGCGTTCGGGAGCTTCCGTTCAACCAGATGCAGGGCCCGGCCGATGGAAGTCGGGGGGGGCACCTGCTGGTTGACCTCCCGCGGCGCCGCCGCGAGCTGCCGCCTTCCGGCTTGTCAGGTTATCCCCCGCTAGCCGCGCAGGGAGCGCCGCGCCTCAATGGGCTCTTGCGCGATCCCCCGTCACAACGGCCTTGGCAAGCTGGAGATGGTTGTGTGCAAGCCGCTCGAGGAAGGTTGCCAACTCCGACCGGGCGGCCTCGTCAAGTTCGCCGTCGCGGCATACGTGCGCCGCCGCCATGGCAGACAGTTCCGTCAGGGCGTGGCAGATCGTGAAGAGGTCGAAGCCAAAGGGCTCGGAAACTGAGGAAGCTGGACGGGGCGTTTCGCGGTGTCTCGAGAGGGGCATTCGCATCTCCCAGTTGTTGCGGCACACCAATTTTCATCGAGACCTTGCGCCGGACTTGTCGCCGTGGGAGTTTGGAGCTTCCAACGATGAGCTTGCGACCTATGAGGCCATCTCACGCGCGAGGGCCTCGCAGGCGTCCAGCGACGGCGCGTAGAAGCCTCGACGGACGGGCAAGCGTCGTCATCGCACGGCTGTCCGAGATCATCAAAAGCAGGGCACCGTGCCTGCATTGGTCATCACACTCGTTGCCGACGACACGATGATTCCGGGAAGGGCTCGTCGAGGGTCGGTAGGGCCCCGGTTGGCGGCCCGGCAAATGCACCGGAAGCGTTCGGTATGCCCTTCGACGCCGCGATCCGACGGACCGCACAGAGGTTCGAGACAAGCTCGTCGATGGTCTCGGGGTGCACGACCATCGCGACCGCGTCGCCGGACCCGCTAAGCCCGATGACGGCAACCGACCCGTCGTCACGGGCCTCGACGAGTTCCACGTGCGCCAGCATGAAACCGCGGAAGCGGCGTTCCGTCGCCATCCTGTCCCTCCCGTCCGTCATCGATCCGATCAGAAATCCTCCCACTCGTCCTTCAGCGTCTTGAGGGCCGCGTTGCCCTGGGCGACAGGCTTCAACTGGACGACGGGACGGGCGGCGGTTGCCGTCGGCGCGGCGCGCGAGGCGACCTTGGCGGTGCGCTGGGCCGCACGCTCGCTCTGGCGGGCGTGGTTGGCGGTGGCCGCCGTCCTGAAGTCGGCGATGAGGCGCGCGAGCTCGTCCGTCTCGTTGGCCAGCGTCTGCGCGGCCGCCGTCGCCTGCTCGACCATCGCCGCGTTCTGCTGCGTGACCTTGTCCATCTGGTCGGCCGCCGTCGACACTTCGCGCAAGGACACCGCCTGCTCCTGCGCCCGGCGCGCGATCTCCGAGACGACGCGGCTCACCTCGCCGACCTCGGAAATGATGTCGGCAAGGCTCTTCCCTGTCGCCGAGACGAGCTCGACGCCGGAGGCCACCTGCTCGCCGGACGCCTGGATGAGGTCCTTGATCTCCTTCGCCGCCTCCGCCGAGCGCTGCGCGAGCCCGCGAACCTCCTGCGCGACCACCGCAAAGCCTCGACCCGCCTCGCCGGCGCGCGCGGCCTCGACGCCCGCGTTCAGCGCGAGAAGGTTGGTCTGGAAGGCGATCTCGTCGATCACCCCGATGATGTTGCCGATCTTCTGCGACGACTGCTCGATCATCTGCATCGCGTCGATCGCGCGGCCGACGATCTCGCCGCCCCTCTCGGCGTTGCCCTGCGCGCTCCTCGCGCTGGCTTGGGCGACGTTGGCGTTCTGCGCGGTCTCGTTGACAGCGCGCGTCACCTCACCGAGCGCCGCGACGGTTTCTTCCAGGCTCGCCGCCTGCTGCTCGGTGCGCTGGGCAAGGTCGTTGGAGGCGACGTTGATCTCGGTGAGGCCTGTGCGGATCGAGCCGATCGAGCCGACGACGGCACCGATCGTATGCTCGAGTCTCTCCACCGAGCCGTTGAACTGGTCGCGGATCGGCTCGTACTCGGCGGCGACCGCCTCGTCCATGCGGGCCGTCAGGTCGCCCGCCGACAGGCGCGCGAAGCCGCCCTCGATGCCGGCGACGAAGGCGGCAAGGTCCTGCGCCTTGATCCGCTCTGCGGCCGCCTCGCGCTCCAGCCGGGCGAGTTCGGCGTTGCGGGCAGTCTCGGCCTCGGCCTCGAGCCGCTTGTTCTGCACTGCCGCGTCCTTGAACACCTGCACCGCGCGGGCCATGCCGCCGATCTCGTCGCCACGGTCCTGCCCCGTCACCTCGACATCGAGCCGCCCGCTGGCGAGGTCCACCATCTTCCCCTGGAGCTGCGAGAGCGGTGCCGTAATGGCCTTGCGCGATCCCCACATGGCAAGGACGAGTCCGAGGACGGCACCCGCGAGCGTTCCCCCAACGATGACCCAGGCCATTCCCAGGGTTCGCGCCGAAAGGGCCGTGCCCGTCTCCGCCACCCGTGCGATCAGCCTGTCGTTCAGGGCCCCGACCAACTTGCTGAGCTCGAGCACGGTCGGGTCGACGGCTTTCATCTCCGCATATCCCGTGGCGTCGTCGTTGCGCTGGCCGGCCGCCATCGCGGCCTCCGCATGCCCCGCGATGAAATCCATTTTCGTCTCGATCTCACGCAGCGCATCCGCCTCGTCGGTCAGGCGGGACGCCACCTCGCCGAAGAACTTGGGCAGGAGCCCGAGCTGGTCCTTGGCAAGTTCGGCGGCGGCCCGCGATTCCGCCGAGCCACCGTCGTAGGCGATGACGCGGTAGGCGCTGTAACCGACGGCATTCGCAGCCCGGTTGAGCCTTGCAAGATAGATCGCGGATTTGTCGAGGCGCTCGGTGAGGTCCGAGTAGGCCGCGTTCGTGTCGCGGATCACGGACAGCGAGTACACCGAGGCCGCGACCCCGATCAAGCTCGTGAACAGTGCGATAAGGGCGATCTTGGCGGAAATCCTCAGTTTGGCGATGCGCACGACCGGCTCCGTGAAAATGATTTTCACGATCGTGGTCGAGCCGTCCTAAGCGGGATTTAACGGGGAACAAGCATCTCGCTGCCGTAGGTACGCAATTATACTTACAGACCCCAGATTGAGCACGATGTCTCGTGGATGGTAATTTGGTCTCGGGTTGCCTCCACCGACCCCGGCATGTGCACGGGTCGACCGCCGGGTACCGGTCGGCCGGAGCATCCCGCGTCCCAGTCATTCGCGGAGCCTGGACAGATGGGAGACAAGTCAGTCAACGCGCACGTCGGCCGACGCCTCCGGCAAGCGAGGGTCGCGCGCGGCACGTCGCTCCAGGCGCTGGCAACGGCCATCGACGTCAGCTACCAGCAGCTCTCGAAGTTCGAGCGCGGGGAGAACCGCGTCAGCGCGTCGGCCCTTTTCAAGCTGGCGCGGGCATTGGACGTCGAGTTCGGGTTCTTCTTCGAGGGACTGGAGCCGGGAAAGCCGTCCCCGTCGCCCCGCGCCGACGCCGACCTTCACCTCGTGCTCGGGCGGGTGGACAATCCGGCCGTCAGGGCACGCATAGTGGAACTGGTGAGGACGCTCGAGGTCAGCCGCCTCTAGGTCGAATGGCTCGCCCCCGTTGACCGTGACCCGCCGCGTTCGCCCGCAAGTCGTCGATCGATCGCCCGGGGCCACGCGTGCGGCAACGTAATGCCGATGTTCGCGGACCGGGTAGCCGGTCGCGCCGCGGCGGTGACCAGCCGAGGGGTCCTCGATTGCCCGTAGCCGACGCGGCGGCTATTGGCTCCGGGCCCTCGCTTGTTAGAGGTTTGCCCCCAAGGAGTGACAGTGCCGGACCGGTTCGAGGAAAACCGCATCCGGAGTGAGATCGGACGAGCCTCCCTCAGCAACGCCCCCTTCGCGTCCGCCGTTCGCGCCACGCGGATGCCGATGGTCATCACCGACCCGAAGAGGGAGGACAACCCCATCGTCTTCGTCAATGCCGCCTTCCAGCGGCTGACGGGGTACTCGAGGGAAGAATGCGTCGGGCGGAACTGCCGCTTCCTGCAAGGGCCGGGAACCAGTCGGGAGGACGTCGCGGCGATCCGCGAAGGCGTGGCCGCCGGGGTCACGATCGAGCGCGAGATCCTGAACTACCGCAGGGACGGCTCCACGTTCTGGAACCACGTCCTGATCTCGCCCGTGTTCGACGAGGACGGGGACGCGGTCTTCTTCTTCGCCTCCCAGTTCGACGTGACGCCGGAGCGCAATCGCCTCGCCGAGGTGCAGCGCGACAGGGACAATCTGGAGGCGGAGATCGAGCGACGCCTCGCGGACCTGCCGCGAGCCGAGGATCGCCTGCGGTTCACGCTCGAGGCGGGGCGGCTGGGTGCTTGGACGCTTGACCTCGACACGATGCGCCTTGTCGCGTCGACGCTCTGCAAGCGGAACTTCGGGCGCGATCCGGCCGAGACCTTCACCTATGACGATCTGGCCGCGGCGATCCATCCCGAGGATCGGGAGCGCTGGGCAGCGGCCGTGCGGGAGGCGGTCACCGGCGCCGACGGCGAACTCGAGATCGAGTATCGAACCACGACCCCGAGCGGAGCCGTGCGCTGGATCGAGGTGAGGGGGCAGGTCGGCCGGGACGGTGGAGGGACCCCGACCCGGATGGCCGGAGTGTCCCTGGACATCACGGATCGGCGAACGGCCGACGAGCACCGCAACCTCCTTGCGAACGAGTTGGAGCATCGCGTCAAGAACACGCTCGCCAACGTCCAGTCCATCGTCGTGCAGACCCTGCGGGCGGCACCGTCGCTTGAGGCGGGAACCCGGACCCTCGTCGACCGCATCCAGGCCTACGCGGCGGCCCATGACGTGCTCGTAAAGGAGGGCTGGGTCGCGGCGAACCTCGTCGATGTGGTCGAGGGAGCGCTCAGGCCGTTCCGGAACGGCGGCGCCGCGCGGGTGCAGGCAGCGGGGCCGGATGTCCGCCTGCGAACCCGGGCCGCGACGACGATGGCCCTCGCGATCCATGAGCTCGCGACGAATGCGGTGAAGTACGGGGCCCTGTCGAACGAGGACGGCGTGGTCGCGGTCGACTGGGAGATCGCGAAGGGGCCGGAGTCGTCGCTGCTCTTCCGTTGGAGGGAGACGGGTGGCCCGACCGTCGCCTCGCCGACGGGTCGGGGTTTCGGGTCGAGGATGCTCGAACGGGCGCTGCCGGCGGAAACGAACGGCGTCGCACGTCTGGAGTACCACCCGGTCGGCGTGACGTTCACGCTCGAGGCACGTCTTGCCGACATCGCCGAGCCCGACGGCCTCACCGATGGGGGATGACGTCCTCGGCGACCCGGCTCGGCCGGGCCGCGCCGGCATCCGGCTAGCCGATCCCGCGAAGCCTGTCATTTGAGGAGATTTCTCGCGGCGTGCGATACGGGACGGCAATCCCTCGATGGTATCGGAAGGGCATCGACGGCGCTTCCGTCAGTGTCACGCCGCGAAGACCCGCCCGGCAGCCGACGGTTCCGGGCGGGTCGCCACGGAACTGCGGGTCGGGGCATATCTCGACGGCCGAGGGCGGCATGGTCGGCTGCACTTCGCCGAGACGGCACCCTGCCAAACCCGGCTACTGTGCGCGCAAGGCCGCTTGCGTGCCGACGACCGTGCCGCCCCCGTTCGGGAACGCCTCGACGGAGGTGATCGTGCCGAGACCCGGCACGACGGCTCCGGCCACTGCGCGGACGAGGTCGTCCGGCGTTGCCAGGAATGCCTCTCCGTCGAAGACGGAGACGATGGAGTAGTCCGTGGCACGAAGCGTCCGCGGCTTCGCGGCCACCGGCATCGGGACGGGGATCGCGGCGGGCTCCTCGACCGAGGCGGGCATCCCCTCTTCCGTTCCGCGCAAGGCGGCGTATGCGCCGCAGGAGACCAGAAGGACGATGCCGCCGGCCAGTGTGGCCAGCCCGGCTTTCGACGTCATCCGGGCGAGCAGGCCGCCCCTCTTCGCCGTCGCTGCGTCCGTCGATGTTCCGGCCATGCCCCGACCCCGCTCTCTTCGTTCAGGCACGGCACCTTGGGGTCGGGGTGTTCGCATTTCGTAGGAAAAATCGTTCGAATCAGAGCGAAACAGGCAAATCCCCGTTCGAGCCGATCAAGGTCGAGGGGAAGGGAGGTCGCCTTCGTCGCCTGGTTGCTCGCGGCAAACCGTTCGACCTGACCGATGGCTCCCTGACGGCAAGCGCCGCAGCGCGCCTTCGATGCGCGGCAGGGGCCCGAACAACGGCGGCACCGATTATCAATGCACGCCTCGTCCCCGGGAAAGATTGTTGGCGAGGGATTGTAGGCTGAAAAGCCCTTGACGTCCCGTTTCGTTCATTATTTGTTCACCACATGAGCGAAGCCGAAAACAACTCTTGCAATGGCCGCCGGGCGTTCCGCCCCGAGCGCGGTCGTCTCATACGCATAGGCACCTTCCTCGCCCCGAAGGCTTGAGCGGATGCGTGGCGCTGCCCGTCCGCGTCGGACAGGACAGCCCATGCACCAGACGAATCCCACCACCTCCGAAGAGCATTCCCGCCGACGCGCCAAGCGC
Organism: uncultured Aureimonas sp.; assembly: GCF_913775355.1. GTDB lineage: Bacteria > Pseudomonadota > Alphaproteobacteria > Rhizobiales > Rhizobiaceae > Aureimonas. The sequence goes on from NZ_CAJYIU010000258.1 coordinate 6,888, forward strand.
GCGGAGGCCGTCGCCGGGCACGCCTTCGAGCCCCGCAACACGGTCCGGTGCGCGGGCTAGGCGCGCTTCCGCTGCCAGGCGGCACGCGATGCCGCCTGCCTCCTCGACGTCGACACCGACGTGCTCGACTGGTCGTGCCTGCCTCCTGCGCTCTCGAACGGCTCCGAGACGTTCGCCGTCGACCTCGCGGCGACGCGGACTTCTGGCATCGAGTACATTGCGGCGACGGAGCGAGCCGACGGACCCGGCGCACCCGAGTGGGCCAGCCGTGCGGTAGCCGAACTCGGCGCCACGCTCCGCGTCGTCCCGCACGCCGACATCCTCGGCCATCGCCTCGACAACGCCCGCGAACTCCTGCGCTACGCCAAGTGGCGGGTGTCGCTGTCCCAGCGCATCACGCTCCTCGCCGCCCTCGACCATGAGGGCTCGCTGACACTCGTCGAGTGCATGTCGGCGGTGCGCAACTCCACCGATCCGATAGGGGCGGTCGCGGCCCTGGCGCTTCGGCGTTTCGTTGAGATCGACCTCGACAGCGGCCCGCTCGGTCCCGAGACCCGGGTCATACGCTTCCGCGGCTGATCCGCGTCGAATTCCTCCCCAACAGAACAGGCCGACGCGCGCCGATGGCCGCGACCGGCGGAGCCATGTCCATGATCGTCGTCTCGCCCAATGGCGAGTGCTGCCTCGTCCGCGAACACCTCGAACGCCTGCGCGGTCTCGTCGCAGACATCGAGGCCCTTTCGCGGGGGCAGCATCCGACCGCCGCGCGTCTCGCCGACGCGCCTTTCCTCTCCGACTGGAGGCCTTCCTTCCGCCCCGTGCCGTGCCTGGTCGGGACGGCCGTCGGACATCCCGGCGTTGCCGAACGGCATACCGCGCGCACGAGCGACCTCTGGGTGCATGCGCCCGAGCTCGGCTACGCGCGCACCCTGTCGCGCCTCTACCGGCTCGGTGCCCGCTCCGGGGAGGCACGGCAATGAGCCGACCCGACGAAACCGTCCCGACCGATCGGAAGCGGACGAAACCGGAGCGCTCTCGCGACGCGAGGCAGGTCCTCGGGCGCGGGCTCGTCGTGCGCGCGCTCCGCGCCGCCGGGATCTTCCACGTCGTCGACCGCCGGGCCTCCCTGACCATGGTCGTCGGTGTGCCCGTCGAGAGTTCGGGCGTGATCGCGGACGGACTGAAGGATCTCGTCCGGTCCCGGGGCTGGCATTGGAACGACGGGCGCGGGTCGATCCACGACTGGACGGGCGACATGAAGGAGTCGTCGCGCCGACGCGAGGCCAACATGCTGCTGGAGAACGACCGCGGCAACGAACCCGCGTTCGTTCTCGTCGAGACGCTCGCCGACGTCCCGCCGATCCTGGCCGCCGCCTGCGACGGGATCGCGACCCTGGGCCCGCTCGACGCCGAGCTGGTCGGCGCGGCCTTCTCGATCGTCATGCGCGGACAGCCGGTGCCGGACGACCTCGAGCTTGCCGCACGGTTGCCGCCGCGCGAGCTCGCCATCGCGCTCCGCCGCGGCCGACCCGTGCCGGAGGCGATGGCCACGGTGCGCAGGCTTCTCGCACTGAAGGCGGCCGAGAGCCGCGCACCGGCCGGGCCGTCGCCGCTGGACTTCGTCCATGGGCCGCGCCTCGTGGAACTCCACGGGTTGGGCGAGGCGTCGACGTGGGGACGCTCTCTTGTTGCCGACCTTCGCGACTACCGGGACGGGCGGCTGACATGGACCGACATGGACCGTGGGGCTCTGCTGACGGGGCCGCCGGGGGTCGGCAAGACGATGTTCGCGCGGGCGCTCGCGACGAGCGCCGAGGTGCCCTTCCATGCCCACTCGCTCGCCAGGTGGCAGGCGCGCGGCCATCTCGGGGATCTTCTCAAGGCCATGGGCCGGGCCTTCGACGAAGCGCGGGCTTCGGCCCCTTGCGTCCTCCTCGTCGACGAGCTCGACGCGATCGGCTCGCGCGACGATCCGGGAGACCGATACGCCGCCTACACCCGGCAGGTGGTCGACGCGTTTCTGGAGCACCTCGACGGGGCGGCCGGACGCGAGGGCGTCGTCGTCATTGGCGCGACGAACCTGCCGGACCTCATCGACCCGGCGATCCTGCGGCCTGGGCGGCTCGACAGGACGGTGGCGATCCCGCTTCCCGACGCGGCGGGTCGCGAGGGCATCATGCGGCATCACCTGCGGGGCGCGCTGCGTCTCGACGACCTCCGCCCCGTCGCCGAGCGCATGCGCGGCATGTCGGGCGCCGACATCGAGCGCGTGGTGCGTGACGCGCGGCGCGTCGCCCGCAAGAGCGAGCGAGAGATCGCCGTCGACGACCTCGAACGCGCGCTGCCGCCCGTGGTCGAACTGTCGGACGCCGCGTTCCGGCGCGCCTGCGTCCACGAGGCCGGGCACTGGGTCGTCGGGACGGAGCTCGGACCGCTGGCCGGATGGACGCCGACCACGGCGACCGTCTCGCGCCACGTCGAGGCGGGCACGTCGGGCTGGACGGAGTTCGCGCGCGACCGCGGCTTCGACCGTACGCGGGCCTCCGCGCTCGCCGAGATCGCGATCCTGCTCGCCGGCACCGCCGCCGAGGAGGTCGTGCTCGGGAATCGCGGCGACGGCTCGGGCGGCCGGCCCGGCAGCGACCTGCACGTGGCGACCGCCATCGCCGTACGGCTCGAGGTCTCGCACGGGCTCGGCGCGGGGCTGGCGCAACGGCTCGACGCGGGTCGGGGCGACCTCGTGCCGGAACTCCTTCGCGACCCGAGCCTGCTCGAACGCGTCGAGGCGACGCTCTCCGACTGCCTATGCCGCGCGCGGGAGGTCGTCCTCGAGCGGCGGCATGAGGTGGAACGGACGGCGACGCTGCTCGCCGGGGGATGCAATCTCGCTCGCCCGCGGTCCGTCGACGGCTCCCGGGCGAGCGTAGCGGGGGGCGTCCGATGAGCCGCGCGACGGACGGTTTCGGCCCGGCAAGGTCGATTTTCGGTCGTTCGGGGAGGCCGGTCGCAAAAAAAAAATCGCGCCGCCTTTCGAGCCGCTTCGCGGCACGCGGTGCACCCTCGGCGGCTTGCCGGGCAGCGATCGGGGACATCGCGAGGCCGTATCTGCCGTCCCCGCGAATGCAGGATTCGACCGTGCGCGCGGACGCACGCCCGGCACCCGCCGCGAGGCATGTCGGGCACCCCTGCGGCCGCTCGCCCCACGCCCGTCTGACCTTGGGGAAGGGCGCCGGGAAGCATTCGATGGCGGTCAAAAGGGATTCGATCCATCCGGATCCTGCGTGGGCGGCTCGATGGCCAGCGCGGCGGGCCCGGCGGCCACTGCTGTCAACAATTCGGGTAGGGGCGCCCGTCGAAAGGATTCAGCCCCTCGATCCCGCAGCGCGCCCCCCGCAGGACTCGTCTCCGTCGACCGTTGCCGTCGAGCGGTCGCCGGCAACGGTCGGCGCGCCCGGATGCGCGATTGCCCGCCGGTCACGCGGGCAGCACCCGGCCAAAGGGTGGGCTTGTCGCCCCGGGGGCGAGCCCAAGTTACCGGTCGGTCGGGCAACCCGGCGACATCGAGGGGAAGGAAGCCCAGAAAACGAAACGGGCTCGACGGGACCTAGGAAATCCCGTCGAGCCCAAAGTCGAAAACCGCATCGCGGTCAACATTCACCGGATCGGGCACGAACCTTGCTGGGAGAATGCCCTCTCCAACACCGATACCCAGAACCACGTCCGCAGAGCGGAAGGAGGAGCGCATCAGCTATGAGCAAACCTGGACGCCAAGTCCCGGAAGGCAAGGGCTTTCCCCGGAGATTCTCCGTTCGAACACGGGCGGGCGGATCACCGTTCGGCCGTTCCTCCTCCCGAATACGCGACGGCTCCTGATCCCGTAGCGCCCGTCCCGGCGCGACCGACACCGAACCGAGGCATCGGCCCGCTTCGCCCCCTGGGCGTCGAAGGCGGGGCCATGCCCAGCGCCGGCGACGACCGGCCATGAGGAGAGACGATGTTCGACGGACACACGAAACGAGCCGATCGCATGACCCCCGTTCGGCGGGTGCCGCAAGGTGATGCCGCGGTAGCGACACGGGAGGCATCGGCATTAGGGGCTACCCGAGTTTCCCCGACGTGGGCACCGAGAGGTTCGCAAGGGTGGCCGCCCTGTCCGGCGAGGTGCGGCTGGCGGGGCGGCTGTACGGCTCGCCCGAGCTAGTCGAGGCCTGCCGCCTGGCCGGCGGACGGCTGGACGTCCAAGCCTGCGTCCATCCCGACGACCCTAGGACGGCTTCGGCATTGCTGCCGATCGATTTTCGGCTGTTGCGCCTCTCCCTCCGGCGGGAAAAGTTCATGGACGCTCTTGGGGCGCCACCGAGATGACGGAACCGATCCGACCGTCGTCCCGCCGCCCGCCGTAGCAGGCGACCCCGGCAAGACCATCCCCGCGATCCCATGCAACGAGCCCGCGCGCCACCGGCCGCGGGAAAGGAGGAGCCTTGTCATGAGAAGACCCACATCGAGGCCCTCGCGCATCGAGCCCGTCCACTTCGGGCTCGACCCGGAGCGGCACTTCCCGGTCGACGAGCCGAAGCCGATGCGGCGCGGCCCGTCGCGCGTGAAGATGTTCACCAAGCGCGCGGCGCGCGGCTACGTCTACGCGCATGACGCGGTGCAGGTGATCGGGATGGTCCACGCGCTGACCGATCCCGGGACCAGGGTCGTGGCGGACCGACCGCATGCCATCCTCGTCCACGCGTTCCGTGCCAACGGTTCGGTCGCCACGTTCCGCCACGTCCCGGACTTCGCGGTCCTGCGCGACGACGGCACGGTCATGGTCGTCGATTTCGCGAGGCGCGCGACCCGGCTCGGCCCGCCGCGCCTGCGGCGGGCCGAGCTACTGAGGGCCGCCTATCTCGAGGATCACGGCATCCTCTACTGCGACCTCGACGACGTGACGCTCAAGGTCGCGCCGCTCTTCCCGAACCTCGAGATCGTCTATGCGCAGACGAAGGGGGACGCCGACCCGGAAGCCCTCGTGGCGGTCCGTGGCGCGCTGATGGCGCTCGGGCTGCCGACGACGGTCGGCGAGCTTCGCCGTGCGGTCAGCCTCCCGACGGGTTTCGAGGGGACGGACTGCGAGAGCCAGTACGACCGCGTCATGCCGACGGTCTCGGAGATGGCGGTCTGCGGCGAGCTGCGCATCGACCACCGCACGTACCTGTCGGACGCGACCGTCCTGCTCCCGCCGAGAGGGGGACGTCTATGACGGCCCATGTCCCGAAAGCCTTCGACGTTTCCGCCTCCCTCGGGTTCGGCCAGGAGATCGACCTGGCCATCGGGGACGTATTCGTCCGCGGCAGGCAGTGGGACAAGGCGCGGGTGACCTGCCGAGTCGAGGCCATCGTCCCCGGCGACCGGAACCATGCCCGCGTCATCGTCCTCGCCGAGATGAGAAACGGCGGCGAGAAGTTCTACGAGACCGACGCCTCGTTGGAGATGCTCGCCGGCAACGGCGAGTTCAGGCCCTTGTCGATGGACCCGATGACAGCCCCGGGCCGGGGTCGGCGGTCCGCCCTCCGTGTCGAACCCTCCGGGGAGTGGACGTGGGAGGAGTCGAAGGGCTGGTGGGCGCGGCACGTATTCGACCATCCCGACTTCGCGGGCTCGCAGCCGGCGGTCAGGCGGGTGATGAAGGTTCTCGAGGATGTTCCTGCGGGCATCCATGACATGAGCGCCTCGACCGTCCTGCGCGCGATCGGGGAAAACAGGGCGAACAACTGGTGCGACCCGGTGGCGACGGCGATGCCGAGATCGACCGTGGTCCACCAGCCCAGTCAGTTCGGCGCAATCATCGAGCGCGCGATGCAGCGCAGCCTGTTCGTGGCGCTGCGCATCAAGGGCAACAGTACCCATGCCCTCAGCATCCTCTGCCGATGGGCAAGACGCGTAGGGCTGGACCCGTCCTCGCTTCCATGCCTCCGAACGGTCGAACGACGGATGGGGCGCATCCCGCCATACGTGCGGGACTACATTCGGCTGGGCCCCGAGATCGCCGCCCGGCGACACGGATCGAAGATCAAGCGGTTGCTGCCCGATTGCCCGCTGCACACCGCAGAGGTCGACGACCTTCGGCTCGACTGCGAGGTCTGCGACGACGTCAGCCTCGTGCCGCTTGGGCGCCCCTGGCTGATCATGATCCGCGACAGGCGCACGGGCGTGATCCTGGGTTTCTCCCTCGCGATCGGCGCACCGAGCTTCGAGAGCTTCGTCGAGGCCCTGCGCCATGCTTGGCTGCCGAAGGACATGTCCGCCTATCCCGGCCTCAGTTGGCGGTACCACGGCAAGTTCCTGTTCCTTGTCGTCGACCGGGCCTCCCACTTCGTGGGTTTCGGGATGGAGGTCGCGGGCAAGCACGCCGGGTACGACGTGATCGAACTGGCGCCGGCCTCGCCCGAACTCAAGGGCGGGCTCGAGAGCACGAACGGCTACGTCAACGACCAGTTCTCCCATGTCCTGCCGGGAAGCGTCGGCGGCAACGTGGCCGAGCGCGCCGAGAACGAGCCCACGCGGCTGCCCCCGATGCTGAAGCTCTCGGAGCTGCGCTTCCTGGTCACGCACTTCATCTGCACGAACATGAACGAGATGCCGAAGGCCAACATCGGCCCCGTTCCCGGCATGAAGGGCGTGCCCGGCGCGATCTGGAACCGCGAGGTCGGCAAGATCCCGCGACGTCCCCTCCCGATGCCGGAGATCTTCGACCGGCTCGCGGGCAACCGGAAGTCCCTGACGATCCAGCGCGGGGGCATCACCTTCGACTACATCACCTACTGGTCGCCGCTCCTCGACGAGATCACCCTGTCCGGCCACCACAGGCAGGGCGATCGCTACGAGTGCCTGCGCCCCAGGAGCACCCTCGAGTACATCTGGGTGTTCGCGGACTTCGTCGACGCCCCGATCAAGGTGCCCGTCTGCTCCGCCGACGCGGGCTATGCGACCGGCCTCTCGGCGGACCTGCATGACATCCTGAAAGCGCGCGCGCGCGTCGAGGTCAACGAGGAGAAGGCCAGCCGGCTGCTCCAGATGGAACGCGACGCCGCCTCCCGTCTTGCCGCCGAGATCCGTCGCGACCGCGAGCGTCTGGACATCCCGGGGATCATCGAGCGCATCAAGCGCGGCGACGAACGCAAGCGCCTCGTCAGCAAGGTTACGGTCGGTACCCACAGCCCGGAGGCCAGCGCGGAGCTTCTCGACTTCTCCAATCCGCCGGTCGTGCCGGAGAACGAGGCACTCTCGCCGAACGCGTCCCCGATCCATCGCACGCCCGCACCGGGCCGCGGGGACTCTGTCCGCAAATACGAGCGCCGCGAGGGGCGCGTGCAGGAAATCGATCGGGGACGGGTCCCGGCCGAGGCGGCGGCTGGACACGGCCCGCCGTCCGACGACGAGCTCGAGGCCGAGATGGCCCGTCTCGCCGAACTCAAGCGCGAAAGGGGTTGGGCAAAATGAGCTTCAGTATGCATCCCGCATTCCATACGGCGAAGTTCGAAGATGCCACGCGCCGGGACGTGGTTGCCTTGGGACACGAGGAAAGAATGTGGATGATCGGCCACATGCATGTCGATCATCCGGCCTTCGATAGGGGCTACGGGTTCGTGCGAGACCTTCACTTTCCCGTCGGGCAGGGCATTCCCGGCAAGGGAGACATGAAGATGCTCGTCGGGAACTACCGCTCCGGCAAGTCGCGGATCGTCGAACGGTATGCCGCCGACGTCGCAACGTCTTGCGGCGACTGTCCCGAGACGAGGGTGCTGCACATCGTGTGCACCTCGAATTGGACGGCCAAGACCGTTATGGTCGCGATCGTCAACAAGCTGACGCGCCTCGTTCAGAGCGACAAGCCGAGCGTCGAGCTGCTGACGCGGCTCGCCCTCGAGATGATCGCCCGTTTCGGTGTGCAACTCCTCGTCGTCGACGACATCGGCTGGGTGTTGAGCAAGGGTGAAAGGGCAGCTTCCTCGCTGCTTACCAACTTACGCAAGATCCAGGAGGCGGGCCTTTGCAGCGTGCTGCTGGTCGGGTCCGCGGAGACGCATCGATCCATCGCGAAGGGGCACGCGTACATCGGCTGCCTGAGGAGCCACGGGGTGGCCGGCATGGACTGGCACGACGGTGGCCAGCACGATTACATGTTGTTCCTCGACGCGCTCGACGATCTCCTCCCTGTTCGCGCGCAAGTCCGGCTTGGGCACGGCCCGTTACGCCCCGTACTTCTACGACCTGTCGATGGGCTCTCCCGCGTTCACGGGCCTTTACGTCCGGGACGCCGCCGAGCGAGCCCTCCGTGACGGGGCTGCGAGGATCGAGCACCACCACCTCGTGGCGATGGGGATCGAGGCAAGGCCGCACGGGGACCGGTTCACGCCCTTCGTGGACGCGCTGAATCCCGGGTGCGTCGGTCGCCGAGACACACCCGGGAAGGCTGCCGAATGAGCGCCCTTCACGACGCACTCGGCGACCTCAGCCCCGAGGGGGAGGAGACGGACTTCGCGTTCCGTTACGCGCCGGAGCCGTTGGAGTGGGAAACAGCGTCGGGTTGGATGCTTCGTGCCTGCCGGGCGAACGGACAGCTCAGCCTCCCACCCGTCGCCATCCAACTCGGTTTGAACCATCGGTATTTCCGGCCCGCCTCCGCACTGCGCATTGCCGCCAATTCGCGCGTCCGAGCGCTGGACAACCTCGTCGCCAACACCGCGCGCCCCGTCGGCGACACAAGAATCGTCCTCGGGTCGCAGGAGATGGGGGCGCGGTACTGGTCGATCCGCCAGCGCCGCTATTGCCCGGCGTGTCTGCACGACAGCGCGCATCACCGCCTGTTCTGGGACCTCCGATTCTTTCTGACCTGTCCCATCCACGGCCTCGCGATCTGCGGAGACCCTGGTTCCGGTGGGGTCACCTGGACCCCGACCGATCTGATGTCAGATCAAGAGGGCAAACATTTGCCGATCTTCGCGCCGTCGCTCGACGAACCCTCGGAGGGTTTCGAGCTCTATGCGATGGGTCGGCTGGGGGCTGCCGCACCGATCCGCGCCCCGCTCCTCGACGGTCTTGACCTGGGCGAGGCCTTTCGTGCCGTTCAGACGATCGGATGCCTGCTGACGCATCCATGCTCCGCCCGACGACCCGCCGTCCGGGCGCTCTCACGCCACGCCGCCCTGACAAGCGCGAGGGGGTTCATTGCGCTTCGTGCCGACGAGGGGCATCTCGAAAAGGAACTGGGGAGCATCCTTCGGGAGCGAATCCGAGACCTTGGGCCCCGCGAGGAGGTATCGCTCAAAGGAGTACTCGGCTGGGCTGCCCGACTGAGCCACAAGACGGACAACGCCGCCCTGCATCTCGCCGAGTCGATCATGGGTGATGCCTTGGCGATGACGGGCCGGGTGCGCCGCCCTCTCCTGAGACGTCGGGCGGATGCGAGGCGGCCGGCGATGCTCACGCTCAAGGAGGCGGCCGTCGTCGCGGGGCTGCCGCGCACCGCGACAAGGCGGGCGGCGGAATTTCTGGGCATCGCGCCTGCCGACGCCAAACGGGAAAGGACGTATCTCTATGCCGAAGATGCGGCGTTGATCCGTTCCACGGTCGATGGAGCCGTGACAGCCGAGACCGTTGCCCAAGCGCTGGGCCTTCGACGTTCCGCACTGTCATGCCTAGTATCGCGGAGGCTTGTCGACCCGTATCTCATGCGTCGTCCGGGATCCGCCGCGAAGCTCTTTCCTCCCGCCACCCTCGGAATGCTCGACCCCCTGCTCGCGGAGTTCGCGTCACCGAACGGGCCCTCTGTCGCTTTCGAGGCCCATGCACGCTACCTGCGCCTCTCGACGGGCGAACTGGCGTGCCGCGTCCTCGAGGGCCGGGAGCGACCGATTGGGAAGCTCCTGCGAGGGAAAGGGTTCCGAAGCCTGTGTTTCGCTGCCTGTGGAGAAGGACATCGGCGTCCTTCAGGCATGCCGGAACCTCGATTGAGATCACCCGGCCTATCGAAAGCCGACGCGGCGCTTCAGTTGGGCATTCCTTCCGACGCCGTCCGCTGGCTCACCGAGATCGGGCGCCTGTCATACGATGGCGGTGCGATGCCCAAGGGCGCGCCGGGCATCGATCGTCGGTCGGTGGACAGGTTGGGCGCGGAGTTCATCGCGATCCGCCCCCTTGTCGATGACAAGGGGGAGGGCACGTTTACGCTTGCGCGACGATTGCGGGCGGCTGGGGTCGCTGTCCTCGCGCGCAGCGACCGCCACCAAGGAATGGCAAGCAGGTCCGACCTGGTCGAGTTGCTGCCCGAACTCGCTTCCGCTTCGGGATTGACCGGAGAGGGCTCCGTCGTCAACCGGGCGCTGCCAGCCATCCGTCAGGCCGCCGTGGCGTGTCCGGGCGCTTGGCGAGTGCAGCAGGATACGGCGGACAACCGCGTGACGTTGGTCAGCGCAAACCGGAAAGTGACGGTAAGCGTCGTGCTTGACGAGGGGATGCGAGTCTCGACCGACTGCACGCCGGGGCGATCATCGCGGCGGGCCCGGATCGTTGCCGCCGCCGAGCCTCCGGCCGGATTCGTCATCGTCCGAGCCGATGACACCGTTCGGTTGGAGGCGCGGTTAGAGCCGCCCGGCATGGTCGAGGCGCAATCGCTCACGGATTTCCTCACGGCGTGCCTTCATTCCCTATTCGCCATGTTTGGATCGGCTGCCGTCGATCGGCTTGAGCGGCAGTCTCGCGGCAATTTCGGAGGGCGTTGACCTCAACCTGAACCCCGGTCGATCGTCTCCTCCTGATCGACTTCTTGCCGGACGGCCGTTCGTCGTCGGCGGCAGGCGCTTGAAGTTCGAGGTGCTGCATAGAACTGCGCCGCCACGTAGCGTTGTCCAGCAGCCCTAAAGGGGTCTCTTGCCAGCGCCCGCCAGCAGCGGCTCGATGTGCGCCTTCGGGTGATCCTCTTTGAGCCCGAGCTCGACGGCAAGGTGTCGCCCTATGACGCGTCCGTGGTCGTTGTCGATAGGAACCGGCCACAACAGGATTCGCCCATTCTATCCCGGCCGATACCTCTCCCGTGCCGACGCTCCCGCTCGCGGCTCGCCGCCCTTGATGCAATCCGCATCGCGTCCGCAGGCTGGCGGCGTTCGCCGGTTCATTCTGCTGTGGCGGCCTCGCGGACGACATCTAGTCGGCGCGATCGGTCTTGTCGGGGTTGTAGCGAGTCCCTGTCGCCGACGGGATCGAAATCTCAGGTCGATGTCGTTGAGTCCCACGGTATCTGTCGTTTGACGCCCGAAGGCTCTGCATCACAGTGAAGCAGAGTCTCAAGGGGCTTGTCGCCCGCCAAACGTCTCGATCCCGTATTGTTTCTTGATTTGAATGTGTCCGACGCGCTCTCAGTCGTGACGATCGTTGGCGCCTCGCATGGGGCCCTCCCGTCTCCGCCACGCTCACGACCGTCCGTTCGTAATGCTCCCGTATTATCCGGTGAACCTTGGTCAGCCGTGCGAACCTTCCTCGCGTTCGATACAAATGTAACGATCTGCCGCATGTAGAATGGGCGTCTTCCATCCTCCCTCATTCATCAGTCGGAAGACGTCATGTTGACTTTCCTGTGAGCGTCGCGGCATCGTGCCAGAAACGTTTCGGGAGAAGAGACTGATGACCGCGGTCACGTTCAACTACAGGCTCGACAACTTTATCGGTACCGGCCGCGGACCTGCGTTGCTCGGTCCCTTCACCATTTCCAACGTGCCCCAGGTCGCCGACAGCGACGCCGTCATCACACTGCGCTATTACGGGGATTTTTCGCCGGGCGAGCAGGCCGAGACCTTCAACGTTCAGATCGAAGGCTTCACCAGCCAGTCGTTCGGCGCGATCCCGCCGAACGACGAGTACAACGGCGTGAACGTCGTGAGCTTCACGATCCCGCAGTCGGTTCTGGCCGGCATCGTCGCCGACGGCGCCATCGACATCCGCTACGGGATCGGACGCGACGTGGACGACTTCAAGTCCATCCGCGAGGAGTATATCGATCTCACGATCAACTATCAGGGCACCTTCGTGGCGCGCCCGCCGAGCACCTCGATCGATGGAACCTCCGGGCCCGATCTCCTGACCGGCACCGATTTCGGCGACACGATCAACGGGTACGCCGGAAACGACACGATCACTAGCTACGCCGGCAACGACCTGATCAATGGCAATCAGGGCGCAGACGTCATCTTCGCCAACCAGGGCAGCGATACGATCTTCGCGGGGCAGGACGACGACGTCGCCTACGGCGGTCGCGACAACGATGCCGTGTTCGGCAATCTCGGCAACGATGCCTTGTTTGGCGACAAGGGCAACGACACGGTCGGTGGCGGCCAGGGCAACGACTACGTGCGCGGCGGCCAGGGCGACGATCTCGTGTTCGGCGGGGCCGGCAACGATCAGATCTGGGGTGATCTCGGCAACGACACCCTCTCCGGCGGAACGGAAGCGGACGTCTTTTTCTTCGCGGCCGGGTCGGGCAACGACGTCATCGTCGATTTCAGCCGTGCGCAGGGCGACACCCTCAACCTTCAGGGCCAGACATACACGGTCTCCGACGTGAACGGGTCGGCGGTCATCGCACTGTCCGGGGGCGGGACGGTCATTTTGACCGGCGTGTCGTCCGCCAGCCTCGACGCCGGCGCTTTCGCCTGAGGCGCAACGACTTTATTAAGATCCGAAAGCCCGCCCGGTCCGCCGGAGCGGGCTTTTCCTTGTCGCCGACCTCAGGCGAACAGGGGACCCGCTCGGTCGTGAGGCGTCGTTTCGACCGAGCGGGTCGCCGCGACATGGTCTGCAAGGGCAGGGCGCGGTACCCGAGAATGTTGCGCTGCGGTTACTGGAGTCAACTGCGTTGCAGCATCGCAGCTGATGGGGGACGTTCGGTCACCGTGTCGTTTTCGCGGGATTGGTAACCTGCTCGTGAAATCGAAGCGTCCAATCATCGGCATCGTCGACGGGCTCTCTCGATCTTGGCTCTCTCGCGACACGGCGCAGCGATGTTTGGGCTTGGCTGGCGTTCCTTCGGTCTCGCTGCTTCCATTTGAGAGTGCCATGGCCGCGAGCGTCGACATTCGGGCTATGCGGGCTCGATCGACGCCCGAGTGACGTCCTCATCGGCTCGTGCAGGCATGCCGGAGCGCACCGTTCGCTTCCGCTTCGACGGGCTTCCTCATTCTTTAAGGAGATGCCGTCAAACTGTTGGATGGCAAAGGAGACGAGGCGACGGTCCCGTCGCTTTCCCTTGCGTTCCATCCTCTTGTTCGAGGCGCCTCCGTGAGCATCCGGGCTCTTTTCATCGCGTTCAGTCTGGCCACCGCGAGCCTTCTGGCCGCGTTCTTCGCGTCCTTCTACTTCTACCAGAAGGCGGGAAGCGACATCGTTCGCACCTATGACCGGCGTTATGAAGCCTATCAGCTCGCCGACGGGTTCCGGCAGACCTCGTCCGAACTGACGCGCATGGTGCGCACGTTCGTGGCAACCGGCGACCGCATGTACAGGGAGCAGTACTTCAAGGCGCTCGACATTCGCGACGGAAAGGCGCCGACGCCGATCGACTACTACACGCGGCCCTACTGGGAACTTGCGACCACGCGGGGCGCGCAGCCGCGGGCCGATGGCGACGCAATGTCGTTGCGGGACCGGATGGTGCAGGCCGGCATCCAGGGCGACGAGTTCCAGCTTCTGGACACCGCCATCGAGCGTTCCAATGCGCTCGTTAAACTCGAGACGGATGCGATGGAGACACTGGCGCGCCCCGGTCTGACGGCCAGCCAGCGCCAGCAGGCGAACGGCAATCTCGTGTCGAAATCGTACCATGCCGCGGTGGCGAGTGTCATGGAGCCGG
>NZ_CAJYIU010000259.1 GCF_913775355.1 uncultured Aureimonas sp.
CGGATGCAGAGGATGTCGAAGCCTTGCCGGCGCAACGGGCCCTCGACGCCCGGCAGAAGGCGGTGCGGGCGGATGTTGGCATATTGCCGGAAGGCCTTGCGGATCGGCAGGAGGAGGCCGTGCAGCGAGACGGCGTCGGGCACGGCAGCCGTCCCGCCGACGGCGCCCAGCAGGATCGCGTCGAAGCCCCGCAGCGTCTCGATCCCGTCCGCCGGCATCATCGCGCCGGTCTGCCGATAGAAGTCGCAGGACCAGGGAAAGCGGGTCGCCGAAAGCTGGAAGCCATGCAGTGCGCCCGCGCGCTCCAGCACCGTCCAGGCCGCATCCACCACGGGCAGGCCGATCCCGTCGCCGGGAATGAGGGCGATCCGATAAGTCTTCATTGTGCCATCCATCACAGGTCGATCAGCACGCTCTTGGATTTCCGGTTGGCGAGATATGCCTCGCGCCCGAGGTCCTTGCCGATGCCAGAACTCTTGTAGCCCCCGGTGGGCAGAATGTGGTCGCGGGAGCGATTGTAGCGGTTGACCCAAACAGTGCCCGCCTGCAGCGCTCGCGTCAGCCGCAGCGCGCGGGACAGGTCCCTCGTGAAGAGCCCGGCCGCCAGTCCATAGGTCGGATGGTCGGCGAGCGCCATCGCCTCTTCCTCCTCGCGGAATGTCTGCATGGTTAGGACCGGTCCGAAGATCTCCTCGCGCACGGCAGGCGAGTCATCGGTCACGCCGGACAGGAGCGTCGGCTTGTAGAAGTACCCTTTCCGCTCGATCGCACCACCGCCGGTGCGGCACGAGGCGCCCGTCGCGACGCTGCGCTGTACGATCTCGTCGATCCGATCGATCTGGCGGCGCGAGATGATGGGGGAATACCGCGTGGCGGCCTCCCAGGTCGGGCCGGGTCGGATGTCGGCCATGTGCCGGGCGATAGCCTCGGCAAAGGCCTCCGCCACCTCCTCCGCCACGATCAGCCGGGAGCCGGCGACGCAGGCCTGCCCCGCGTTCGACAGGATGCCGCGCGTCACGGCGGCGGCCGCCAGCTCAAGATCGGCGTCGGCGAATACGAGTTGCGGGCTCTTGCCGCCGAGTTCCAGCGTCATCGGCTTGACGCCGGTGCGGGCGATGTTCTCCATGATGGCAGCACCCGCCGCCGTCGAGCCGGTGAATGACACCTTACCGATGCCGGGATGGCCGGTGATCGCTGCGCCTGTGGTCGGCCCGTCGCCGAGGACGACGTTGACGAGCCCCGCCGGAATGCCGGCCCGCACGGCCAGTTCCGCCATGTAAAGGGTCGAGAACGGCGTCATCTCGGAGGGCTTCAGCACCACGGCGTTGCCGGCGGCCAGCGCCGGGCCGAGCTTCCATCCCGCCATCGAGATCGGAAAGTTCCAAGGCGTGATCGCGCCGACGACGCCGTAGGGCTCGGATAGCGTCATGCCGAAGGAGGTGCCGGCGGTCGGAACGACGTCGCTTCCCTCCTTGTCGGCGAACTCGGCGAAGAAGCGGATCTGTTCGGCGGTGATCGCGATGTCGCCCTCGATCAGCTGGGCGATCGGCCGGGTGGAAGACACGGCTTCGAGGCGAGCAAGGTGCCCGGCCTCCGCCTCCATCAGGTCTGCCCAGGCTTGGATGGCCCGGACGCGCTCGCGCGGGCGCACCTCGCCCCAGCCGCTCGACTTCAGCGCCGCCTTGGCGGTCTCGACCGCTTCATCCACGAGCGCGGGACCCGCCACGGGGCATTCTCCGTAGGGCTGGTCGTCGGACGGCCGGCGCATGGGCAGCCCCGGCCCCTCGGCCGCGATCCGCCTCCCGCCGACGAAATGGTGGTAGGACAGGTCAAGCGCATTCGGATCGAAACTCAGGTCCATGGGGCACCTCGCTGGAAGTTCGGGCATGGCACGCCTCGAGGGTCTGAATTTGCAGGCCCCCGAGGCGAGGCGTCGGACAAGGTCGCGAGGGCGCCTATTCGTAGACGCAGACGTAGATCTTGCGCACCGTCTCGATTGTGCGCCACACGCCGACGAAGCCCGGCTTCATCACGAAGCTGTCCCCGGCCCGGTAGGTGCGGGTCTCGCCGCCCGTCTCCTCGATCTCGATGATCCCGGACAGGATGTGGCAGAACTCGAAGGTCGTGCCCTTGATCGAGTGGGTCTCGCCTGGCGTAGCTTCCCAGATGCCAGACTTGACCATGCCGTCGCGCGCGTCGTCGAGCGCCCACGTCTTGAAGGCGGGAGAGCCTGAAATCAGCCGCTCCGGTAACGGCAGCGCTTCCTTCGGCGCAAACTGCGGATCGGTGTCGAGGGTGACGAGAAGCGACATGGGATATCTCCTTGTTTTGGGATCAGTAGCCACGCGTGCGATCGACGAGCCCGTTCATGGGCTGGCCGGACACGTGGCGGCGAATGTTGTCGATGACGGCGCGAGCTGCCGTCTCGGGCTGGGTGACGCTCGCCACGTGCGGCGTCACCACAACCTTGGGATGGCGCCATAGGGGATGTCCGTGCGGCAAGGGCTCGGGATCGGTGACGTCGAGCACGGCCGCCGACAGGTGATCCGCGTCGAGCGAGGCGAGAAGCGCATCGGCGTCGAGCTGCGGTCCCCGTCCGACGTGGACGAGCGACGCCCCCGGCGGCAAGGCGGCGAAGAGTTCGGTATTCAGGATGCCGCGGGTCTCGTCGGTCAGCGGCAGCAGGCAGACCAGCACATCCGTGCGCGCGAGGAAGGCGGCCAACTGGTCGCCTCCGTAGAAGCACATGACGCCGTCGATCGACCGGGGTGAACGGCTCCATCCCACCAGCGGGAAACCGAACGGGGCTAGCCGCTCCATCGCCGCCTGCGCCAGGACGCCGAGCCCGAGAAAGCCGACGCGGCGCCCTTCCGCCCGGCGCGGTGGCCGGGCCTGCCAGAGTTCACGGCGCTGCTGGCCGGCATAGGCAGGCCAGTCGCGGTGCAGTGCCAGGACGGCGAGCGCGACATATTCCTGCATCATGCGGACGATCCCGTCCTCGACCATGCGCACCACCGCGACATGCGCCGGCAGCCCAGACGTGTCGAACTGATCGACCCCCGCACCGATCGAGAACACCACCTCCAGTCGCCGGAAGCGGTGGAGGCGTTCGGGTACCTTCCAGGTTATGAGGTAGCGAACGTCGTCCGGCTCCACGGCATCCATGTCGTCGGCGAAGGCAAGGTCCGGCAGGTCCCTGGCGAAGGCGTCCCGGAACACCGCAGCTCGCGCGGCGTCTGAGTTGAACAGGAAGACGGGACGCCTGCTCATGCGCAGCACCGCTCGCCGAGCGCCAGGATCATGGCGAGACAGTCGGCGAGTTCGCCGCGCGTGATGTATTCGTCGGGCTTGTGGGCGCGATCGATGCTGCCGGGCCCGCAAATGATCGCGTCGAGTCCCGCTTCCTGGAAGAGGCCCGCCTCGGTCCCGTAGCTAACGGCTGGAAGGGGCGTGCGACCCGTCAGGTCGGCGACGAGCCCGGCCAGCGCACTGTCTCCGGCCAGCGCCAGCGCGGGGTAGGCCGAAAGCTCCTGCCAGTTCGTGCCAAAGCCCTCGGCCTCCAGCGCCGCCAGCCGCGTCCGGACCGGCTCGAGCAGCGCGCGAGGAGAGACGCCGGAAATGGCCCGTACCTCGATCTCAGCGGCGCATCGATCCGGGATGACGTTGAGTGCCCGCCCCCCGGACACAACCCCAACCTGGAGCGAGGAATAGGCGGGTTCGAAGCGCGCGTCGAAGGGCCCGACCTCGAGCGAGCGCCCGTGTGCGATCGCGTCCGCCAGGACGCCGGTCATGGCATGGACCGCGTTGCGCCCGAGGTCGGGCCGCGACGAATGACCCGCGAGCCCGGTCACCTCCAGCCGCGCCGCCGCCTTCCCCTTATGGGCGAGCACGCCCCGCAGGCCGCTCGGCTCGCCGACGATGACGCCGAGCGGGCGTCGGCAGAGCTCGGGCAGCGCGGCGATCATGTGAGGCACGCCGCGGCACCCCGCCTCCTCGTCGTAAGAGAAAGCGAGATGGACGGGCCGCTTGAGGTCCATGGTCGCGAGCGCCGGCAGCGCCGCGAGCGCGCAGGCGAGGAAGCCCTTCATATCCGTCGTGCCGCGGCCACAGAGGCGCTCGCCCTTTGCCGTCAAAACAAACGGGTCCGTGGTCCAGCCCTCTTCACCCGCCGGCACGACGTCGGTATGCCCCGACAGGACATAGCCCGGTGCGTCGGCGGGCCCGATCGTTACGAACAGGTTGGCCCGATCGCCTTCAGGCCCCGGCAGCACCCGAACGGCGGCGTCGTGCGAGCAGCAGTACTCGGCGATGCGTTCAGTGATGGGCCCGTTCGGCATGCCGACGACGGAAGGAATGGCGACGAGCCACGCCAGAATGTCTTCCACCATCGTCCAGGCCCCCGGTCTCGTTGGGGCGACCTTAGGGGTGATGGGATAGATTTCCCTGCCGCTTCGTGCGGAGCTTTGGCCGATGATGTTGAAACCGACCCCGAAAGCAGCGGAAACTTTTGCCTACAAGTCGCCATTCTGCGCTTGTTCAGAATCATGGCATCACTTCGCTGTCGCACCGGGCTCCAGCAGCGGCCCGCCTGAACCGATTGACCGGACTGCTGACGGGGGAGCCATGTCGGCGATGCGGGATACGATGCAACTACAGTCGTTCGACTTGGCTACGCAAGACATCTCAGGTGTGGATCTCGAGGCCCTTCATGCTCTGTCCCTCAGCGTCGGCTGGCCGCATCGTCGCAGCGACTGGGAGCTTCTTCGATCGTTGGGGCATGGAGCGGCAGCCCTCGACGAAATCGGGCGGGTGTTCAGCTCTGCCATCTGGTTTGATCACGGCCAGAGCTTAGCGACGATCGGTATGGTCATCACCTCCCCCCGCGTCCAGACCCATGGCGGAGGCCGCTGGATGATGGAGCGCATCCTTCGGGAATGTGGCGAGCGGTCACTGATGCTCAACTCGACCCGTGCGGCCTATACACTTTATCTGTCGCTCGGATTCGAGTTCCAGGCTCTCGTGACGCAGATGCAAGGCATAGTCCGTCCGGCGCCAGACGGGCCCGGGCCGGACGGCGGTGCTGTCGAGGACCTGACCTTGGCCGCCTTCTCGGATCTCTTCGCGCTCGACCGGGCAGCCTTCCGCGCCGATCGCTCCCGTATCCTGACACGTCTCGCTCCTCTTTCGCGGATCGTCGGCATCTATCGGGAGCAACGGCTGGAAGGATACGCGATGCGACGCGCCTTCGGCCGTGGCACCGTGATCGGACCGGTCGTGGCGCAGAGCGAGGACGACGCCATCTGTCTCGTGCGCCCACTGCTCGCCGATCTCGGCGGACGCTTCGCGCGCCTGGACACACGCCACCCCGACGGACCCTTTGCCGACTTCCTTAAAGCATCGGGCCTCAAGCTGTTCGACTCGGTGAGCACGATGACCCGTGGCACGTCGCTCGCTCGCACGGAGGTCGGCAGGCCTGGCATCTACGCGCTAGCCGCACAACCTTTAGGATAGTGAGCAATTTGCGACTAAGTTGGACCTGCATCACCGCCATTCGGACAATCGACGCACGGCGACAGGCTTCCGTTCTTGCACCGCACTGACGTTTGCAGGACGGACGCAGAACCGGCTGTGTCCTCGTTACCTTGGAGTAGCTCTCTCAGGAACGCGTGACTATCACCTGCGCCTTGCTACCGGATTATGAAGTAGGCGAAGCCAGTACGTCGACATTCATGGCTTCGCGTGCACGGCAGTGGCCGGCATCACCGCATCTTCCACGCATGTAAATGACGCAATCGGGCCGAAAGCCGACCGGCAGCTTTCAAGCAGGCCGACCAGAAAGCCGCCATCCCGGTGTCGACCCTGGCTGTGTCAAAACCCTGCGCGTGCTATTCTCGTCGGTGTTGACCGGAGGGTGGCATGAGACGCTTCGTTGTCGGTGCCGATCGCGAATAAGCGACGCTGTTTCCACCCTGCCTCGAAGACTGGATCGCAGATGACAACCCAGTCCGGGTGATCGATGTCTTCGTCGATGTGCTGGATTTGAGGTCCCTCGGCTTCGAGGGTGTCGAGGCGGATGCGACGGGACGGCCCGGCTATCATCCTTCGGCTCTTCTGAAGCTTTACGTCTACGGCTACCTGAACCGCATTCCCTCCAGCCGGCGGCTGGAGCGCGAGGCAGTCCGCAACGTCGAGGTCATGTGGCTGACGGCTCGGCTGTCGCCCGATCACAAGACGATTGCCGAGTTCCGCCGACAGAACGGCTCCGCCATCGGGCGCGCCTGTGCTCGCTTCGTGGCGCTATGCCGCGAGATGGGCCTCCTGAGGGGCACGCGTGTCGCGATCGACGGCTCGAAGTTCAAGGCGGTCAACAACCGCGACCGCAACTTTACTAAGGCCAAGCTCGAGCGGCGCCGTGAGCAGATCGAGGAGAGCGTGTCGCGCTATCTTTCTCAGCTCGACACTGCTGACCGCCAGGAGCCGACGCCCGAACTCGCCGCCAAGGTCGCTCGATTGAAAGAGAAGATCGCCCGCCTCGGCCAGGAGATGGAGCGTCTCGCCGGACTGGGGACACAGATGGCGTGCGCGCCCGATCGTCAGGTCTCCTTGACCGATCCGGACGCCCGCTCGATGGCGACCAGCGGACGCGGGTCGGGCATGGTGGGCTACAACGTCCAGGTGGCGGTGGACACCGAACACCATCTGATCGTGGCGCACGAGGTCACCAATGTCGGATCGGACCGGGCGCAGCTCAGCGGCATGGCACAGCAGGCCAAGCAGGCGCTCCAGGTCGATCGGCTCGAGGCTGTGGCCGACCGGGGCTACTACTCCGGCGAGGAGATCCTGGCCTGCGAGCGCGCCGGTATCGCCGTCACTCTACCTCGTCCCATGACGTCCGGCGCCAAGGCGGCGGGACGCTTCGGCAAGGAAGACTTCCAGTACCGCCATGACGAGAACGCCTACCGCTGCCCGGCGGGCGAGACGCTCCCTTACCGATACACGACGGTCGAGAATGGCATGACGCTCAGCCGCTACTGGACGAACGCCTGCCAAGCCTGTCCGCTGAAGGCGGACTGCACGACCGGCAAGGAGCGGCGCGTCACGCGCTGGGAGCATGAGGACGTCTTGGAGACCGTGCAGCGCCGACTTGATGCCGATCCACAGGCCATGCGGGTGCGGCGCGAGACGGTCGAGCATCCGTTCGGCACGCTGAAGGCCCGCATGGGCGCCACCCACTTCCTGACCCGGACGCTGCCGCGCGTGTCGGCCGAGATGGCGCTCCAGGTTCTGGCCT
>NZ_CAJYIU010000260.1 GCF_913775355.1 uncultured Aureimonas sp.
ACCCCGCTGGTCAGGTTGCAGCGAAGTGAAACATGCAATTCATAGGAAATACTGAAGACGCCGGAGGACCGACAGCTGGATGACAGGATTCATCGTTCGGTGCGGTCCTGACACTGGCGCCGCGCGCACGCGACGCAAAGACGCCGCCGGTGGGAACCGACGGCGTCGCATGGGTGGGGATCGTCTTGTGTTGTGACGCGGGCTACTCGGCGGCCATCGCAGCGATGCCGTTCTCGAAGCGGGTGGAGGCGGCCACGGCGTCGATGTCGAGGATCAGCGCCACGCGGCCGTCGCCGAGGATCGTCGCGGCGGCGATGCCGGCGACGCGGCCGTAGTTCGCCTCAAGGCTCTTGATGACGACCTGGCGCTGGCCCTGGATGCTGTCGACGAGGAGCGCCGAGCGCTGGCCGTTCTCGGCCTCGACGAGGATCGCGACGCCCGCCATCGCGTCGGTCGCGTCGCGGCGGTAGCCGAGCTGGCGCGAGACGTCGATCAGCGGCAGGAAGCTGTCGCGCACGTTGATGACGCGCTGGTCGCCGCCGAAGGGCTTCACTTCGTTCTGCTTCGGGCGCAGCGTCTCGATGATCGCGGTCATCGGCACGACGAGCGTGTGCTCGCCGCACGAGACGATCATGCCGTCGAGGACCGCCAGCGTGAGCGGCAGGCTCATGGAGAAGAGCGAGCCCTTGCCGGGGCGCGAGGTGATCGACACGCGGCCGCCGAGCGCCTGGATGGAGCGCTTGACGACGTCCATGCCGACGCCGCGGCCAGACAGTTCGGACACTTCCTTCTTGGTCGAGAAGCCCGGCAGGAAGACCAGGTTGTCGAGCTCGTCGTCCGACAGCTGCGCGTCGGCCGGCACCAGGCCCTTGGCAACGGCGATGTCGAAGACGGCCTTGCGGTTGATGCCCGCGCCGTCGTCGGAAATCTCGATCACGATGCGGCCGGAGCGATGCATCGCGGCGACGCGCACGACGCCCTCGGTCGGCTTGCCGGCGGCGATGCGGCCCTCGGGCGTTTCCAGCCCGTGATCGATCGCGTTGCGGATCATGTGGGTGAGCGGGTCGGACAGGCGTTCGATGACGGTCTTGTCGACCTCGGTGTACTCGCCTTCCGTCACCAGCCGGACGCTCTTGCCGGTGCGCTCGGCCACCTCGCGCACGAGGCGCGGCAGCTTCTGGAACACCGACTTCACGGGCTGCGCGCGGATCGCCATGACGCTGTCCTGCATCTCGCGGGTCAGCTGCTCGAGCTCGTCGAGGCCGATCGCGATGTCGGACGCGCGGGTCAGGCCCGCCTGCATCACGCGCTGCGAGAGCATCACCTGATGGATGACGAGCTCGCCGACGAGATCGATCAGGCGATCGACGCGTTCGAGATCGACGCGGATGGTCGGGACCGGGCCGGCGGGCGTGCCCTTGTCGGCACCCGCATCGGCGCTTGCGGCCGGCGCGGGTGCGGCGGCGGCAGGCGCGGCTGCGGGCGGCGCGGACGGGGCCGGAGGCGTCAGCGCGACGACGTTGGGGCGAGCCTGCTCGAGCGGTTCCGCTTCGGCAGGCTCATCGGCGAAAGGGACGGAGGCCCCTCCCCCGATCGAGCCGAGAAGCGCGGCCATCTGGGCGTCGAGATCCTCGCTGCTGAGCTGGGGCGCCTCGTCGTCGACGCGCTCGACGGTGATGTCGCAGTCGCCCTCGACGAACTCGTAGATCTCGTGGATCGCGGACTCGCCGGCGGCGGTCGTGACCTCGAGCGTCCAGGACAGGGCAGCGCCCTCCGGCTCGAGCTCGGCGAGGTCCGGCAGTTCGTCGGAATGGCAGGTGACCGAGCCGGTGCCGAGCGCCATGGTCTCGCGGATGAGGCGGGCCGCGTCGTTGGCGTGCTCGTAGAGCGAGGGCTTGGGCTGGACGCGGACGCGGAAGGTCACCTCCTGGCCGGCCGCGGCGAACATGTCGCTGAAGTCGACGGCGATGGGAACGAAGTCCACTTCCTCCTCGGTCGGCATCGCGATCGCGGCCGGCGCCTGCTGCGCGGGCGCCGCCGCCGCATGGCCGCCGCCGCCGGCGAGGACCGAGAGCTCGGCCATCAGCGACTGCGGGCGGGCGGGATCGACCGTCCCGCCGTCGCGGGCGGCGGTGACGAGGTCGGTCAGGACGTCGGCCGAGCGCAGGAGCACCCGGACCACGCCCTGGTCGGCCTCGAGCCGCTCGGAGCGCACGAGGTCGAGAACGGTCTCGAAGGCATGGGCGAACTGCACCAGCGCATCGAGGTTAAAGGCACCGGCGCCGCCCTTGATCGAATGCACGGCGCGGAACACGGCGTTGACCGTTTCCGAGTCCGTCTGGCCGCCTTCCATGGCGAGAAGGCCCGCCTCCAGTTCCTGGAGCTGCTCGGCGCACTCCTCGAAGAAGGTGGCGCGAATGGCGGCCATCGTGTCCATGGACGGGTCCCTAAACTGCGGCTTCGAACGGGGTGCGGCGGGCGGTTGGAACTTTACGGGGCGACGCGGTTGATGGCGTCGACGAGCTTCTTCGGATCGAACGGCTTGACGATCCAGCCGGTGGCGCCGGCGGCCTTGGCGCGGGCCTTCTTCTGGGCGTCGTTCTCGGTGGTCAGCACCAGAACCGGGATCGCCCGCTTGTCGGCGTTGGCGCGCAGCTGCTCGATGAAGGTGAGGCCGTCCATGCGGGGCATGTTGACGTCGGTCACGATCACATCGGGATCGCAGCCGGCCAGAACCTCCAGGCCGTGGACGCCGTCCTCTGCCTGCACCACGTCGAAGCCGGCGCCGGCGAGCGCCGCCCGCAACATGTCGCGCATCGTCCGCGAGTCATCTACGGTCAAGATCGTCTTCACGACCGGTTCCTTTCTGAAATCGGTGTCATGGGTTTACTGTAGTCTGCAGAAATTTCTTCTTCGTGAACAAGTCCGACGTTGATACGGTGGACCTGGGACTTCGCTTCTGCCGGGGGCTAGAAAAGGTCGAGGTCGCCCGACTGCGCCTCGGCTTCCGTCAGGCCGCAGAGCCGCGTGGCGAGCGCCGAGAGGCGGATCGCCGAGAGCGGACCCTGAAGCTCGCATTCTGGGCCGCCCGCGAAGGACGGTGCGCTGGTGCGCACGAAGCCCTCGAGTTCGGCGATCGTCTGGCTGAGAAGATCGTGGCTCTGCGCCAGGATCATCGCGTCGGGACCGAAGGCGCTTGGCGCGATCAGCCCTTCGAGGCGCGTGGCGGCGGCGGTGA
The DNA here is from genome assembly GCF_913775355.1 of uncultured Aureimonas sp. Classification (GTDB taxonomy): domain Bacteria; phylum Pseudomonadota; class Alphaproteobacteria; order Rhizobiales; family Rhizobiaceae; genus Aureimonas. Next base: position 3,239 of record NZ_CAJYIU010000260.1, read on the forward strand.
GCCGGGCCAGTTCGTCCGCGAGGCGGTCCAGAAGGAGGTGGGCGGACATCGCACTTCCGGTCATGCCGGCCAGGTCCTCAGAAGAGTTCGAGATCGCCGCCGGAGGCGGGCGCCGCGACGGGCGGGGGCGCCATGATCTTCGGCATGGCCTTGTCGCTCGGCTCCATCAGGATCTGCCGCGCGCGGCCGCTGACCGGCCAGAACTCGATGCGCCGACCCTGCGTGCCGCCGAGGCTGCCGCCGACATAGGAGATGCCCTCGAGCTCCAGGAAGCGCTTGGCGAAGCTCGCGTTCTTGGCGCCGATGTCGGAGAGCCCGACCATGGTGCGAGCGCCGCCGAAGAGCTTGGCCTCGAGGGCATGCTTGCGCGCGCCCTTCTTGAGGAGACCGTTGACGAGGAGCTCCATCAAATAGAGCCCGTAGCTCTGCATGCTCGTCGACGACGACCCCATGCCGTCGCCCGGCAGGAGAAAGTGGTTCATGCCCCCGACCCCGGCGCCGGGGTCGCGGATACAGGCGGCGATGCACGATCCCAGAAGCGTGGTGAACACGACATTGGGCCGGTCGTCGACCTGGGCCTCCCCCTGGATCAGGTTGATGCGCAGGCGATCCGACGGTGCGGACGAGGGGGAGAACGGCGCGACGCTCATTGAAGGGGACCGAGCACCGCTTCGAGGGTCTTGCGCAGCACGGGGACCGTGATGGGCTTGGCGAGGATGTTGTTGGCGCCGGCGGCGGCCGCCTGCTGCACCAGCGCGCGGTCGCCCTTGCCGGTGAGGATGAAGAACGGCGTCTTCTTCGTCGGCCCGTAGGAGCGCAGCGCCTTGAGGAGCTGGATGCCGTCGAGCTTGGGCATGTTGAAGTCGGAGATGACGATGTGGCAGGGCGTCGCCATCATCTGCTTCAGCGCCTGCTCGCCGTCCACCGCGTAGACGACCTGCGTGATGCCCAGCTGCGTCAGCGCCTCGTAGATCAGGAGGCGGCTGGTCCGATGGTCGTCAACGATCATCACTTTGAGATGCTGTACGAAACTCATGGCACGCCGTTCCCTGTTCGAAAATTGCGAGATTGATCATCTCGTAGAAAACTGAAGGATTCATTCAAAGCGAAGCTTGCCTTGCCTTGGAACCCGTCCGAAAAGTCCGCCGGGTCGGCTCGGCAGAGACGTTCCGGACGGGCTCTCAGTGGAAGATCGCCTTGGCCATGCCGCCGATCGGCACGCGCTTCTCGGCGGCCCCGATCTCCCAGGCGACGCGCGGCATGCCGTAGACGAGCGAGGTCGCTTCGTCCTGGGCGAGCGTGCGGAAACCCTTGCGGCGCATGGCCAGAAGCCCGTCCGCGCCGTCGCGGCCCATGCCGGTCAGGATCGCGCCCGTCACCCGGCCCTCGCAGACCTTGGCGATCGAGTGGAAGAGGACGTCGACGGACGGCCGGTGCCCCTGCACCGGGTCCTCGTCCCCGAGCGCCGTGATGAGCTTGGCGCCGCTGCGCCGGACGCTGAGGTGACGCCCGCCGGGCGCGAGATAGACATGCCCCGGCAGGATCGGCTCGCCCGAGCGGGCTTCCACCACGTGAGCCGGCGAGGCGCGGTCGAGACGGGCCGCGAACGAGGCGGTGAACGTCGCCGGCAGATGCTGGACGATCAACACCGGCGGCGTGTCGGCCGGAAACTGCGCGAGCAGCGCGATCAGCACCTCGACGCCGCCCGTCGACGAGCCGATGCCGATGAGGTCGGGCCAGTCGTGATGGGCGGTATGGGGCGCCGAGATCTGCCGGTCGCGGCTGCCTGCGATCTGCGTCTTGGCCCGCTTGGCCTCGTGCACCAGCGCCGGAAGCTGCGCCAGGGTATCGCGCCCGCCCATGCCGCTCGGCTTGGCGACGCATTCGAAGGCGCCGAGCCGCAGCGCCTCGATCGTCGCCGCCTGCCCCGGCTGCGTCAGCGTCGAGACCATGATCACGGGGGTCGGCCGCAGCCGCATGATCTTGTCGAGGAAGTCGAGACCGTTCATGCCCGGCATCTCGATGTCGAGCGTGACAACGTCTGGGTCGAGCGCCTTGATCGCCTGACGCGCCTGCATCGGATCGGCCGCCTCGCCGACGATCTCGATCTGCGGATCCGCGGCCAGCGAATGCCGGATCAGGGCGCGCATGGTGGCGGAATCGTCGACGACGAGAACTCGCGTGGGGGACATGGAACTGTGCTCGCGGCCTGAAAGCGTGAGCGGACCGACGAAACGCGTGTCAGGTCCGGCGGTACGTGGTCGTTCCCACAAGGGAGAGCTGGTCGGACGCCGATCCCGTGAGGCGCTCGGAATGGCCGATGTAGAGGACGCCGGCGGGCTCGAGGTACTTCATGAACCGGCTCCAGATCTTCTGGCGCGTCGGCTCGTCGAAGTAGATCGTCACGTTGCGGCAGAAGATCGCCTGGAAGCCGTTCTTCATCGGCCATTCGCCGATGAGGTTGAGCTCCCGGAAGGAGACCAGCGTGCGCATCTCCTCGCTGACCGAATGGCCGTTGCCGCTGCGCTGGAACCAGCGACGCCGCAGCTCCATCGGCACCGGCTGGACGGCGGCATCGTCGTAGATGCCGGCGCGACCGAAGGCGACGACGTTCGGATCGATGTCGGAGGCGAGGATGCGGATGTCGTAGTTCGCCGCGTCCGGTATCATCCCGAGGATGGTGAGCGCGATCGAATAGGGCTCGTGCCCGTTGGAACAGCCGGCCGACCAGATGCGCACCCGCCCGCCTCGCTTGGCCGCGTCGAGCAGCGGCGGCAGGAGGTCGGTCCGCAGGTGGTCGAAATGGTGCATCTCGCGGAAGAAATGCGTGACGTTGGTGGTCAGCGCCGCCAGCATCGTCATGCGCTCGCCGGCCCCTTCCGAGCCCGAGACGTGCTCGCAATACTGCCGGAAGCTCTGCATGCCGAGCGCGCGCAGGCGCTTGGCGAGGCGCGAATAGACCAGCGCCATCTTGCTGTCCGGCAGCGCGATGCCGGAATCCTCGTAGAGGATCTTGGCGATGCGCAGGAAGTCCTTCTGCGTCAGCTCGAACTCGCCGGTCGGCTGGACCGTCTCGGACTGCGCCGTGGCGCCCGGCAGGATTCGCGACATGGATGGCCTCCCGAGCCCTGTTCCGCCCGCCTCAGGCCGCGAGGTTCTCTGCCGACGGCGGCAGGACGCTCTCCGGGCTGATCAGCGAGATCATGCGGCCTTCCAGCGCGATGACGCCGCGCACGAAGCTGCGGGCGATCTCGGACGCGAGGTCCGGCGTCGGCTGCAGGTTCTCGTCCACCACGGTCAGGATGTCCGACACCGCGTCGACGAGGAGGCCGACGAGCTGGTTTCCGACCATGACGACGATGATGACCGAGCGGGCCGTCGGCTCCGTCGGGCCGAAGCCGAGGCGCAGCGACAGGTCGACGATCGGAAGCACCGCGCCGCGCAGGTTGATGACGCCGGTCACGAAGCCCGGCGTGTGCGGCAGGGGCGTCGCCGCCGCAAAGCCGCGGATCTCGCGCACCGACGTGATGTCGACGCAGAACTCCTGGTCGGCGACGCGAAAGGCGATCAGTTCGCGTGCGCGCTCCGCCTCGTGCGACTTGCTCATGTTCGTCTGTTCCCTGGCTCGAAGATGCGTTGCGTTGCGTCCGCTGGGCGGGCCGGTCGGAAGGCTGTGGCGTCAGGCCTCGAGGTCGCCGAAGTCCGGGGCGATGCCGCCGACGTCATGGAGCCCGATGCCGAGGAGTTCGAGACCGCGGCTGAGGGCGTCCGACGGGTTGACCAGGCTGAATTCCTGGCCGTCGGACTCCCAGCTGCGTGCGGCCGAGAGGAGGATCGCGGCGCACTGCGCGCCGATGCGCTCGACCTGCGATCCGTCGACGATGATCGTGTCGCCGCGCAGGCGCAGGAGTTCGGCGTGGAGCGGCCGGGCAGCCCGCAGGTCCAGAACCGGCGCCAGCGTCACCTCGCCATGCGCCGCGGCCGACGGCATCGCGAACGCGTCGGCGTCGATCTCGGAAGCAAGTTCTTGCGGCATCATGGCTCTCTCACGTCCCCTGCACAGGCTGCATGCCGATCGAGGAGCTCAGGGTCGCGGGACCCGAAATCCTCCCGTTCCCCAAAGTTGTATCCTGCAAAGATTGACGAACATTTGAGCCGCGCAGGACCGACGTGTGTTTCCCGCACAACGCAGAAAGGGGCCGCCGCCCTTCGGCAGCAGCCCCTTTCGTTCGTGTCCCGTCCGTCAGACGGACGCGATCATTCCCATTCGATCGTGCCGGGCGGCTTCGAGGTGATGTCGTAGACCACCCGGTTGATGCCGCGCACTTCGTTGATGATGCGCGTCGCGGCGTTGCCGAGGAATTCCATGTCGTAGGGGTAGAAGTCGGCGGTCATGCCGTCGACCGACGTCACGGCCCGCAGCGCGCAGACGAACTCGTAGGTGCGTCCGTCGCCCATGACGCCGACGGTCTGGACCGGCAGGAGCACGGCGAAGGCCTGCCAGATCGCGTCGTAGAGCCCCGCCTTGCGGATCTCGTCGAGATAGATCGCGTCGGCCTGGCGCAGGATCTCAAGCTTCTCGCGCGTCACGCCGCCGGGGCAGCGGATCGCGAGACCGGGGCCGGGGAACGGATGCCGGCCGACGAAGCGATCGGGCAGCCCGAGTTCGCGGCCGAGTTCGCGCACCTCGTCCTTGAAGAGCTCGCGCAAGGGCTCCACGAGCTTCATGTTCATGCGCTCGGGCAGGCCGCCGACATTGTGGTGCGACTTGATCGTCACCGACGGGCCGCCGGTGAAGGACACACTCTCGATCACGTCGGGATAGAGCGTCCCCTGGGCCAGGAACTCGGCGCCGCCGACCTTAGCGGCCTCCGCCTCGAAGGTCTCGATGAACAGGCGCCCGATCGTCTTGCGTTTGACCTCGGGGTCCATCTCGCCTTCCAGCGCGCCGATGAAGAGATCCTGCGCCTCAACGTGGACGAGCGGGATGTTGTAGTGATCGCGGAACATGCCGACGACCTCTTCCGCTTCGCCCATGCGCAGAAGGCCGTGGTCGACGAAGATGCAGGTCAGCTGGTCGCCGATCGCCTCGTGGATCAGGAGGGCCGCGACGGACGAATCGACGCCGCCCGACAGGCCGCAGATCACCTTGGCGCTGCCGACCTTGGCGCGGATCTCCTCGACCGCCTGGCTGCGGAAGGCCGCCATGGTCCAGTCGCCGGGCAGGCCCGCGATGCGGTGGACGAAGTTCGAGATCAGCTTGGCGCCGTCCGGCGTGTGGACGACTTCCGGGTGGAACTGGACGCCGTAGAAACGGCGAGCCTCGTCGGCGATGGCAGCGAATGGTGCGCCCGGCGAGGTCGCGACGATCTCGAAGCCCTTGGGCAGCGCGGTCACGCGGTCGCCGTGGCTCATCCAGACCTGATGGCGCGTGCCCTCGGCCCAGATGCCGTCGAAGAGCGGCGAGCCCTTCTGCACCTCGAGGAAGGCGCGGCCGAATTCGCGGTGCAGTCCGCCTTCGATCTTGCCGCCGAGCTGCGCGCACATCGTCTGCTGGCCGTAGCAGATGCCGAGCACCGGCACGCCCGCATCGAAGATGACCTGCGGCGCGCGAGGGCTGTTCTCCTCCGTCGTCGAGGCCGGCGAACCGGACAGGATCACGGCGCGCGGCTTCAGCCGCCGGAAGCCCTCTTCCGCCGACTGGAACGGCACGATCTCGGAATAGACGCCGGCTTCGCGAACGCGACGCGCGATGAGCTGCGTCACCTGGGAGCCGAAATCGACGATGAGGATGTTGTCGGGGTGCTGGGTCATGGCGGACTTCTAGTCAGGCAGCGTCGGAAATCAAGGGGCTCGGGTCTGCAGCGCGTCCGCCAGCCGGTCGAGCGTCGCGGCCAGCCGCTCGTCGATCATCGGCAGGAGTGCGGTCCAGTCGTCGAAGCGGTGGAGCTCGGCCGCACCGTCGGAAATGCCGCGCAGGCCGACGAGCGGGATCGCATGGCGCTGGCAGGCGCGCAGGATCGCGAAGGTCTCCATGTCCACCATGTCGGCGTCGATCCCGCGATAGGCCGCGCCGCTGACGACGTCGGCGCCGGTGGAGAGACGCGCGGTCGGCACGCCGGGGATCGGCGTCTCCAGCGGCATCTCGGCCGGCATGTCGAGATGCGGCGTCGCGCCCTTGGGAAAGCCGAGCGCGCTGGCATCGATGTCGCGCCATGAGACATGGGACGCTTGATAGATCGCGCCCTGCTCGAGCTTGGCCGATCCGGCCGAGCCGAGCGAGACGACGAGGTCCGGCAACTCGCCGCCGAGCTTGAGCGTCGCCAGAGTGGAAGCGACGGCGACGGCCGCCTCGATCGGCCCGATGCCGGTCATCAGCGGGCGAATGCGGGCACGCAGCGCCGGGCCGTACTCGGCGGGCGCGGCCATCACGAAGAGGACGCGCCGCCCGCCGAAGGTTTCGATCGCAGCCTCTTCCATCACCCGTTCAGCCTCCAGATCGCGCCGTTGAGAAGCGTCGCGTAGGAGACCCAGACCGCGTAGGGCACGAAGCACCAGAAGGCGACGCGGTCGCGTGCGCCGGTGCGCGCGAGGAACGTCAGGATCGCCGCGAGCATTCCGAGGATGACCACCAGCGCCGGCAGGATGGCGTGGGCGCTGAAGAAGAGCGGCGACCAGAGGACGTTCAGCGCCATCTGGACGACCCAGGCGACCAGCGCCCGCCGGTTGCCGGCCTGATAGGCGCGCCAGCCCGCGATCGCGATCAGGACGTAGAGCGCCGTCCAGACCGGCCCGAAGACCCAGTTGGGCGGATTGAACCAGGGTTTCGCGAGATGGCGATACCAGTCGTCCGGCATGTTGCTCGCGCCGACGAGGAGGCCGCCGCCGAGCGAGATCGCGAGAAAGACGAGGAGGCCGAGCCAGCGCATCACGAGACCTGCTCCAGAAGCGCGAAGAAGAAACCGTCCGTGCCGGAGCGCAGCGGCGTCAGCGTCAGGACCGAACCCGCGCCGATCCGCTCGACGTGGTAGGCGGGCGGCGCGTCCGGCAGGCGCTCCGACCAGACCGCCGCGGCGTCCGCCAGCCGCCAGCCGGACGTGCGCTCCAGAAACGCCTCGACGCGGCCCGCATTTTCCGGCCGCAGCACTGAACAGGTGATGTAGGCGAGCCGGGCGCCGGGCCGCGCGAAGCGCGCAGCGGCATCCAGCACCTTGTCCTGCTCGGCGGTCCGCTTGGCGAGCTGCGCCTCCGTGAGCCGCCATTTCGCGTCCGGCCGGCGGCGCCAGGTGCCGGCGCCCGTGCAGGGGGCATCGACCACCACGAGGTCCATCGTGCCCTCCAGCGATGAGAGATCGTCGCGTGGGGCGTGGACCGTCACCGCGTCGGCGCCAGCCCGCGCGAGACGATCCCAGATCGGCGCGAGACGCTGGCGGTCGGCATCGAAGGCGTGAATCTCCGCCTGATTGTTCGAGGCGGCAGCGAGCGCCAGCGTCTTTCCGCCGGCCCCGGCGCAGTAGTCGAGAACGCGCTCGCCCGGCCGCGCGCCGCACAGGAGCGCCGCGATCTGCGAACCCTCATCCTGGATCTCGAAGGCGCCCTGCTGGAATCCGCGCTCCACCTGGACGTTGGGATGCCGCCCCTCCCCCTCGATCGGAGGAATGCGCAGGCCGACCGGCGAGATCGGCGTCGGCTCGGGCGAGAAAGGCGCGAGTTCGGCCTCGACCTCGGCGCGCGAGGCTTTCAGCGTGTTGACGCGCATGTCGAGCGGCGGACGGTCGGACAGCGCCCGCGCCTCAGCGATCCAGTCGTCCCCGAGGGCCGCCTCGAGCGGTCCCGCCAGCCAGTCCGGCACGTCGGCGGCGGCGGTGGGCTCGGCGCCGTCGAGGCCCTCCGCGCGAAACCGCTCCAGCACGGCATCGTCGGGCAGCGGTGGTGCGAAACGGTCGCCGTCGAGCATCGAACGAAGGTCGGCGACGGCGATACCCGACGAATCCAGAAAGGCGCCGAAGACGAGCGGTGCCGTCGCGTCCGTGCCCAAGCGGTGCGCCAGCGATCGGCGGCGGCGCAGGACGTCGTAGACGAGGTTGCCGATCGCCGAACGGTCGCCCGAGCCGGCGAAGCGGTGGGACAGGCCCCAGTCCTTCAGCGCGTCGGCCACCGGGCGACGGCGCGCGGCCATGTCGTCCAACACCTCGACCGCCGCCGCGATCCGCCCGCCAAGCCGCATGACACCTCGTCTCCGTTTGCTTCCGGCTTGGTAGTGCGCCGGCCCGCTGATCACAAGCCGGCGCCCGAACGCGAAAAGGGCCGAGATCGCTCCCGGCCCTTTGCGACGTCGATGGATACCGACCTTACTCGGCGGCTTCCGCCGAGTGGCTGGTGGTCAGGCTCGCCTGTGCGTCGTCACGCCCCTGGGCGGCTAGCGCCCGGCGGATGCCGGCGCCGTAGTCGGCGTGCACCTTGTCGAAGTGGCCGAGCTGGCGGTCCACGATGAACTGCGGCACGCCCTGCATCGCGCCCGCGATCGTCTTGAACAGGCGCTCCTTGTGGGCGTCGTCGAACATCTCGAACAGCGCGCGGGGTTGGCTGTAGTGATCCGCCTCGCCTCGATACTCGTAGCGGCCGACTTCGCCGGAGTAGCGGTGCGGCGGCTCCTCGACGCTCGGGTCCTCGACCGGGCCGCCGAACGAGTTGGGCTCGTAGTAGGCGTCCGGATTGGTGCGCAGGCCGAAGGGCATCGAGCCGTCGCGGTTGTAGTGGTTCACCGGCGAGCGCGGCTTGTTGACCTCCAGCGACTCATAGTGGACGCCGATGCGGTAGCGGTGCGCGTCCGGGTACGAGAACAGGCGGCCCTGCAGCATCTTGTCCGGCGAGAAGCCGATGCCCGGCACCACGTTGGACGGGTTGAAGGCCGACTGCTCGATGTCGGTGAAGTAGTTGTCCGGGTTACGGTTCAGCTCGAACTCGCCGACCTTGATCAGCGGGTACATGCCGTGCGGCCAGACCTTGGTGAGGTCGAACGCGCTCCAGCCGGTCTTCTTCTCGAAGTCCTCGGCTTCCATCTCCGGCATGATCTGCACGAAGAAGTCCCACTTCGGGAAGTGGCCGGCCTCGATCATGCCATAGAGGGCTTCCTGGTAGCTCTCGCGCGACTTGGCGATGACCTTCTCGGCTTCTTCGTTGGTGAAGGTCTTGTGACCCTGTTTGGTCTTGAAGTGGAACTTCACCCAGAAGCGCTCGCCCTGGTCGTTCCAGAACGAGAACGTGTGCGAGCCGTAGCCGTTCATGCGGGAGGGATCGACCGGGATGCCGCGATCGGACATCAGGATCGTGATCTGGTGCAGCGACTCCGGGCAGAGCGACCAGAAATCCCACATGGCGGTCGCCGAGCGCAGGTTGGTGCGCGGGTGGCGCTTCTGCGTGTGGATGAAGTCCGGGAACTTGTAGGGGTCGGCGACGAAGAACACCGGGGTGTTATTGCCGACGACGTCCCAGTTGCCCTCTTCCGTGTAGAACTTCAGCGAGAAGCCGCGCACGTCGCGCTCGGCGTCCGCCGCGCCCTGCTCGCCGGCGACCGTCGAGAAGCGCGCCAGCATCTCGGTCTTGGCCCCGACCTTGGCGAACACCTTGGCCCGGCTGTAGCGCGTGATGTCCTCGGTCACGGTCAGCGTACCGAAGGCGCCCCAGCCCTTGGCATGGACGACGCGCTCGGGAACCCGCTCGCGGTTCTGGTGCGCCAGCTTCTCGATCAGCTGGTAGTCTTCGAGCAGCACCGGTCCATTGCGGCCGACGGTCTTGGAGTTCTGGTTCGAGGAGAGCGGAGCGCCCGCCGTCGTCGTGAGCCGCGGTCTGTCGGTCATGGAAACCTCCGTGATCTGAAGTTGGAGCCATTCCAATCCGATTCCCGTGATAGTTTCCAATCGTATTTACCCTACCTCCCGATCAGTTTATCCGATCGCGATGTTCACGTTCCGCCAGTTCCGCTATTTCGAGGCCCTCGCCGAGACGCTGCATTTCGGGCGGGCGGCCAAGCGCCTCAATATCTCGCAGCCGGCGCTGTCGGCGCAGATCGCGCAGATGGAAGCGGACTTCGGCGCGACCCTCTTCGAGCGACGGCCGAGCGGGGTCTCGCTGACGCCGGAGGGCGATACGGTCGCGCGCCGGGTGCGGCGGATCCTCGCGGAGGTTCGCGATCTCGAAGCGCTCGCACGCGCCGGCGACGAGCTTCTCGTCGGGCAGTTGCGCCTCGGCATCATCGCCTCACTCGCCCCCTATCTCCTGCCGGGGCTGCTCGCTGAACTCGCGCGGTCGTTTCCGCGGCTCGCGGTCGGCGTCCGCGAGAACATCACGGCGCAACTTGCCGACGAATTGTCCCGCGGCGAGCTCGACTGCGTGGTGCAGGCGATGCCGGTGGAGCGGAAGGGGGTCGAGACGATTCTCCTTGGACAGGAGCCTTTCCTGCTGGCGGTGCCGGAAACGGCTGCCGTGCGCATCCGCGTCCCCGTATCGCCCGATGCGCTCGGCGGCGAGCGGCTGATCCTTCTAGAGGAGGGGCACTGCCTGCGCGATCAGGCGCTCGACGTCTGCCGCATCGTCGAGGCACGCGATCTCGCCAGCCTCGGCGCGACCAGCCTCAACACCCTGATGCGCATGGTGGCGGGCGGGCTCGGCGTCACGCTCGCGCCGGCCTCCGCCGTGGAAGCGGAAGGGCGGGCCGGCGGCATCGCCTTCCTGCCGTTCCGGGAGCCCGCGCCGTCGCGGACCCTCGTTCTCGCCTATCGTTCGTCGTCAGGCCGCCGCTCGGACTTCGAGCGGCTGGCCGAGATCATCCGCGCCTGCCTCTTCGAGGCTCAGGCGCCGAAGCCCGGATAGTTCGGGCTCTCGCGGGTGATCGTCACGTCGTGGGCATGGCTCTCGCGAAGCCCTGCGTTGGAGATGCGCACGAAGGTCGCCTTGTCGCGGAACTCCTCCAGCGTCGCCGCGCCCGTGTAGCCCATGGCGGCGCGAAGGCCGCCGGTCAGCTGGTGGAGGACGGCGCCGACGGCGCCCTTGTAGGCGACCTGGCCCTCGATACCCTCCGGCACGAGCTTCAGGGTGTCGCGCACCTCGGCCTGGAAGTA
>NZ_CAJYIU010000261.1 GCF_913775355.1 uncultured Aureimonas sp.
CGCAGCGGACATGGCGTTCAATCCTCGCCCCGGGCGACGGTGAAGAAATCGACGCGTGTGGCTTCCGTCTCCTCGGCCCGGCGCTCCCGCGCCTTGGCGTCGGCGGCGAGTGCTGGCGTCACGACCTCGGCCTCGATCCGGTTGCGCCAGGCATCGGTCTGCCAGAGGGCGTCGAGGTGAGCGGCGATGCCGGCTGTCTCGGCGTCGCGGCCGAGGATCATCGCGTGCCCCACTTCACCCGTGGCGAGCCGCACCGTGGCGCGGCAGACGCTCGCCTCTCCGAGGTTGAACGCCGCACCGCCGCCGCCCGCCCGGCCGCGCAGCATGATAAGGCCGACCTCCGGACCGCGAACGGGCATTGCCATGGGCACGTCGTTCGCGAACCCGGCGAAGCGTTCCTTCAGAAAGCCGCGAGGCGCCAGCGCCAGCGCGTTCATGGCGCGCTTGCGGGCATCATCGGATCGTGCATTCGGGGGGGTGAGGGTTTCAAACATCATGTACGACCCGCTTCCGGTTGTCTATTTGTCTAGACTACCGATCTGGACGGGTCAGGTATAGCGCCGCGATGGTGACACCTCTATGACGGCGGCGCAGTGTCGAATGGAGCCGGCCGGAATGAACGATGCGGACGAGGGGGTGACACGCTGGCGACGCGTGGCGGACCGCATCCGCGCCAGCATCGCCGACGGCTCGGTCGCCGAACAGCTTCCGCCCGAGACGGAACTTGCCGAGCGATATGCGGTCAACCGGCACACCGTTCGCCGCGCCATCCAGTCGCTCGCGGCCGAGGGGCTTCTCCGGTCGGAGCGGGGACGCGGCACCTTCGTCAACGCACCCGCACCGCGTCTTGCCTATCCGGTCGGCCCCCGAACCCGATTTTCCGAGAACGTCACGGCGCAGGGCCAGCGGCCCGCCGGGCGACTGATCCGATCCGAGACGGTGCGCGCGGATCCGGCGTTGGCCGCTATGCTGGACTGCCCGATCGGCGCGGCGCTGGCCCGCCTCGACACCCTTTCGGTCGCCAGCGGCCTGCCGCTCTCGGTCTCCACCGGCTATTTTCCGGCCGATCGCTTTCCCAACATTGTGCGCGACTATGCCGAGACCGGATCCATCACCGAGGCTCTGCGGCGACACGGATTGCCGGACTACCGGCGGCTGGAAACCCGAATCACGGCCGAGCGCGTGCATCCGTCCGATGCGGCGCATCTGGATCTGCCGCCCGACAGCATCGTGCTGATCTCCAGCGCCATCGACGTCGATGCCGAGGATCGCCCGGTCCAGGCCCTGCGATCGCGCTTCCCCGCCGATCGCATGGAACTCGTGATCCGTCTCTGAGCGTCTGCGGATAGCTCGATCGCCATGGCGGTTGCGCATCGCGCCCGGGTCGTCGCGCGCGAGCATGGACAGGGTTTCGGCCCCTCGTTAAAAGGCTGGCGCTGCGGCGTTCCTGCGCTGCGATCCTATCCAAGCCCTGAAGGTTTCCCATGAGCGGCGTGAACGAGATCCGGTCGACGTTCCTCCAGTATTTCGCGAAGAACGGCCACGAACCGGTCGCGTCCTCGCCGCTGGTCCCGCGCAACGACCCGACGCTGATGTTCACGAACGCCGGCATGGTGCAGTTCAAGAACGTCTTCACGGGGTTGGAAAAGCGCCCGTACACGCGCGCCACGACCGCGCAGAAGGTCGTGCGGGCTGGCGGCAAGCACAACGATCTCGACAATGTCGGTTATACCGCCCGGCACCACACCTTCTTCGAGATGCTCGGCAACTTCTCCTTCGGCGACTATTTCAAGGAGGAGGCGATCAGCCTCGCCTGGAATCTCGTCACCAAGGAGTTCGCGCTCGACAAGTCGCGTCTTCTCGTCACCGTCTATTCGGAGGACGACGAGGCGGCGAAGCTGTGGAAGTCGATTGCGGGCTTCTCCGATGATCGCATCATCCGCATTCCGACCTCCGACAACTTCTGGACCATGGGCGAGACCGGGCCCTGCGGCCCCTGCTCTGAAATCTTCTACGACCAGGGCGAGAGCGTCTGGGGCGGACCGCCGGGCTCGGCGGACGAGGATGGCGACCGCTTCCTCGAGTTCTGGAACCTCGTCTTCATGCAGTTCGAGCAGGTGTCGCCCGGCGAGCGGCTGAACCTGCCGCGTCCGTCGATCGACACCGGCATGGGTCTCGAGCGCATGGCCGCGATCCTGCAAGGCGTGACCTCGAACTACGAAACCGACCTGTTCCGCCGCCTGATCGCGGCCGTCGAGGAGGCCATCGGGTCGCGGGCCGAGGGTGACGCGCTCGCCTCGCACCGCGTGATCGCCGACCACCTGCGCGCCACCGCTTTCCTGATCGCCGACGGCGTGCTGCCCTCGAACGAGGGCCGCGGCTACGTCCTGCGCCGCATTATGCGCCGCGCCATGCGCCACGCGAAGCTGCTCGGCGCGCGCGAGCCGGTGATTTACAAGGTCCTGCCGACGCTGGTCGCCGAGATGGGGCGCGCCTACCCGGAACTGACCCGCGCCGAGGCGCTGATCTCCGAGACGCTGAAGCTCGAGGAAAAGCGCTTCCTCGTCACGCTCGACCGCGGCCTGTCACTTCTGAACGACGCGTCGGGCTCGCTCGGCCAGGGCGACATGCTCGATGGTGAGACGGCCTTCAAGCTCTATGACACCTACGGTTTCCCGCTCGATCTGACGCAGGATGCGCTTCGTGCGAGGGGCGTCGGCGTCGATCTCGATGCCTTCAACTCCGCGATGCAACGTCAGAAGGCCGAGGCTCGCGCGAGCTGGGCAGGTTCGGGCGAGGCGGCGGCCGAGACGATCTGGTTCTCGATCCGCGAGCGCGAAGGCGCCACCGAGTTCCTGGGCTACGACACCGAGACAGCCGAGGCACAAGTCCGCGCGCTGGTGCAGGGGGGCAAGGAAGTCGGGAGCGCGGCAGCGGGTGAGGAGGTCGCGGTCGTCCTCAACCAGACGCCGTTCTACGCCGAGTCCGGCGGTCAGGTCGGCGACACGGGAACGATGAAGGGCGAAGGCGTCCTCTTCACTGTCACCGACACCCAGAAGGTGGCCGACGGTCTCTTCATCCATCGCGGCAAGGTTTCCGATGGTACGCTGAAGGTCGGCGCGCCGCTGGAATTGGTCGTCGACCACGAGCGGCGGACGCGGATCCGCGCCAACCACTCGGCCACGCACCTCCTGCACGAGGGCCTGCGCGAGGTGCTCGGCACCCATGTCGCGCAGAAGGGTTCGATGGTCTCGCCCGACCGTCTGCGCTTCGACTTCTCGCATCCCAAGCCCGTGGAAGCGGAGGAACTTGCCCGGATCGAGGCGCTCGCCAACGACGTGATCCGCGAGAATACACCGGTCGAAACCCGGCTCATGGCGGTCGACGACGCCATCGCGCTCGGCGCCATGGCGCTCTTCGGCGAGAAATACGGCGACGAGGTCCGCGTCGTCTCCATGGGAGGTGCCAAGGAGGGCAGCCCCAAGGCCGCTTATTCGATCGAGTTGTGCGGCGGCACGCACGCCCGCGCTACCGGCGATATCGGCCTCGTCCACGTCCTTTCGGAAAGCGCTGTCGGTGCCGGCGTCCGCCGCGTCGAGGCTCTGACCGGCGCTGCAGCTCGGGATTATTTCCTGGAGCAGGATGCTCGCGTCCGCCGGATCGCCGCCTCGCTGAAGGTCGGCCCGGCCGAGATCGCGGATCGCGTGGATTCGCTTGTCGAAGAGCGTCGGCGACTGGAGCGCGAACTGACAGAAGCGAAAAAGAAGCTGGCGCTGGCTGGCGACGGGTCGTCGTCCTCGTCGGCTCCGAAGGAGATCGGCGGAATTTCCTTCCTCGGCCGCGTGCTGGATGGCGTCGCCGCCAAGGACCTGAAGGGCATGGTCGACGATGCGAAGGCCGGCCTTGGCTCGGGCGTCGTCGCCTTCGTCGGCGTCGCGGACGGCAAGGCGAGCGTGGTCGTTGGCGTGACGCCCGATCTCAGCGGGCGCATTAGCGCGGTCGATCTCGTCCGTGCTGCCTCGGAGGCGATCGGCGGCAAGGGTGGCGGCGGACGCCCCGACATGGCTCAGGCCGGCGGTCCGGATGCGGACAAGGCCGATCAGGCCATCGCGGCGATCGAAGCGAGGCTGGCGGCCTGAGCGCTCAGCCTTGCGGGTCGAAGTCAGCAAAAAGGGCGCCTCGCGGCGCCCTTTTCGTTTTCGTCAGCCGTTGTAGCTCGGGAACGACGCGATTTCGGCGGCCGAGGTCGTCAGCGTCAGACGGTTGCCGTCCGGCGAGAAGCGGTCGATCGGGATCACCTTGGAGCCCGTGAAGCCGGTGGTCGTGCCCTTGAAGTCGACGACGAGGGCGACAGGGGTGTTGGCGTCGGTGCCGAGCACCGCCGCGACTTCGCCGAGCTCGACGCCGTCACCGCTCTTCAGCACCTTGGCGCCCTCGACGGCGTCGACGGACTTGTTCCAGGGCATGAGCATGACGTTCTCGTCCACCTCGACGGCGGCCTGCTGAGCTTGAACGGCGGCGCCGGAGAGAAGGAGAACGCTGGTGGCTGCGAAAATCATGCGATGCATTCGATGCACTCCTTGATGATGGATACACCCCTAACGGCATCATTTTGAGTGCGGTTCCGCGATTTTATCGCGTTCGATCGGAGGCAGATTTCTCGTCCTCGTCGTCGTCATAATTTGGTCGTCTCCTCCTCCGGTTCGCTTGAGTGCCGAAGCCTGGTGCTTAAGGGCGTAGAGAACTTTTCAGGCCAAATCTTTGCCAGACCGCCCAATTTTCGCCCGAGCATCGCCGAGTTTCAGGCCGTCAAATTTTTTCGAGCTAAGAGGTTCGAGGGGCGACCCGCTTAATGAGAACTTGCCCTCGTGAATGGTGACCGAGCAGGTTTCAAGCCAGTTGAGATCAGCCGTCGTCGAGGAACGTGCGAAAGCACGGCATCACGCGCTGGGACATGAAAAAGCCGGCGCGTGAGACGCGCCGGCTCCATTCTTCCAATTGGTCGATGGTTCAGGCCGTCGCCATCGCCTTGCGCAGGTTCTCGTCGATCTTGTCGAGGAAGCCGGTGGTCGAGAGCCACGGCTGGTCCGGGCCGATGAGGAGCGCCAGGTCCTTTGTCATGTGGCCGGCCTCGACCGTGTCGATGCAGACCTTCTCCAACGTATCGGAGAAACGCTTCAGTTCGGCGTTGTCGTCGAGCTTGGCGCGGTGCGCGAGGCCGCGCGTCCAGGCGAAGATCGAGGCAATGGAGTTGGTCGAGGTCTCCTGACCCTTCTGGTGCTGGCGGTAGTGACGCGTCACCGTGCCGTGCGCGGCTTCCGCCTCGACCGTCTTGCCGTCCGGCGTCATCAGCACCGAGGTCATCAGGCCGAGCGAGCCGAAGCCCTGCGCAACGATGTCGGACTGGACGTCGCCGTCGTAGTTCTTGCACGCCCAGACGTAGCCGCCCGACCACTTCAGGGCGGAAGCGACCATGTCGTCGATCAGGCGGTGCTCGTAGGTCAGCTTCTTCTTGTCGAACTCGGCCTTGAACTCGGCGTCGAACACCTCTTGGAAGATGTCCTTGAAGCGGCCGTCATAGGCCTTCAGGATCGTGTTCTTGGTCGACAGGTAGACGGGGTAGCCGCGCAGGAGGCCGTAGTTGAACGAGGCGCGGGCGAACTCGCGGATCGAATCGTCGAGGTTGTACATGGCCATCGCGACGCCAGCCGACGGCGCCTGGTAGACCTCGTGCTCGATCGTCTCGCCGTCCTCGCCGACGAACTTGATCGACAGCGTGCCCTTGCCGGGGAACTTGAAGTCGGTCGCGCGGTACTGGTCGCCGAAGGCATGGCGGCCGACGATGATTGGCTGGGTCCAGCCCGGCACGAGGCGCGGCACGTTCTTCATGATGATCGGCTCGCGGAAGATCACGCCGCCGAGGATATTGCGGATCGTGCCGTTGGGCGACTTCCACATCTTCTTCAGCTTGAACTCCTCGACGCGCTGCTCGTCGGGAGTGATCGTGGCGCACTTCACGCCGACGCCATGCTTTTTGATCGCGTTGGCGGAGTCGATCGTCACCTGGTCGCCGGTCGCATCGCGGTTCTCGACCGAGAGGTCGTAGTACTCGAGATCGATGTCGAGGTAGGGGTGGATCAGCTTGTCCTTGATGTACTGCCAGATGATCCGGGTCATCTCGTCGCCGTCGAGCTCCACGACCGGATTGTCGACCTTGATCTTCACCATCGCTGTCTTCCCCTTGCGAGGCGCCCGGCCGGAGGGGACGAGCGCATTCGAATGATGGGGGCTTGTGCGCCCCCGGCACGGTGCTCGCGCCTATAGCATCGCCCCCCTGCTGCGCAAAGCCGCGCCGGCCTTTGCGCGGGCCGCTTCCTTCGGATAATCGTGCCGGCCAACACGGATCAGCGAGGACGGGCGCACTTGGCCGGCACCAACAGAAGCGACGAGAACCGGACCGGCGGACCGGCGATCATACTCGTCGAACCCCAGCTCGGCGAGAACATCGGCATGGTGGCGCGCGCCATGGCCAATTTCGGCCTCGACGACCTGCGCCTCGTCAACCCGCGCGACGGCTGGCCGAACGAAAAGGCGAGGGCGAGCGCCTCGCGAGCGGACCATGTGATCGACGCCGTCCAGCTGTTCGATACGGTCGAGGCGGCAGCAGCCGACCTGACCTACCTCCTCGCCACCACCGCCCGCCCGCGTTACTCGATCAAGCCCGTTCGCGGACCGGAGGAGGCCGGCGGCGAGTTGCGCGCCCGGATCACGGCGGGGCAGGGTGCGGGCGTCTTGTTCGGGCGCGAGCGCTTCGGCCTCTCCAACGAGGAGGTCGACCTCGCCGACGAGATCGTGACCTTTCCGGTGAACCCGGCCTTCGCCTCGTTGAACATCGCGCAGGCGGTGCTTCTGGTGAGCTACGAGTGGATGAAGTCCGGTCTCGACGAGGGTGCCGCGCCGCGCTTCCAGGCGCCCGACGTCGTACCCGCCGCCAAGGAAGACCTCTACCGCCTCTTCGACCATCTGGAGAGCGCGCTCGACACGACGAACTTCTTCTTCCCGCCGGAAAAGCGGGAGTCGATGGTTCACAATCTGCGGATCATGCTGACGCGGGCTGGCTTCTCCGATGCCGAGGTGCGGATGCTGCGCGGCGTGCTGCGCGCCTTCGAATACCGGATCGAGAAAGGCCAGCCGTGAACGACAAACCGGTTCTTCTCTTCGATTCCGGCATCGGCGGGCTGACGGTGCTGCGCGAGGCGCGCGTCCTGATGCCCGAGCGCCGCTTCATCTATGTCGCCGACGACGCGGCATTTCCCTATGGGGACTGGGAAGAGGAGGCTCTGCGGTCCCGTATCGTGGGACTCTTCGGCGATCTTCTCGCCGAGCACGATCCAGCGCTTTGCATGATCCCCTGCAACACGGCCTCGACGCTGGTGCTCGGCGATCTGCGGGCGACTTTCCCGCACATGCAGTTCGTCGGCACCGTGCCGGCGATCAAGCCGGCGGCCGAACGCACGCAGTCCGGGCTCGTCTCGGTCCTGGCGACGCCCGGTACCGTGAAGCGCCAGTACACGCGCGATCTCATCACGCAATGGGCGACGAAGTGCCAGGTCAATCTCGTCGGAAGCGTACGCCTCGCCGCGCTGGCAGAAACCTACATGCGCCACGGCTTCGTCGAGGAGGAGGCTGTCGCGGCCGAGATCGCGCCCTGCTTCGTCGAGCGCGATGGCCGGCGCACCGATATCGTCGTGCTCGCCTGCACGCATTACCCGTTCCTCGCCAACCGCATGCGCAAGACGGCACCATGGCCGGTGGACTGGCTCGATCCCGCCGAAGCCATCGCCCGTCGGGCGCTGTCGCTTCTTCCCGCGCGGTCGGGCGACATTCCGACCGGTCCCGACCGTGCGATCTTCACCCGAGGCGAGCCGGACGCGGCGACGCGCTCGCTGATCCGGGGCTTCGGGCTCGCGGCCTGAGCGTATCAGCCGCGGCGGAGCGTGATGTCGGATGTCCGGCGGGTCGTCCCGTCGACATCGTCGGTGACCGCCAGCGAGAACGTGCCGCCGCCGGCGTTTCGGATGGTCATCGTCGCGGTCCGGTCGCCATGAACGGTCGCCGGATAGGTCAAGGTTAAGGTCAGCGTGTCGCCTTGCAGGCGACCGTTGGTCAGGCGGGAGACGCCTTTGGTTGACCCCGTGTAGGATCCGGTGAGGCGTCCGCTGGCCGGATCGAAGCGGATGTCGGCGCCGATCTCGCGACGCACGATGACGGCGGCCCGGCAGGTCCCTGCGATCCGCAGCCGGTTTGCCGAAACCTGCGCCCCTCGACCCGGCAAGTCACACGGCGCGGCGAGGTATCCTGCTCCCTCTGGACGCTTCCGGTTCCTCGGAACGACCCGTCGAACCGTTCGAGAAAGCCCTGATCGGCGACGGCTGCCGTCGGAAAGGCCAGCGTGGCGATGGTGAGCAGGTGCGTGATCCGCATCCGCGAATATCTCTGGCTAGCGCGCGCGAATGTGATCTCCGGATCGAACGCGGCAGCCCCGCGAACGGAACGGTTGCAGCGCATCATCGTTCGTCAGGCGGACGTGAAACCAACGGATCGATCCATGGACCTGATCAAGATCATCTTCGCCATCCTCCTTCCGCCGGTCGGCGTCTTCATGGAGGTCGGCTTCGGCAAGCACTTCTGGATCAACATCATTCTCACGATCTTCGGCTATATCCCCGGTATCGTCCACGCGATCTGGGTCATCGCCCGCAAGTGACCGCGTCGGCTTGACTTCTCGGGCTTCGGCCAATAGGGACAGCGCATCGGCGGATCGAAAGGTCCGCCGGTTTCATTTTACGTGTCCCGTGGGCCGCCGTGCGCTTCGTTCGGCAGCCCTGTCGGTCTCGCCCCAAACGGCGGGATAAAGGAGGGCGCGTTTCCTGGCGTTGCGGATGGTCCGTGCGCCTCATCCTTTGGGAAATGCGATGTCAAAGCGCGAGTCTTCCAAGTACAAAATCGATCGCCGTATGGGCGAGAACATCTGGGGACGTCCGAAGTCCCCGGTGAACCGCCGCCAGTACGGCCCGGGCCAACATGGCCAGCGCCGCAAGGGCAAGATGTCCGACTTCGGCACGCAGCTGCGTGCGAAGCAGAAGCTCAAGGGCTACTACGGCGACATCTCCGAGAAGCAGTTCCGCAAGACCTACGAGGAAGCAGCCCGCCGTCGTGGCGATACCTCGGAGAACCTGGTCGGTCTGCTCGAATCGCGCCTCGACGCGATCGTCTACCGCGCGAAATTCGTTCCGACGATCTGGGCCGCACGCCAGTTCGTCAACCACGGCCATGTCAACGTCAACGGCGTGCGCACCAACATCGGTTCGTATCGCTGCAAGGCCGGCGACGTGATCGAAGTCCGCCAGAAGTCGAAGCAGCTGACCGTCCTCATCGAGGCGACCCAGCTCGCCGAGCGCGACGTGCCGGACTACATCGAGGCGGATCACTCCAAGATGGTCGCGACCTTCCAGCGCGTTCCGGGCCTCGGCGATGTGCCGTACCCGGTCGTGATGGAGCCGAACCTGGTCGTCGAGTTCTACTCGCGCTGATCGGTTCGCCGAAAGCTATTGAATGCGAAGGCCGCCTCCGGGCGGCCTTTTGTTTTGGGGCCGCCCTTGTTAATCGAGGCCCGAAGCGAGGACATGGCCCGATGCTGGACGACGTTCCGAACCAGCCGATCAACGAGACGGCTGACGAAGCCGACACCGGTGGCGCGCATCCGCTGTTTCGGAATGCGCCCGACTCGGTCTCGTTCAAGAAGCTGCGCAAGCGCCTGCTGCGCGACATGCGCGAGACGATCGAGACGCATGCGATGGCGCGGCCCGGCGCACGCTGGCTGGTCGCGATCTCGGGCGGCAAGGACTCCTATTCGCTGCTCGCCCTGCTGCTCGATCTCAAATGGCGGGGCCTTCTGCCGGTCGAGCTTCTCGCCTGCAACCTCGACCAGGGGCAGCCGAATTTCCCGAAGCACGTCCTGCCGGACTGGCTGACGGCCAACGGCATCGCGCACCGCATCGAGTATCGCGACACCTACTCGATCGTGAAGGAGAAGGTGCCAACGGGCGCGACCTACTGCTCGCTCTGCTCGCGCCTGCGCCGCGGCAATCTCTACCGTATCGCACGTGAGGAAGGCTGCGAGGCGCTGGTGCTCGGGCATCATCGCGACGATAGTCTCGAGACCTTCTTCCTCAACATGTTCCATGGCGGCAAGCTCTCCGCCATGCCGGCCAAGCTTCTGAACGACGAGGGCGACCTTCTTGTTCTGCGCCCGCTGATCCGCTCGGCCGAAGACGACCTCGCTCGCTTCGCGAGCGCCATGCGCTTCCCCATCATCCCCTGCGATCTCTGCGGCAGCCAGGACGGGCTGCAGCGCAACGCCATGAAGGCGTTCCTGTCGGACATGGAAGCGCGCTTTCCGGGCCGCCGCGAGACGATCAGCCGGGCACTCGCCAACGTGCGCCCGAGCCATCTTCTCGATCCCGCGCTCTTCGACTTCGCCAGCCTCCAGCCCCGAACGGACGAGACACCGTGACCTTCGACATAGACACGCTTGCCACCATCCTGCGCGACGCCGCCAAGGCGGAGGTCATGCCGCGCTTCCGGCGCCTGGACGAGGGGGACATCCGCGAAAAGACGTCCGCCATCGATCTCGTGACGGAGGCCGACGAGAGCGCCGAGCGCTTCATCAAGGCGGCCTGCGGCGGCGCGTTTCCTGACGCGCTGTTCGTCGGCGAGGAAAGCGTCGCGGCCGATCCGGCACTGCTTGCGAAGATCGGCGAAGCGGATCTGTCCATCATCGTCGACCCGATCGACGGCACGGCCAATTTCGCGATGGGCGTGCCGCTGTTCGGCGTCATGGCTGCGGTCGTGTCGAAGGGCCAGACGATCGGTGGCATCATCTACGATCCGCTCGGCGACGACTTCATGATCGCCGAGCGCGGCGCCGGGTCATACCTCGTTCGCCCGAACGGCGAGCGCCAACGCCTGCAGGTCGCGGCGCCCGCTCCGGTCGAGGAACTGTTCGGCGTGGCATCGTCGAGCTTCCTGCCGCGCGAGGAACGTCGGCAGCTCCTTCAGCGGATGGCCGAAATCCGGGTCTTTGCGAACTATCGCACGGCCGCCCACGAGTACCGCCTGGCGGCCTCGGGGCATGTGCACTTTCAGTTCTACCTGAAGCTCATGCCCTGGGATCACCTCGCCGGCTCGCTTCTGATCGAGGAGGCCGGCGGCTACGTGCGTAAGCTCGACGGCTCGTCCTACCTGCCGACCGACGTCGAGGGCGGCCTGCTGACCGCCCCGGACGCGGCGACCTGGAAGGCCGTCCGCGACCTCGTCGGTCCCGAGATCACCGCTTGAAGCGTGTGGCGGCGGCTTACTCGGCCGCCGCCGGTTCCACGACGCGGGGCCCGCCGTCGCGCGGGCTCGGCCGCTCGTTGAAGAGCTTGCCGTTCTCGGCGACGAGCGCGCAGCCGAAGGCGCCGAGCGACAGGACGACGTAGCCGATCAGAAGCGGGATCAGCGTTCCGTCGTACATGAAGCCGACGATCCCGCCGAGGACGCCGCCGCCGAAGGTCTGCATGAAGCCCAGCACCGACGAGGCAGTGCCGGCGACGTGGCCGAGCGGGTCCATCGCCAGCGCGTTGAAGTTCGTGCCGATGAAGCCGAACATGCAGAGCGAGAGAATGGTCATAGGCAGGTAGACCGCGAAGGGCGGCACGCCGCCGTTCAGAAGCGCAATGATGAGGTGCAGGACGTTCAGTCCGAGGAAGACGCACATCGCGCCATGCGACAGGTGCCGCATCCCGAAGCGCTCGACGAGGCGCGAGTTCCAGAACGACGCGAAGGCCATGAAGATCGCAGCGGCCGAGAAGTAGAGCGTGAACTCCGGCCCCATGCCGTAGATCGAGACGTAGATCTGCTCCGCCTGGTTGATGAAGGCGAAGAGGACGCCGAAGGTGAGCGCGGTCGAGAGCGTGTAGGCGAAGGCCGTCCGGTTGGTGACGACGACGCGGAACGCCTGGCCGACACGCGCGATCGTCAGCGGCAGCCGGTCCTCGGGATGCTGCGTCTCCGGCAGCCGGAAGTAGGTCCAGAGCGTCACGAAGGTGCCGAAGGCTGCGACCGCGATGAAGATTTCGTGCCAGTCGCCGACGAAGAGGACGAGCTGGCCGAGGTTCGGCGCGATGACCGGGATCGCCATGAAGATCATCATGACGAGCGACATGACGCTCGCCATGCGCGCGCCGCCGAAGCAGTCGCGCACGACCGACACCGCGATGACGCGCGTGGCGGCCGCACCGATCCCTTGGATCGCGCGAAGCGTCAGAAGCATGGCAAAGCTCGTCGAGAAGACGGCTGCGACCGACGCGAGGACATAGACGCAAAGGCCGAACAGCAGCACCGGCCGCCGGCCGAAGCGGTCCGACAGCGTGCCGTAGAAAATCTGCGAGATGCCGAAACCCATCACGTAGGCGGTAATGACGAACTGGGCGTGGTTCGGATTGGCCAGTTCCAGCGTCTGCGTGATGTTGGTGAGCGCCGGGATGAAAATGTCGATGGCCGCGGCGTTCAGCGCCATGATGCAGGCGATCAGGGTCACGAGCTCCCAATAGGGAATCCCGCGCACGGTCTTGGGCGCGCTCGACATGAGGTCCGGTCTTTCGTTGGTCGCGTTCGTTCTAAGCCGAGCGGTACAAAAAGCAAGGTCGACTGACGAACGCTGCGGCAGGACCGCAAACGAGACAGGCCCGCTCGGGGGAGCGGGCCTGTCTTGGTAAGCGGCTGGCGATCAGGACGCCGTTGCCGAAGCGTTCAGGGCGATGCCCTTGTCGCCCATGAAGTCCTGCAGTTCGCCGGCCTGGAACATCTCGCGCAGGATGTCGCAGCCTCCGACGAACTCGCCCTTCACGTAGACCTGCGGAATCGTCGGCCAGCCGCCGTATTCCTTGATGCCGCTGCGAAGCTCGTCCGAGCTCAGGACGTTGACGCCCTTGTAGGGCACGCCGAGGTAGTTGAGGATCTGGACGACCTGACCGGAGAAGCCGCACTGCGGAAAGTCCGGCGTGCCCTTCATGAAGACGACCACGTCGTTCGTCTTCACCTCGTTGTCGATCCAGTCGATGATGCCGGCCATGGCCAAATCCCGTCTTGTCGAGCCCGCCGAGCCGGCGGGCAATGGTGCGTCTCGGCTCACATACGATGTCCGGGTCGCGCTTTAAAGGTCGCGTGAATCGGATGCCTACTTTGGAGCGCTCGTCTGCAGGGCGAGGGCGTGCAGGACGCCGCCCATGTTTCCCTGCAGCGCCCTGTAGACCATCTGATGCTGTTGAACGCGCGACTTGCCGCGAAACGATTCCGCTACGACTTCGGCAGCGTAATGGTCCCCGTCGCCCGCAAGGTCGCGGATCGTGACCGTCGCGTCCGGAATGGCGTCCTTGATCATCGCTTCGATGTCGTGGGCGTTCATGGGCATGCGGTAATCTCCTGCCGGCGACGACGATCGGAAGGCGTCGTCGCAGCGCT
>NZ_CAJYIU010000262.1 GCF_913775355.1 uncultured Aureimonas sp.
TAGACGCCGGCGTTCAGCGTGTCGCCGCCGACCGTCCGGTGCATGGTGCCGGGGGCTTCGCCGGGCTTCTCGTAGAGTTCGATCATGCACTCGCCGAGGAAGGCGATGCGGAGCGGCCCGGCCATCACCGGGCCTCGGCGAGGAACTGGTCGATGCGCGCGGCCGAGGGCATCGCGCTGCGGGCGCCGAACGAGAGGCAGGCGAGCGAGGCCGCCGCGACGGCGCGCCGGATGGCCTCGCCGATGTCGAGCCCGGCGTCGAGGCCGGTCGCCAGCACGCCGCACAGGGTGTCGCCGGCACCCGTCGTATCGACCGGCTCGATGCGCGGTGCCGCGAAGGTCTCGACCGAACCCTCGCGCGAAACGAGCAGCGCGCCGGCGCCTCCGAGCGTCGCCAGCACCGAAACCTCCGTGGCCGCAGCGACGGCACGGGCGGTCGCCTCCGGTTCGCCCGGCACGAGGCCGAGAATGCCGGCGGCCTCGTCGAGCTCGTGCTCGTTGACGATCAGGAGGTCGGTGGACCGCAGCAGCGCCTTCAGCCGGTCGGCTCCGACGCCCTGCGGCACGGGCGCAAGGTTGAGGAGGACACGCGCGCCGGCCTCGCGCCCGGCCTCGGCGGCGGCGACGGTCTCGTCGAACGGCAGCTCCATCTGGAGGACCAGCACCGCGGAGCCGGCATCCCAGGACCCTGCGAGCTGCCCGGCTGTCACCGCCCGGTTCGCGCCGCTGGCGACCGTGATCGCGTTCTCGCCGTCGCTGGCGACCGAGATGAAGGCGCAGCCGGTCGGCTCGTCGAGACGCGCCAGCGCCGAGACGTCGATGCCCTCCCGCTGGAGGATGTCCGCCTCGCCGTCGCCGAACGCATCGCGCCCCACGGCCCCGACGAAGCGGACCTGTCCGCCCGCGCGCGCGGCGGCGACCGCCTGGTTGGCGCCCTTGCCGCCGGACAGCTGCTGATAGCCCGGAGCAAGGACGGTCTCGCCGGGCTTCGCGATCGCCGCGACCTTGCAGACCAGATCGACATTCACCGACCCGAACACGACGATCATGGCGGCCATCCTCCCGTTTCCTCGAAACGCTCCGTAGCGAAGGAGAGGGAGGCGAACAAGCGCCGATCCGGCCGCGCGCTGGACAAGCGGGCCGGGGTTGCCGACAACGGGGCATGAGCGCATCCAGCCACCCGTCCGACCTCGACCGCGTGCCGCGCCTGCGGCTGGTGTTCGGGGAGCGGCGGATTGTCGGGCCAGGACGGGCCGACCTCCTCGAAGGGATCGCCGCAACCGGCTCGATCGCGGGCGCGGGCCGGCGCATGGGCATGAGCTACAAGCGCGCCTGGACGCTGGTGGAGGAGCTGAACGCCACCTTCGACGCGCCGCTCGTCGCCATGAGCCGGGGCGGCAGCGGCCACGGCGGCGCGGCGCTGACCGAGCTCGGCGCAGAAGTGCTGGAGCGCTATCGCCGGATGCAGGCGCTGAGCGACGCCGCCATCGCGCAGGACCTCGAGGCGTTGGCCCGCCGGCTCGGGCCGGTCACGGACGAGGCCGATATGGCCGAGCGGAAATAACGCTTGCCGCCACGGTCGTCGCACGTCTAGCCTCCCGATATGTCTCTCCGGCCATATCGGTGTCGTCGATGATTCGCAGCCTCGTCCATGTCCTGTCGCTGACCGCGGTCGGGATCGTGTTCCTGCCCGTCGGCGCCCATGCCGCCTCGACGCAGGTCGCGGTCGCCGCCAATTTCACCGACGCCGCCAAGGAGATCGCCGACGCCTTCAAGGCGAAGACCGGCGACGAGGCGGTCCTGTCCTTCGGCTCCACCGGGCAGTTCTACACGCAGATCACGCAAGGCGCGCCGTTCGAAGTGTTCCTCGCCGCCGACGCGGTGCGCCCGAAGAAGGCGGTCGACGAGGGCTACGGCGTGCCCGGCAGCGTCTCTACCTACGCGATCGGGCAACTGGTTCTCTATTCGCCCGAGGCCGGCAAGGTGACGGGCGAGGAGACGCTGAGGTCCGGCGCCTTCGCCAAGATCGCCATCGCCAACCCCGAGGCCGCCCCCTACGGCGCCGCGGCGATCGAGGCGATGAAGGCGCTCGGCGTCTACGACACGCTGCAGCCAAAGATCGTGCGGGGCACGTCGATCGCGCAGGCCTACCAGTTCGTCGAGACTGGCAATGCCGAGCTCGGTTTCGTGGCGCTCGGGCAGGTCGTCAACGCCAAGGGCGGCTCGCGCTGGGACGTGCCGCAGTCGCTCTACACGCCGATCCGGCAGGACGTGGTGCTGCTGAAGACCGGCGAGGCGAACGCGGCGGCCAAGGGCTTCGTCGAGTTCCTGCGCTCGCCGGAGGCGATCGAGATCATCCGTAAGTACGGCTACCGGACCGGCGAATAGGGGGCGATGGACTGGAGCGAGCTCTGGTCGCCCATCCGGCTGACGCTGGAGCTGGCGACCCTGACGACGCTGCTTCTCCTCGTGATCGGTACGCCGATCGCGTGGTGGCTGTCGCGTTCGCGCGCGTGGTGGAAGGAGGCGGTGGCGGCCGTGGTCGCGCTGCCGCTGGTGCTGCCGCCGACCGTTCTCGGCTTCTATCTCCTGATCGCGCTCGGGCCCGGCGGGCTCGGCGGGTGGTTCGGGCCGTTCTTCGGCCTGCGCACCTTCGCCTTCTCGTTTCCGGGCCTGGTGCTCGGTTCGGTCGTCTACTCCTTGCCCTTCGTGGTCCAGCCGATCCGCAACGCCTTCGAGGCGGCGGGCGAGCGGCCGTGGGAGGTGGCGGCCACCCTTCGTGCCTCGCCGTGGGACCGGTTCTGGAGCGTCGCCGTGCCTTTGGCGCGGCCGGGATTTCTCACCGGGGCCGTGCTCGGCTTCTCGCACACGGTCGGCGAGTTCGGCGTGATCCTGATGATCGGCGGCAATATCCCCGGCACGACCAAGGTCCTGTCGGTGGCGATCTACGACTATGTTGAAACGCTGCAGTGGCAGAAGGCGCATGTGCTGGCGCTGGGGATGCTGGTCTTCTCCTTCCTCGTCATCTTCTCCGTCTCGCTTCTGGAGCGGCGCCGGGTCGAGGCGCGCCGATGATCGAAGCGTGGTTTCGCGGGACGCTCGGCGGCTTCGCGCTCGATGCCGCGTTCCGGGCACCGATGCGCGGGGTGACGGCGCTGTTCGGGCCATCCGGCTGCGGCAAGACCACGGTGCTACGCTGCATGGCCGGGCTTCAGAGGCTCGATGGACGCCTTTCGGTCGGCGAGGCCGTCTGGCAGGACGAGCGGCATTTTCTCGCGCCGCACCGCCGGCCCATCGGCTACGTCTTCCAGGAAGCGAGCCTCTTTGCGCACCGATCGGTGCACGGCAACCTCCTCTACGGCTTCGATCGGGCGATGCGCGGGCGCTCCGAGCCGCCCGCGATCGGCTTCGAGGAGGTCTGCGACCTTCTCGGGCTCGACCGGCTGATCGACCGCGCCCCGCGCCACCTGTCGGGCGGCGAGCGACAGCGCGTCTCGCTCGGCCGGGCGCTCCTGTCGCAGCCGCGCCTTCTCCTGATGGACGAGCCGCTGTCGGCGCTGGATGCAATGGCGAAGGCGGAAATCCTGCCATACTTCGAACGGCTTCACGCGCGGCTGAACCTGCCGATCATCCTCGTTACGCACGACATCGCCGAGGTCGAGCGGCTCGCCGACCGGCTGGTGCTGATGCGGGCGGGCCGCGTGGTGGCCGAGGGGCCGCTGAACGATCTTCTGACCGATCCGGCGCTGCCCTTCGCGCGCACGCGGGGCACGGCGGCGATCCTGTCGGCGCGGGTGGCCGGTCGCGAGGCGAGCGACGGTCTCGTGCGGCTGGATCTCGACGGTCAGACCGTGCTCGTCGCGGCCGCGCCGGTCGAGCTGGGATCGCTCGTGCGGCTTCGCATCGCCGCGTCCGACGTCAGTCTCGCCCTCGACCCGCCGACGCGCTCGACGATCCTCAATGTCCTGCGCGCGCGCATCGAGACGATCACCGAGGCGGGCGAGGCGGAAGCCGTGGTCACGCTGGCGCTCGGGGCGGGGGAGGGGCAGCGCCTGCCCGCGCGCATCACGCGCCGCTCGCTGGCCGCGCTCGAACTGACGCCCGGCATGGACGTCTACGCCCAGGTGAAGGGCGCCTCGCTCTCCGCGTCGCCCGGCGCGGTGGAATCCTGACGGAACTCAAAGGAGACCGAACCCATGCGCATTTCCGCCCGCAACAGCCTCAAGGGCCGCATCGTCTCGATCGAGAAGGGGGCGACCACCGCCCATGTCCGCATCGATGTCGGCGGCGCGATCGTCACCTCGGCGATCACCAACGCGGCGGTCGAGGAACTCGGGCTCGAGGAAGGGCAGGAGGCCTACGCCGTCGTGAAGGCGTCGGACGTCATGATCGGCGTCGATTGACCAACGCAAAAGGGGCGCCTCGCGGCGCCCCTCTCTTTTTCCGGATCAGTGAGCCGGTTTGGCGTCCGGCGGCGGCAGCGCCGCGGCGTCCTTCTTCGTCGGCTTCTTGTCGCGCGCCAGCAGCTTGTAGAACAGCGGCACGAAGAAGATCGCGACGAAGGTCGCCATCAGCATGCCACCGATGACGCCGGTGCCGATCGAGTGGCGGCTGGCCGAGCTCGCGCCGGTCGCGATCGCCAGCGGCACGACGCCGAGGATGAACGCGAGCGACGTCATCACGATCGGGCGGAAGCGAAGCTTGGCGCCTTCCAGCGCGGCGTCGAACGCCGACAGCCCTTCCTCGCGTTTCAGGACCGCGAATTCCACGATCAGGATCGCGTTTTTCGCGGCCAGTCCCACAAGTGTGACGAGGCCGATCTGGAAGTAGGTGTCGATCTCCAGCCCGCGCAGCCAGATCGCCAGCAGCGCGCCGAACATGGCAAAGGGCACCGCGAGAATGACCGCTATCGGCAGCGACCAGCGCTCGTACTGCGCCGACAGGATCAGGAACACCATGACCATGCCGAAACCGATGGCGATGGCGCCCGTGCCCCCGGCCTGGATCTCCTGATAGGCCGAGCCCGTCCAGGCGATCTCGTAGCCTTCCGGCAGGACCTCGGCCGCCGCTTCCTGCATCGCCTGCAGCGACTGGCCGGACGAGAAGCCGGGCGCGGGGCCGCCGGAGACCTTGGCCGCGTTGAAGGCGTTGAAGCGCTCGATGAGGTCGGGGCCGACGATGCGCTTGGTGATGAGCAGCGAGTCCAGCGGCACCATCGAGCCGTTCGACGCCTGCACGTAGACGAAGCGCAGGTCTTCGGGCTTCTCGCGGAAGTCCGATTCCGACTGCAGCGAGACGCGGTAGTTCCGGCCGAGAAGGGTGAAGTCGTTGACGTAGAGCGAGCCGAAGGTCGACTGCATCGTCTCGAAGATCGAGGAGATGGGAACGCCCAGGGCCTTCGCCTTCTCGCGATCGACGTCGATCTGATACTGCGGCACGTTCGCCTGGAACGTCGTGCGCACACCGGCCAGTTCCGGCCGCTTGGAGGCGGCTGCGACAAGCGCATTGGTCGCCTCGATCAGCGCCTGGCTGCCCCGGCCCGTGCGGTCCTGCACGAAGAGATCGAAGCCGCCCGTGGTCGACAGTCCCTGGATCGGCGGCGGCGAGAACGCGAGCACCATGCCGTCCTGGATGCCGGCGTTCATGCCGATGAAGGTGCCCGGCAGGTTGCGCGCGTCCATCGAAGGATCGGTGCGCTCGCCCCAGTCCTTGAGCGTCACGAAGGCCGCCCCCGCGCTCGACTTCTGCGAACCGGACAGGAGATCGAAGCCGGCGAAGGCGACGACGTCGGCGACCGCCGGATGCTGGCGGATATTGGCCGACACCTGGTTCATCACGTCGGTGGTGCGCGACAGCGAGGCCGCGGGCGGCAGCATGGCGACGGCAAGGTTGGTGCCCTGATCCTCGTCCGGCACCAGCGAGGAGGGAATGGTCTGGAAGAAGTAGACCACGCCGCCGATCAGGGCACAGAACAGGACGAGCGACAGGATGGCCCGGCGCATGACGAAGGCGACGCCATGGCCATAGGCATTCGTCAGCTTGTCGAACATGCGATTGAACCAGCGGAACGGCGCCAGCGGCTCCTTGTGTTCCTCGCGCAGGATGATGCCGCAGAGCGCCGGCGTCAGCGTCAGCGCGACGATGCCCGAGATCGTGACCGAGGTCGCGATGGTCACCGCGAACTGGCGGTACATCGTGCCGGTCAGGCCGCCGAGGAAGGCGACCGGAATGAACACGGCGCAGAGCACAAGCACGATCGCGATGACGGGCGAGGTGACCTCGCCCATGGCCTTCGCGGTCGCGTCCTTCGGCGACAGATGCTCGTCGCGCATGATGCGCTCGACGTTCTCCAGCACGACGATCGCATCGTCGACCACGATGCCGATGGCGAGCACGAGGCCGAACAGCGTCAGGAGGTTGATCGAGAAGCCGAGCGCGAGAAGGACGCCGAACGTGCCGATGATCGACACCGGCACCGCGATCATCGGGATCAGCGTCGCGCGGAAGCTCTGGAGGAAGAGGTAGACCACCACCAGCACGAGCACCATTGCCTCGATGAAGGTGTGGATCACCGACTCGATCGAGGCGTTAATGAATTTCGTGGTGTCGTAGGGGATGGCGTAGGTGATGCCGTCCGGGAAGGACTTCGACAGCTCCTGCATGCGAGTGTTGATGGCCGCCAAGACGTTCAGCGCGTTGGCGCCCGGCTGGAGGTAGAGGCCGATCGGGATCGTCTCGGAGCCGTTGTAGGTCGCGTTGAAGGCATAGTCCTGCGCGCCGAGCTCGACGCGCGCGATATCCTTCAGAAGCAGCGAGGCGCCGTTGGCATCGGAGCGGATGATGATGTTCTCGAAGGCCTGCGCGTCCGGCAGACGGCCGGCCGTCGTCACCGAATAGGTGAAGGCGAGCGGCGTGTTCGAGGGCTGCGCGCCGAACTGTCCGGCGGCGAACTGGGCGTTCTGCTCGCGGATCGCATTGGCGACGTCGCCCGGCGTCAGCTGATACTGCGCGAGCTGGTCCGGCCGCAGCCAGATGCGCATCGAGTAGTTGCGCTGGCCGAAGAGCTGGGCGTTGCCGACGCCCGGCACGCGCTTCAGCTCGTCGAGGACGTAGAGCAGCGCGTAGTTCGACACGTAGGTCGCGTCGTAGCGCGGGTCGGACGAGGACATGGTCGCGACCGCGAGGATCGACGAGGACTGCTTCGTCACCGTCACGCCGAGGCGCTGCACCTCGGACGGCAGCGAGGAGATCGCCTGCTGGACGCGGTTGTTGACGTTGATCGTCGCCTGATCGGGATCGGTGCCCGACTGGAACGTGACGTTGATCGTCGAGGTGCCCGCCGAGGAGTTCGACGAGTTCATGTAGATCATGTCCTCGACGCCGTTCACGACCTGCTCGATCGGGGCGGCGACGGTCTGGGCGACGGTCTCGGCGGATGCGCCCGGATAGGTCGCCGAGATCTGGACCTGCGGCGGCACGAGTTCGGGATACTGCTCGATCGGCAGCGCGCGCATGCCGGCAAGGCCGGCGAGCACGATGATGATCGAGATGACGGCCGCAAAGACCGGGCGGTCGACGAAGAAGCGGTTCACTGGGCGGCTCCGGCCTGGGCCGTGCCCTGCGCGCCACCGTTCGCGGCAGCCTGCTGCGGGGCGGCTGCGGCGGCAGGGGCGGCGTTCGCGCCGGCCGCCGGCTGTCCGCCGGACGCGTCGGGCTGGGCGCCCGTCGGGTTCACCGGCGAGCCCGGCCGGACCTTGATGACGCCGACCGTGACGACCTTGTCGCCGTCCTTCAGGCCGTCGGCGATGAGGAGCCGGCCTTCCAGCTCGCGCCCGACGGTGACCGGCCGGACCGCCGCGACGTTCTTGTCGTCGAGCGTGTAGACGAAGGTGCCCTGCGGGCCCTGCATCAGCGCCTCGGTCGGGATCGTCACCGCATCGGGGACGACGATGCCCTCGATCTCGACGCGCACGAACTGCCCCGGCAGAAGCTGGCTTTCCGGGTTGGGAAGCACGGCGCGCGACAGGATGGTGCCGGTCGATTCGTCGATGCTGGACGAGGTGAAGTCGATCGTTCCCTGCTGGGGATAGTTCGTGCCGTTGCCGAAGCGCACGGTCACGCGCAGCGTGTCGAGCGAGCCCTCCGCCTTGCCGGTCTCGATCATGTTGCGGATCGAGAAGGCCTCCGAGTCGGCGGCCGAGAAGTTCACGTAGGCGGGGTCGAGCTGGGTGATGCGGGTGAGGAGGGCGCCGGACGTCAGGAGCGAGCCTTCCGGCACCTGCTCGAGGCTGGTGATGCCGCTCGCCGGGGCCTCGACCGAGGCGTAGTCGAGGTTGAGCGTCGCGGTCTGGAGCTGCGCCTCGGCGGCGGCGACCTGCGCATCCGCGAGAAGGCGCTGCGCGGTCGCGTCGTCGAGCGTGGCGGTGGAGGTGGCGCCCGAGCGCACGAGCGATTGCGTGCGCTCCTGCGTGCGCTGGGCGTTGGCCTGCGTCGCCTGCGCCTGCTGAAGCTGGGCCTCCGCCAGCGCGACCTGCGCCTCGAACGGGCGGCGATCGATCTCGAACAGGAGGTCGCCTTCCTTGACGCGCGAGCCCTCGTTGAAGGTGCGCCGTAGGAGGATGCCGCCGACCTGCGCCCGCACTTCGACCTCCCGCGAGGCGCTGACGCGCGCGGGGTATTCGAACGTCACCGGAACGTCCTCCGGCTTGATCGTCATCACCGTGACCGCCGGCGGCGGCGGGGCCGCTCCGCCGCCGGGCGCCTGCGCCAGCGCGGGCGCGGCAAGGGTCAGGATCGCAACCGCCGAAAGGAGGAGGGAGGAACGGGGCATCGGGAACTCCGGGAGGCCGGACCGCAGAATCCAGCTTGAATGGTCGCTTACATACATTCATATATGCATGTATTCAAGGAGGCGGGCGTGCGTCGGACAAAGGCAGAGGCTCTGGAAACGCGCAGCGTCATTCTCGATGCGGCGGAGCAGGTGTTCTTCGAGCGGGGTGTGAGCCAGACCAGCCTCACCCACATAGCGTCGCATGCGGGACTGACGAGAGGCGCCATCTATTGGCACTTTTCCGGCAAGAGCGACCTGTTCATGGCGATGCACGAGCGCGCCTACCTGCCGCAGCGCACCTTTCTGGAAAGCCAGAAGCTCCTGGATGACGAGCGTCCGCTGCAGGCGCTGGAGCGCACCATGCGCGAAAGCATGCGCCGGTTCGCGAAGGACCAGCGCGCCAAGCGCGTGTACTCCATCCTCGTCCTGCGCTGCGAATACGTGGGGGAGATGGAAAGCGTCATGTGCACCCATCGCGAGGGCGAGGACCACATGCAGGACGTCATCCATTCCGTGTTCACAAAGGCGCGAGCGATCGGCGAACTGCATCCCGACATCGATCCCCGCACGGCGTCGAACGTCTGCGTCGGCGCGATGACGGGCATCCTGACGGAATGGCTCCGGCGGAACGAGAGCTTCGACCTCGTGGAGGCGGCCGACATGACGCTCGGAGCCTTGTTCGCCGGATTTCGGGCGGTGGAGCGGGGCGCCAGGGCGGCTTGAGCGTCAGGGATACCGGCCGGCCTGCAGGAGCGCGATCAGGCGACGCACCGCAATCGATCGGGCATGAGTTTCGCGGGTCGCATCCTGGTCGCGTTGCGCAGGGCTGTTGATCAGGTTCTCGCCGCCGGGCGTCGTCGGCGCCACAAGCCGCCCGAAGCCTTCCGCGAGCCGATGGAGCGCCTCGCGAAGGCGGTTCTCGAATTGCGTGACGGCGGGATCGGATCGGGACATGGATGGGCTTTCGCAGTGAAGGCATCCAGCCTGCCGTCATCGCCTGAACGAAGGACAGAATTCCTGTTCGCATCTGTGGATTGTGTGGATAGCCCGCTACCGAAACCCGTTCGCGTGCGAATGTTCGCCGTCCGATGGAAAGAAAATATTCCTACATGCATTCCGCGCTTGTTAGCCTTGGCTTCCCGAGCAACGGAGCGTCTTCATGTCCCAGTGTTTCAACCCGTCGTCCGCTGCGGCCTTCCCGTCCGCCGTCACCGGTGCCGATCCCGGCGGGCGAGGGCGGCTGCAGTGTCGCGTCGCCGTCGACATCGTCTCGACCTTCCTCGGGGTGCCGGCCGCCGACATCCTGTCGGAGCGTCGCGCGCAGGCCCCGGTCGCGCGGGCGCGCCACGTCGCGATGTACCTGTCGCATGTCGCGTTCCAGCTCTCGCTGAATGCGGTCGCGGCCGGCTTCGGGCGAGACCGGACGAGCGTCTCCTACGCCGTCGCACGGATCGAGGACGAGCGCGACGACCGCGGCTTCGACGCGATGCTCAGCCGCATGGAAGCGCTGGCCCAGTCCTGCCGCCGGCTCGCGGTACCGGGGGCGGGCGAGGGGGACTTCTGATCCGATGGGCGTCCAAGACGAGTCGCCGCTCGCCCGTCTGGCGAGCCGCAAGGGCGCCGACGGTCAGCCGTTCCTCGCCGCGCACGAGGTGGCGGCGGGGGAGCGGCTGCGGGCTGATTTCACGCGCGGCGGCCTGATGCCGAGCGTCACCCAGCGCTGGGACGCGATGCCGAGGTCGGGCGGCGGCGCGGCAGGGCCCGCAGATCTGTCCGACGCCGCGCTCGACTGCCGCCGGCGCGTGGAAAAGGCGGTTGCGGCCGTCGGGCCGGAACTGTCCGGCGTCCTTCTCGACGTCTGCTGCTTTCTGAAAGGCACGGAGCGCGTCGAGGCGGAGCGGCAATGGCCGGCCCGTTCAGCCAAGCTGATGCTGAAGACCGGACTGGCCGCGCTCGCACGCCATTATGGCTATGTGCACGAGGGGGCGAGCGGCCGGAGCGCGATCCGCTCCTGGCGCAGCCGCTGACCTCAGGCCGCTTCCATCGCCGCCTTCGCATCGGCTTGGATACGGCGGACCATGGAGCGAAGGCCGTTGGAGCGCTGCGGGGTCAGATGGTCCTGCAGGCCGATCCGCGCGAAGAGAGCTTCCGCGTCGAGCGTCAGGATCTCGGGCGCGGTGCGGCCGGAATAAAGCGACAGCGCGACGGCGACGAGCCCTTTCACGATGTGGGCGTCCGACTGCCCCGCGAAGCGGATGCGGGGCGGCGAGCCGTCCTCGGTCCGGCTGGTCAGCCAGACCTGGCTGACGCAGCCCGGCACCTTGGTGTGCTCGTTCATGTCGGCCTCGTCCATCGGCGGCAGCTCGCGGCCAAGCTCGATGAGGAAGCGGTAGCGGTCTTCCCAGTCGTCGAGAAGCTCGAAGTCGGAGACGATCTCGTCGATGTCGCGCATGATGTCCTCGTTGGCGGACCGTCGCTGCGATCCGCCGCCTGATATAGGCAATGCGGCGCGGCTTGTCAGGCGACGGTCAGCCAGCGGGGGCGACGTAAGGGCGCGGCGGCGGCGCGGCGGGCACGCGGGAGGGATGCGCCGCCGGGTGCTCGGCGGGTTCGATGCGGGCGGAGGCCGGCTCAACCGGCGACGGGCCCGGAGCGGAGGCAGGTGTGGCGGTGGCCCCGGCCGCCAGTCCGTAGACGAAGGTCAGTCCCTCGACGATCCGCGCACCCGCAAACTGGAGGGCATCGCGCCCGCTCTCGCAAGCGCTCGGCGCCCGCTCGCAGAAGCCGCCGAGATCGGTCGCCGCCTGCTGCACCGCGTAGACGAGCGCTCCGGCCGACAGACCGGCCGGCACGCCGTCCGCGTCGTCTCTCGCCGGGGCGAGGAAGAACAGGGCGAGGCCGATCAGGAACGCGAGCTTGATGAGGAGGCGCATGTCGGGCCCTGCGATGGTCCTGCGAAATGGTCGGCCGGGTGGTGGTCGACCGCGGCGGGTGACGTCGGCACTGCGCGAAACCATCACGCAAGCGTTCTTCCCTTAGCTCAAATTCGAGACGATTGCGCCCCGTCCGGCATCCCGATGCTTCGCTGAAACTGCAGGGAGGCGGCGTAAGTCATTGCCGGAATTGCGTGATTGTCTGGTAACCGATCGTTCAGCATAGATCGCGATCGAGGCTTGGGTGCCCGGTTTGTCGGCGGGTGCGGCGGGGCTGCCACGGGTCCCCGGCTCTTGGCTTATGGCTTCCTTAAAAGGTTAAGGGCCAAGCTCCGTCCATGATGAATGACGGTTCGCAGGGCCCATGACGGGCCCGTTGATCGGACCGCCGCTTGTGGATGAGTGATGACGCAGTCGCGAAACAGCCGGGACACCGGACGATCGGCCGACGTCGGACGCGGCCTGGCCGGAGGGCTGGACCGGATGGCGGAGATGGTCGGCGCAAACGGCGGCGCGTCGCCGCTTCCGCGCGGCGTGCGGCGTCTGGCGGCCGGCATGATCGCCTCCGGGCTCGGGATCGCCGTCCTGTCTCCGCTGGTTCTCGTGGCGACGAGCGGGACGCTGGTCCTGCCGATACTTCTCGGCGTCGCCGTGGTTCTTCTGGCGCTCGCGGCCGCGCTCATCGCCCGCCGCGACCTCGATCTCGTGCTCGCCGGCCTTCATTTCGCGGGCTCGGTCCTCGTCGGCCTTGCGGCGATCGCGCTCGACAGCCTCTGGCCGCTGGCCCTGATCGCGGTCGGCCCGGTCGAGGCCTGGGCCGCCGGTGCGCGGCTGCGCGCCCGGCTGATGATGCCCGCCATGCTGGCGGCCTTCGGGCTGACCGGCTTCCTCTCGATGCACGGCATGGGACCGGCCGGACAGGGCTTCGCCGGCTACACCGTCGCGCTGCCGCTCTGCGCGTCCTACGCGACCTTCGTGCTCTGCCGCCTCGTGTTCGGCCGGCGGGCCGCGACGGCGCAGGACAGTGATGCCGATCTCCTCGCCGTGGTCGAGCCGGATGCCGCGGCCGACAGCTTCGTGTCGCAGCTGCACCTTCTCGACCGCATCGCCTACCTGCGGGCGCTCGACGACCTGCGGGCCGGCAGCGACGCCCGTGTGCTGAACGTGCGCCTGCGTGTCTCCGGCGAAACCTTCCGCACCGCGACGCTCCGGCTGGAGCCGGTGCGCGAGGGGACCGGCGCTCTCGGCACCGTGCGCATCCGCGAGCCGGGTGCCGCGCGGGTGTTGCCGGCCGCGCCTGCCGTGGACGGACGTCAGGCCGCGTTCATCGCGACCGTCTCGCACGAGCTCCGCACGCCGCTCAACGCGATCGTCGGGTTTGCCGACATGCTGGACCAGGAACTCTGCGGCCGGTTCTCCGACCCGCGGCAGAAGGAATATGTCGGGCTGATCCGCCGCTCGAGCGAGCACCTCGTCGGCGTCGTGAACGGCTTGCTCGACGTGTCGAAGATCGAGGCGGGGCGCTATGAGCTTCAGCTTCAGGACTTCAGCCTGTCCGACGTCGTCGAGGCGGCGGCGGAAATGGTCCGGGGCGAGGCCGATCGCAAGGGGCTGCGGCTCGTGGTGCGCGCGCCGGTCGCCGGCGAAAGCGTTACCGCCGATGGGCACGCCTGCCGCCAGATCCTCGTCAACCTTCTCTGCAACGCGGTGAAGTTCACCGATCGCGGGACGGTGTGCCTGACGGCGGTGCAGGACCCGGACTTCCTCACCTTCACGGTCAGCGACACCGGCATCGGCATTGCCGAGGCCGACATCGCCCGCCTCGCCCAGCCCTTCGTGCAGTTGTCGCATGGGGCCGCGCGGCGCTATCAGGGGACCGGGCTCGGCCTGTCCCTCGTGAAGGGGCTGGCGGAGCTGCACCACGGCACCCTGCACATCCGCAGCCAGCCCGATCGCGGCACCACCGTGACCGTCCGTATCCCGACCGACTGCGCCGACCGGATCCAGGCCGACCGAACCCATTCCGAAAATATCGTAGCGTTGACCGATGCCCGCAAGAAAACCAGCTCCTTCCGCCAAGACGCGCAAGCCCGCCGCTCGGCGTAAGCCGTCCGGCGGTCTCGCCGGAACGCTCGCGCTCGGTGCGCTGCACGCGTCGCTGCGCGGGCTGACGACGGGCGCGCGCATCGTCGCGGCGCGCCCGGCGCTGTTCGGCGGCATCGCCGTGTTCTCGATCTCGGCCGGGCTCGTCGCTGACAACGCCTTGAACCGGCAGGCCGGACCGCACCGTCACCCGATGCTGGTGACGCGCGACACAGCGCCCGCGAGCGCCGCCCAGCCGGCGGTGCGCACGGCCGGCAAGGCGGCGCCCGCGCCGCTCGGCAACGATCCCCGGATCGTCGCCTTTCCGCTGGTGCGCGAGGTGCAGTCGCTTCTGGCCGAGCAGGGCTACTACAAGGCGGAGGTGGACGGGCGCGCCGGTCAGGCGACCGACACCGCGATCCGCGCCTTCCAG
>NZ_CAJYIU010000263.1 GCF_913775355.1 uncultured Aureimonas sp.
AGCGGCCATGGCGACACCGTTGTTCGTCGTGCTGATAGCAACCATTGTCTTTTCCCCGTTTATCTTGAAGCTTTTCTTTGAGCCGTTGCTCTCTGCTTCGAAGACAAAACTACCGGGGAACTCGGAATACCTGCTGTATTGGATCGCTAAAATTGAATCGTATCGGGAGTTTGGACTTGCCTGCCTGAAGTATAGATGACAATCAGCTTCAGCTGCAGGGCGAGTTCGATTCAAATTGAGGCGTTTCCAGCTAAGTCTCTGGAATGCTGGCGCACGTCCCACGAGCCCAACGCAGAAGGCCCCCGGACCGGTGGGTCCGAGGGCCTTCGAGACAGGCGTTGCGTGCGGGGCTCGCTACATGAAGGAGCGCACGAGGCTGCCCGTCAGCATGTTCCAGCCGTCGATCAGGACGAAGAACAGGATCTTGAAGGGCAACGAGATGATCGTCGGGGGCAGCATCATCATGCCCATCGACATGGTCAGCGTCGCGACGATGAGGTCGATCACGAGGAACGGCAGGACGATCAGGAAGCCGATCTCGAAGCCGCGGCGCAGTTCCGAGATCATGAAGGCCGGGACGAGGATGCGGAAGTCGACGACCTGCCCCTCGCCCGAGCCCTGCTCCACCACCGGCAGACGGTCGCGGATCGACGCCTCGTTGATGTTGTTGAAGAGGGCGAGATCTTCTTCCCGCACCTGATCGAGCATGAACTCGCGGAAGGGCTCGGCGATGCGCGGCAGCGCCTCCTCTTCCGTGATCTGCCCCTTCATCAGGGGCTGCAGGCCGTCGCGCCAGGACTGGTCGAAGGTCGGCATCATGACGAAGAAGGTGATGAAGAGCGACAGCGAGATGAGGATCAGGTTGGCCGGCGTCGTCTGGAGGCCGAGACCGGTGCGCAGGATCGAGAGCGCGATCACGACGCGGGTGAAGGCCGTGACCATGACGAGAAGGCCCGGCGCCACCGACAGGACGGTGACGATGCCGAACAGCTGGACGATCCGGCCGGAGACGGCGGTGTCGCCTGCGGGGATCAGCGAGGCGAGCCCGCTCGCCGCTTCCGCGACCGCATCCTGCGCCAGGGCCGGCGCGGCGCTCGCGACGAGGAGCGCGAGGAGGAGGAGGAGCCGCTTCACTTGACGATCAACGAGCGGACGACGACGTCCTTGACGGCGGTCGAGCGCAGTTTCGCGCGCTCGAGCAGGTCTTCCTTCAGGTGAAGGAGGCCGCGCGCTCCCTCGATCTGAGCGAGCTCCAGCGTGCGCAGGAAGACCAGCGTGTCGGCCTGGATCTGGGAGGCCAGCACCGTTTGGTCGACGCTCTCGTCCTCCGACAGCGACAGGAGCAGCCCGGCCTCGAGCCGGACCTGCGTGCCCGGCGGCGAGGCGAGATCGGTGAGGATCGGCTCGAGCGGCTGGATGACTTCCTTGGTGCCGGCGGGAACCGCGGCGAGCGACGGAGCGGCGGCCGCGGCCGCCGGGGCCTCGACCGGTGGCGCTGCGACCACCGGCGGGTCCTTCTTGAGGAGGAAGCCGAGGGCCCCGCCTCCCGCCAGCGCGATCACCGTCAGGCCGAGGAGGGCGCCGATCGTCTGCGCCTTGTTGCTCTTCTTGGGCGGTGCAAAGCCGTCCGGCATCATGCCTAGGGCTTCAGGGCTGAGCTCGGTCATTCGGCGCTCCGGCGGCATGGAATGGGGCAGCCGGGCGCGGTGTGGGCGGGATCGTCCCGCCGGGCACCGCCGCCCGGCAAGGAAGTGTTAAGGAATTGCCCTGTCGCGAGCCTTGCCGCGTTGCGCAACACGACGAAAGCCCACGGCGGCAGCGAGGCTGCGGCCGTGGGCGGCGTCGGAGCGGTGCGACGTGCGCCCTCGTCAGTAGGGCAGGACGTTGTCGAGGACCTGCTGGCCCCAGCCCGGCTGCTGCACTTCCGTCAGACGGCCGCGGCCGCCGTAGGAGATGCGGGCTTCCGCGATCTTCTCGTAATGGATCGTGTTGTTGGGCAGGATGTCGCCCGGACGGATAATGCCGGCGATCGAGAGCACGCGCACCTCGAAGTTGACGCGCACCTCCTGCTGGCCGGCAATGTAGAGGTTGCCGTTCGGCAGGACCTGCGTCACCACGGCCGCGACGGACACGTCGATCTCTTCCTTGCGGTCCACGGTTCCCTTGCCGGTCGCCTTGGTGCCGTTCTTGAGGCCGAGCGTGGTGCCGACGGTCGGCAGCCCGTAGGAGCCGATCGAGCCCTTGAGGTCGGCGCCGACGCTGACGCCGGAGTCGCGCGAGCGCTTGGTGTTGTTGTCGAGCGTCGCCTTGTCGTCGATCTGGATCTTCACCGTCACGATGTCGCCGACGTTGAGCGCGCGCGTGTCGCGGAAGAGATCGGCGTTGCGGCCGGTCCACAGCGAGTTGACGTTGCGCGGCAGTTCGTTCGGCCCGGGGCCGGGCGCCGGCTGGACGATCGGGGCGTTCTGGTAGAGCCCGCTGCCGACCGGCGTCAGCAGCGGCTCGCGGAACGCATCCTCGCGCGTGGTGGAACAACCGGCGAGGAGACCGACGGCCAGGAGGGGGGCAATGGCTCTCACAGGGACTGGTCCTTCGCACCGGCCTCGGTGGAGGCGCGGTCGGTCTTCTTGACGATCAGCGCCGCGAGTTCGGAGGCGATCGGCGCGGGCATCTCGGCGAGGATCGCGCTCGCCTGCCGCGGCTTGAGGCGCGTCAGGAGCGAGGCGGCGATCGGGCGGTCGAGCGCGGCCATCTGGGCGGCCGCCGCATCCGGCTTCATGCCGGAATAGATGTCGATCACGATGCCGGAGGTGGAATCGATGAAGTCC
This sequence comes from uncultured Aureimonas sp., assembly GCF_913775355.1. Classification (GTDB taxonomy): domain Bacteria; phylum Pseudomonadota; class Alphaproteobacteria; order Rhizobiales; family Rhizobiaceae; genus Aureimonas. The sequence goes on from NZ_CAJYIU010000263.1 coordinate 2,829, forward strand.
CGGCGCTCGCCGAGCCACTTCTCGACCTCGGCGCGCTTGGCTTCCAGTTCGTCGATCTTGGAGGAGATCTCGCCCTCGGCCTGCTTGATCTCGGCCAGCTGCATGGCGTTGCGCGCGTCGAGCGCGGGATTGGCGATGTTGGAGCAAAAGCGGTCCGTATCGGTCATCGGCGCTTCGGGCGTCACCATTTCCTTGCCGTCGGCGCCGATGATGCGGACCTTGGCCGGCGTCGTCGGCGCGGCCGGCGGCGGCGTCGCCGCGCCTTCGGCGAAGGCCGCGTCCGCCGTCATGACCGCGAGCACCACGCCGAGCCCGATGGCCGCACGATGGGAACGGGACGAGGTCATCATTGCACCACGATCTCGGCCTGCATGGCGCCGGCCGTCTTGATAGCCTGAAGGATGGCGATGATGCCGGTCGGCTTGAGACCGAGGCGGTTCAGCCCGCGCACCACGCTGTCGAGATTGGCGCCCTGCACGATGGCGAGGTTCCCGCCGCCCTGCTGGGCATTGACCGTCGTGTCCGCGGTGACCACCGTCTCGCCGTTGCTGAGCGGCCCCGGCTGCGAGACGTTGGGAATGTCGGTGATGCGCACAGTCAGGCTGCCGTGCGTGACCGCGACCGTCGAGATCTGGACGTCCTTGCCGATGACGACCGTACCCGTGCGCTCGTCGATCACGACGCGCGCGGCGGTGTCCGGCTCGATCATCAGGTCGCCGACATCCGCGATGAAGCGCGTCGAGGACATCTTGGCGGGACGGGTCAGCGAGATCGTGCGGAAATCCTGCTCGCGCGCCACCGGCTTGCCGTAGGCGCGCGCGGCAAACGAGTTGATCGCGTCGACGACGCGGATCGCCGTGCGATAGTCCGGGTTGCGCAGTTCCATCGTGATGTTGGGCGTGTCGACCGTCGCGCGGGGAACCTCGCGCTCGATCAGCGCGCCGCCGGCGATGCGCCCGGTCGTGGGCGTGCCCTGCGTCAGGCTCTCGTTGGTGCCTTCGGACGAGAAGCCGCTGACGGCGAGCGCCCCCTGCCCCACCGCATAGATCTCGCCGTCCGGGCCGTAGAGCGGCGTCATGACGAGCGTGCCGCCCATCAGCGACGAGGCGTCGCCGAGCGAGGACACCGAGACGTCGATGCGCGAACCGATCCCGGCGAAGGCCGGCAGGTCGGCGGTGACGATCACGGCCGCGACGTTGCGCGTGCGCGGGTTGGCGCCGCGCACGTTGACGCCCATGCGGTCGAGCATCGACTGGAGCGACTGCTCGGTGAAGGGCGAGTTGCGCAAGCTGTCGCCCGAGCCCTGCAGGCCGATCACGAGACCGTAGCCGACGAGCTGGTTGTCGCGCACGCCCTTGATCGTGGTGACGTCCTTGATGCGCACGCCGCCCGACTGGCGGGCGCGCGGGACGATGGTCTGGAAGTTCTCGTGCGCGCCGATGCCGGCCTGGGCGTATCCGTAGTCCGCGACGCCGTAGTCGGCCGCGTTCGCCGGAACGAGGACGGCCGCGAGGCTGGCGCCGAGGACAAGGGTGCGAAGCGAAGCTCTCATTGCGCCGACACCTCGATCGATCCGTCCTCGAACGCGATGCCGCTGATCAGGACGCCGCTGTCGACGTTGCGCACGCGCACCGACTGGCCCGCCTGCGCGGACTGGAGCGGCATGCCCTTGCCCGTGATGAGGAGACCCTCCTCGCGGTAGATGAGGGTCGCGACCTGTCCGGCCGTGACCGCATCGGGCGACTTGAGGTCGCTGAGGAGGATCGGCTGGTTCGGCAGGAGGGTGCGGCGCGCGAGCCGGTCCTTCAGCATGCCCTCTTCGACCACGTAGGCCGAGAGCTGGTTCCCCGGCACGGTGAACCGCGCCGAGATCACGCCGCGGTCGAGAACGCTCTGGCCTGGATAGACCACGACCGTCGGGACCGGCAGGTTGAGATCCGCGGCGCCCGCCGTGCCAGCGGCCGGGACGAGGCCGAGCGCGGCGGCGGCCAGGACGTGTTTCGCAAGGCGGACGATACGGGTCATGGTGCTTAGCGGATGCCCTTGGAGACGACGCCCGACATCTCGTCGGCGGCCTGGATGACCTTGGAGTTCATCTCGTAGGCGCGCTGCGCCGAGATCAGCTCGGAGATTTCCTTGACCGGATCGACGTTGGAGTTTTCGAGGTAGCCCTGCTTGATCACGCCGTAGCCCGGATCACCCGGCACGCCGGCGATCGGGGCGCCGGAGGCGGCCGTCTCGCGGAAGAGGTTGCCGCCCTCGGCCGCAAGACCCGGCTCGTTGGCGAAGTTGACGAGCGTCAGCTGGCCGATCTGCTGCGCCGCGCCGTCGACCGTAGCGAACACCTCGCCGGAATCGTTGATCGAGATGTCGGTCGTGTTCTGCGGCACGGTGATGCCCGGATCGACCGTGAAGCCGTCGAGCGTGACGATCTGGCCGGTGTCGTTCTTGTTGAGCGCGCCGTCGCGGGTATAGAGCGTCTGGCCGCCGGGGCCCTGGATCTGCAGCCAGCCCTGGCCGTTGATCGCGATGTCGAGGTTGTTGCCGGTCTGCTCGAGCGCGCCCTGAATGTGGACGGAGCGAACGGCCGCCGTGCGCACACCGAGGCCGATCCGCGCGCCTTCGGGCACGACGTTCTCGCCGCCGCGCGCCGGCACGCCCTGCATCCGCTCGACCTGGTAGAGGAGGTCGGTGAACTCGGCGCGCGAGCGCTTGAAGCCGGTGGTGTTGATGTTCGCGATGTTGTTCGCGATCACTTCGACGTTGGTCTGCTGGGCGTTCATGCCGGTCGCGGCGATCGCAAGGGCGCGCATGGGCTGGGACTTTCGTTAGATGGACATGCGGGAAAGTTCGAGATAGGCGGAGACGACCTTGTCGCGCAGCGCGACGGCCGTCTGGAGCGTGCGCTCGGCGCCCATCACGGCGTCGACCACGGCCTGCGTGGAGGCCTTGCCGTTGACACCCTGGATCGAGACCGTCTCGGCGCCCTTCATGGACTGCGTCGCCTCGCGGGCGATCTCGCTCATGGCGGCGGCAAAGCTCTGGCCGGCTTCCTGGGTGGCGGCCGCACCGGTGGTACCGGCGGGCGAAAGACCGTCGAGGCGCATGGCGTCGACGCGCGGCATGGCACTGCCGATGGCGGGGATCATGGGCGTCAGCCTCTCATGAGATCGATGGTGAGATTGATGAGCTCGCGCGCCTGCTTGATGACCTGCAGGTTCGCCTCGTAGGAGCGGTTCGCCTCGCGCATGTCGGTCATCTCGACCAGCATGTTGACGTTCGGCATCTTCACATAGCCGTCCTGGTCCGCGGCCGGGTTGCCGGGATCGTGCTCCATGCGGAAGTCCGAGCGGTCGGTGCCGACCGACTTGATGCGCACGAGGTCGGCGCCGATCAGCCGGTCCATCTCGCTGGTGAAGGCGACGGTCTTGCGCCGATAAGGATCGCTGCCCGGCGTCTGCCCGGTCGAGCGCGCGTTGGCGACGTTCTCGGACACGATGCGCATCCGTTCGGACTGCGCCTCGAGGCCGCTCGCCGCGATCTTGAGGGCGGAGGTGATCGAGTCGGTCAAGGCGTCAGCCCTTCAGCGTCGTCATGAACATGCGGTGGAACGACTTCGCGACCGAGGTCGAAAGGGCGAAGTCGCGCGACACCTCGCCGGCCTTGAGCATTTCCTGCTCCAGGCTGACCGAGTTGCCGGAATGGGTGACGTCCCACGGCTTCTGCGTGGCCTCGTCGATGCCGAAGTCCCGGCCGGCGGAGGCGACGAGGTGGCTGGGGTTCGAGCCGGACATCTGGAGCGCCGTCGTCTCCAGAACCTCGGAGAAGGGCGTGACGTCCTTGGCGCGGTAGGTCGGCGTGTTCGCATTGGCCACGTTCTCGGCGACTACGGCCTGGCGCGCGGACAGCCATTCGGCACGGCGGGAACTCAGCCCGAAAAGGTAGAACTCGCTCAAGGGTCGCGTCCTCGGACATTTGATCGGTGCCCCATACATAGAAAGAGGCACTTGTCCGAAGCTGACGATCTTACAGATTTCTTAGTATTAACAGATCATTAATCAGTATTAACGAAAGCATAACGCAGATACGAAAAAGCCCCGCCGATGGCGGGGCCGTGTCGTCTGCAGGACATTCGTCGGTCTCAGGCGTTGCGCGCCGTCGCCAGCCGGGCCGCGGCGATCGCCGCCTTCAGGCGCTCCGTGTTGGCCGCGGGGTCCGCGTCCGGGTCGGAGAAGGCGATATAGTTGATGTGGACGGCCGCCTTGGTCGCGGTCAGCGACAGCTTGAAGTGCACCGTCACCTCGCCGCCGTGGAACTCCATGTCGAGATCGATCGTCGGCGCGCTGCCCCAGTTGAGGTGCACGTCGCCGCCGCCGGCAAACCGCAGCGAGCCCGGCGCCAGGTAAAGCTGCGCGGAGGACTCGACGATGTCGGCGATGTTGCCGAACTGGTCCATCCGCAGGAACGCCACGTAGTCGACGACGTCGACGAGGCGCAGCTCGGCCACCACTTCCTTGATCCCGTTCGCCAGCGCCTTCTCGCGGTCGGCTGCGTACTTGTTGCGAACGTTGAGCATGACGTGGGAACCCATGGAGGACCTTTACGCGAAATGAACCGAAACGGCTTCCCGAGGGGAAGGCAGGCATCGACAGGTCGGCCGGGTCAGGCTGCCCCGATCTCCAGTCGGGCCTGAGGCCGGGACTGGAGGAAGTAGATGAGTTCCGCGACCGCCTTGAAGAACTGCGGCGGAATCATCTGGTCGATTTCTACATGGTCGTACATCGACCTTGCCAAGAGCTTGTCTTCGATCACCGGGATGTCGTTGGTCTCGGCGATCTCGCGAATCTTGAGCGCGAGGACATCGACGCCCTTGGCGACGACCACCGGCGCACCGCCCTCCTCGCGCACGTAGCGCAGCGCGATGGCGTAGTGCGTCGGGTTGGCGATCACGACGGTCGCGCGCGGTACCGCCGCCATCATACGCCGCTTGGTGCGCTCGCGGGCGATCTGGCGCTGGCGGGCCTTGACCATCGGGTCGCCTTCCGCCTGCTTCATCTCGTCCTTGATCTCCTGCTTGGACATGCGCAGGTCGCGACGCCACAGGATGCGCGAGAAGAGAAGATCGGCGGCGACCAGCACGATCGTGGCGACCGAGACGGCTGCCAGGAGCCGCATCGCGAGGCCGAGGATCGTTTCGGGAAGCAGGAGTGGGTCCGAGAACATCGTCTTCAACAGCAGGGGAAGTTCGTCGGACAAGATCCAACCGACGATGATCGTAACGGCGGAGAACTTGAATAAGGCTTTACCGAACTCGGTGAATCCGCGCCGCCCGAACAGTCGGCCCCAGCCGCTGGACAGCGAGAGGTTCGAATACTTCGGCCGGATGCGCTCGAGGTTGATCTGCGGCGGGTTCTGCAGGAGCGAGGCGAGGATGCCCGCAAGCATGAAGAGGCCCGTCGCAGGCAGCACGAACCGGGCGCTCTGCAGCGCCATCGTATGGAGAAACTGCAGCGCGTCGATCCCGTTCCCGATCGACCACTGCGTCGGGTTCTCGAACGTGACCTTGAGATCACTGGCGAGCTGCGCCGCGTTGTTGCGCGCCTGGAAGACGACGACGGCGATGGCGGCGAGAAGCGAGGCGAGGATCGGCGCTTCGCGCGAGACGGGAAGATTCCCCTTCTCGACGGTGTCGCGGATCTTCTTCTCCGTCGGTTCCTCGGTTTGGGACTCCTTGTCCGCACCCTCCGACATGCCGCGCCCGCCCCTTCACGAAACAAAATGCGGCCCCGCGCGCCGCTCGGCGCCGGGACCGCGATGGTTGTCAGCCCTCGACCTTCTCGGCGAGGTCGATGCGCCCTTCGGCGGCGAGCCGCAGCGCGGCCCCGGCGATGGCGCGCCGGGCGGCCTGGATGGCGTCGGCGGCGGCTGGCTCGTTGCGTCCGAGTTCGGCCTCGACCATGCGGCGGGCACGGGCGCCGAGCGCCGAGAGCACCGCCTCGCGCAGGTCCTGCGGCGCGCCGTTGAGCGCGAGCGTGACCTGCTCCACCTGGATCGCGTCGAAGAGGACGAGACGGCCCTTCTTCGACAGCTCGGCGACGTCCTCGAAGGCGAAGAGCAGCTTGCGCAGTGCCGCCGCCTCTTCCGGCTCGGTGGTCTCCAGCGAGGCGAGGAGTTCCTCGGTCTGCGCCTTGTCCATCCGGTTCACGATCTCGGCCATCGTGGCGTAGCGCTCGCGGCGCTCGGCGCCGTTCGAGCTTGATACGAACGCCTCGCGGCAGCGCCGCTCGATCAGCCGCGCGATGGATTCGGGCGGCGGCGCCGAAGAGAGCATGCGGCGCATGATGTCGTTGCGGCGGGCGGGCGCCATGCCGGCGACGACGACCGCCGCCACATCCGACTTCAGGCGCTGCAGGATGTAGGCCGCGACCTGCGGATGCTCGCGGTCGAGGATCTTGGCGAGCGCCTCGGCGCCGAGCTGCTCGATCTCCTGCCAGACCGGGACGCCGCTTTCGTCCATCGGCATCGCCTCGCCCTCGAAGACGATCGCGAGATCCTCGTTCGACAGGCTCGAGCGCAGGAGCTTGGTCATCTCGTCGTTGAGGCCGGTGATCGCCGCCCCGGCGCGGAACGCGTCCTGGAAGTCGGCGACGATCTCGTCGAGCTCCATCGGAGTGACCGAGCTCGGGAGTGCCGCGCTCTGGCGTAGCGCTCGGATCTCTTCGGCGCTGAAATGCTTCAGGAGCTTGGTCGCGCCCTCGCCGCCCAGCGTCAGAAGCAAGACGGCGGCGCGCGAGGCGCCGCTCAGCGTCGGCGCTCCCAGTTCGCGGCTCTGATAGGCTTCCGAGAGCATCGTGTCTTAGGCGCCCTTGGCGCGGGGCTGGCGTGCGGTGGGAGCGACGATCTCGGTCAGCGTGATGCCGAAGCGCGATTCCTCGTTCTCGAGCACCACGACCTCGCCGCGCGCCACGATGCGCCCGTTCACGATCAGATCCACCGGATCGGAGATGTTGGTGTCGAGCTTCACGACGGCGCCGCGCCCGAGCTTCATCAGGTTGGCGACCGGCATCACGGTGGAGCCGAGAACGACCTGCATCGTGACCGGGATGTTCATGATGACGTCGAGATTGGGCGTCACTTCCGCGACCGTCTCTTCCTCGACGTCGGCGAAGTTCATGCCGTGGCCCATGTGGTGGCCGTCTTCGGCATCCTCGACCGCCTCGTCCATCTCGAAACCGTTGTCCATGGCGCCGAACTGGCCGCCGAACTGGGTCTCGGTCTCGAGTTCCATCGTCTCGTTCTGCATCGGGGTCGTCCTCGGGAAGGTCTGGATCGCCGGGCGATCCACAAATTAACGAATAGCGCTCGGAACTGACGCGAAGCGGGAGATCGCGTCGTTGTCGTGGGAGATCGCGGCGGCGGTGACCGGGGTGCCACGCTTCTGCTCGTAGGAGTCGAGCAGGACGTCGAGACGCTCGACGAGGTCCTGCGCCTCGGCCGCGCGCTCCTCGAGGGCGCGCAGGGTGCGCACGCCCTCGCTCTTCAGGAGCACCACGGCGTTGGCCGCGCGGTTGATCGAGGCGTCGGCATCCTCGAGGGCTTGGCGGAAGCCGGTCTCCTCCGAGCGCAGCCGCTTCAGCTCCTTGTACATGGAGCCCGTGCGCCAGCTGGTGACGAGGAGGGCGGCGACGAGAACGGCGTCAATGAGCCAGGATGTCATCGATGAACTCCTCGGTCGGATCCACGGGTTCGGAGACCTTGATAACGTAGGTGTCGCGCGAGCGGCCCATCGAGCCGCGGAAGAGGCGCTGCCCCTCGCATTCCAGAAGCACGAGGCTTTCCATCGTGGCGTCGAGCGCGATCGTCTGGCCGACATGGAAGGTCGAGATCTCGCCGAGCGAGGTCTGCTGCTCGCACAGGATGGCGCGAACGTGCATGTCGGTCTTCTGGAAGCCGGCCTCGAGGTCGCGCGCCCAGGTCTCGTCGACGATCGACGGGCCCTCGTCGGGGACGGCCGCGAACTTGCGCCGGTGCGGCGACAGGACGGATTCGGGAATCGCCACCCGCAGCGCCGCCTCGCAGCGGCCGATCGACAGGCGGAAGCGGAACTCGACGAAGGTGCGCGCGTCGGGTGCGATCCACTCGTCGAGCTTCTCGCCGATCGTCTCGGCCAGAAGCCGGTCGGCCGACATGCCGAGCGCCACGACGTCGGCGAAGACGGCGTTACCGGTCTCGACGAAGCTGCGGAGCGCGGCGTCGGCGAAGAAGCGGCCGACGCTGGTGAGGGGACGACCGGGCGCCGGCGCGTCGCGGCCGTCACCGCCGAAGCCCGCTTCCGTCACCGTGTCGGCGAAACGTCCATCGGCCGCGACCAGCGCGATTTCACGCCATTTCGAGGAGCGGACCGTGAGCACGAGCTGCGTGTCGGTATCCGACAGGGCCGAGGACGACAGGACGAAGGGCGAGGATGCGATGAACTCGACGGCGAGCGGCGAGGCATGGCCCGCCGCCAGCTTGGCGGACACGGCCTCGGCCCATTTGGTGCCGATCTGCTTGAGGCGCGGGAAGCGCTCCGGCTCGATCCGGGCGGCGGAGCGCAGGCGCTCGCCGATGTTGCGTTCGGTGACCGTGTCCATGGTCCCTCCTTATGCGGCCGAGGGGGCGCCGCCGATCGTCTCGGCTTCCACCTGATCGATGGTCGGACGGTCGTAGGCGGAGATCGCTTTGCGGCCGTATTCCAGAGCGACCTGCGGCAGGGCGCCGTTCATGTAGGCGATGAGCGTCTGCTTGATGATGACGTACATGCGCATCTTCTTCTCGCGCACGCCCTTCACCTTGGTGGCGAGCGGGGCGAACACGCCGTAGGAGAAGAAGATGCCCGCGAAGGTGCCGACGAGCGCGGCGCCGACGAGGTGTCCGAGGACTTCCGGCGACTGGTCGAGCGCGCCCATCGCGTGGACGATACCCAGAACCGCGGCGACGATGCCGAGCGCGGGAAGACCATCGGCGATGTCCTGGATCGCGTGCTTGGGCTTCAGCTGGTCGCGGGCGACCGTCTGGATCTCCTCTTCCATGAGCGCCTCGATCTCATGCGGACGGGCGTTGCCGACGATGATCAGGCGGCAGTAGTCGCAGATGAAGTCGGTCATCGGCTTGTTCTTCAGGATGCTGGGGAAGGCGCTGAAGATCACCGAGTCGGCGGGGTTGTCGACGTGCGACTCGAACTCCGAGCGCGACTTCGACTTCATCTCGCGCATCAGCGAGTGGAGGAGGCTGAGGAGGTCGAGATAGTCGCGCTGCTTCGGCACCGCATTCTTGAACGCCTCGCCGATCGCCTTGCCCGTGTCCTTCACGACCTTCATGTTGTTGGCGATCAGGAACGTGCCGAGCGCCGCGCCCAGAATGATCAGAAGCTCGTAGGGCTGCCAGAGAACATAGAGATGTCCGCCAGACGCGACGTAGCCGCCCAGAACGCAGCCGATCGTCACGATAAGGCCGAGAATGATACCCATCGGGCTAACCCCTGAACGATAAAGGAATTCGTAAGAAGGATTAACGAGGCGGACTTGCGCGAGACTGTGCGTTTCCAGCGCGCCCCGGTCAGCCTCGATCCATTCGCACCGGGCAGTATGGCTGCGATTCCGGCCCGCTCGTCGCGCGGCGCCGGCGCTCGCCCAGCTGCCCAGTCCCGGATCGCATCATGCAAACCTCGCTCCCCGTCGCCCTCTCCGCGCAGCTCGCCATGGAGAAGCGTCTCGACACGCTGGCCAACAACCTGGCGAACGTCGGCACGGCAGGCTTCCGCGCCGAGGAGGTGAAATTCGAGAGCGTCCTGTCGCGGGCCTCCTCGCGCTCCGTCGCCTTCGCCTCGCAGGGGCAGCAGTACCTCTCGACGCGGGCCGGGGCGCTCACCGAAACCGGCAACCCGCTCGACATGGCGGTCGCCGGCGAGGCCTTCTTCGCCATCCAGACGCCGAAGGGCACCGTCTATACGCGCGACGGGCGGATGCAGATGGCGGACACAGGCGAGCTTCGTACGGTGAACGGCGAGCCGTTCCTCGACGTCGGCGGCGCGCCGCTGCAGATCGACCCGAACGGCGGCCCGATCCACATCGCCCACGACGGCATGATTACGCAGGGCGCCGGCCAGATCGGGGCGGTCGGCCTGTTCAAGATGCCGGCCGGCGCCAACCTCTCGCGCGCCGGCACGTCCGGCGTCGTCCCGGATGCCAAGGCCCAGCCGATCGTCGACTTCGACGAGAACCGGATCGCCCAAGGGTTCGTCGAGGGATCGAACGTCAATCCGATCCTGGAAATGACCCGCCTGATCGAGGTGCAGCGCATCTTCGAGCAGGCCGCCAACATGATCCAGACCTCCGAGAACTCGCTGAATGAAGCCGTTACGCAGCTCGGAGCGCCCAAGTGACGGAAGCCAGCCGGAAGAGGCATCTGTCCGGCCTCGATGAACCGCTCGTGCGCATCAGCGGGCATGTCGTCGACGTCACGCCGCAGTCCTTCCGCGTCGCCGGCCTCAGCCCCTACGTGCGGCTCGGCGACTGCGTGGTCTGCGAAGGGCCGCAGGGTCCCGAGCTCGGCGAGGTGGTGCGCGTCGAGGAGGCGGCCGCCACGGTCAAGCCGTTCGCAGTGCGCTTCCAGAGCGGCGTGCGCACGCTCGCCTATCGCACCGGCCCCGTCACCGTCGCCCCCTCCCCGGCCTGGAAGGGCCGCACGGTGGACGCGTTCGGGCGCCCCTGCGACGACCTCGGGCCGCTGGAGAACGGCCACACCGAGTTCGTCACCGACAGTCTTCCCGACGCCGCCATGCGCCGGGCGCGCATCCGCCAGCCTGTGCCCACGCAGGTCCGGGCGATCGACATCTTCACACCGCTGATCCGTGGTCAGCGCATGGGCATCTTCGCGGGCTCGGGCGTCGGCAAGTCGACGCTGATGGGCATGCTGGCGCGCGCGCCGGGCTTCGATACCGTGGTCGTCGCGCTCGTCGGCGAGCGCGGCCGCGAGGTGCGCGAGTTCCTGGAAGAGACGATGCAGGGCGAGCTGTCGCGGGTCGTCACCGTGGTAGCGACGGGCGACGAGAGCGCCATGATGCGCCGCCTCGCCCCGAAGACCGCGATGACGGTCGCCGAGTATTTCCGCGATCGCGGCGAGCACGTGCTCCTGATCGTGGACTCGGTCACGCGCCTTGCCCATGCGGCGCGGGACGTCGCGCTCGCCGCGGGCGAGCCGCCCGTCGCGCGCGGCTATCCGCCGAGCGTCTTTTCCGAACTGCCGCGCCTTCTGGAGCGGGCCGGGCCGGGCGCCGAAGGCAGCGGCACGATCACCGGCCTCTTCGCCGTCCTCGTCGACGGCGACGATCACAACGAGCCGGTCGCGGACGCGATCCGCGGAACGCTCGACGGCCATATCGTTCTCGACCGGACGATCGCGGAAGAAGGCCGCTTCCCGGCCATCGATCTCCTGAAATCGATCTCTCGCATGGCCGATCTCGCCTGGAAGCCGGAGGAGCGGGAGCTCGTCTCGCGGCTGAAGGCGATGATCGCGCGCTTCGAGGACACGCGTGACCTGCGGCTTCTCGGCGGATACCAGCGCGGGGCCGATCCGACGCTCGACCAGGCCGTCGACCTCGTGCCCCACGTCTTCGGCTGCATGATGCAGCATCCGGGCGACGATCCCTCGACGACGCCGTTCGAGGAACTGTCGCAGCGTCTCAAGGCCGGCCTGTCGGGCGGCTGATTCGGCTCGAAGCTTATCCGGCGCGGGCGAGGTCCGCGTCGGCGGAACGGCGGAAACGGCCTGTCCGGAAGCCCTCGCGCACCTCCATCAGAATCTTCGGCAGGTCCGACGCCGGGCGCGGCTTCGAGAAGAGGTAGCCCTGGACCTCGGAGCAGCCCTCCTGCTCCAGCCGCACGAGCTGGTCGACGGTCTCGACGCCCTCCGCGATGACGCTCATCTTCATCGCCGCGCCCAGCCCCATCACCGCACGCACGATGGCGATGTTCTCGTCGCGGTTCATGTCGCGGACGAAGGACTGGTCGATCTTGATCTTGTCGAAGGGAAAGCGGCTGAGATAGCCAAGCGAGGAATAGCCGGTGCCGAAGTCGTCCATCGAGATGACGAGCCCGAGCGCGCGCAGGCGCTGCAGCGTTCCGAGGACGCCCTCGGCGTCGTCGAGGAAGAGCGACTCGGTCACTTCCAACTGCAGCCGCTCGGCCGCCAGCCCGCTGGAGCGCAGCGCGCCCTGCACCACGGTCACGAGATCCTGGTTCTTAACCTGCACCGGCGAGAGGTTCACCGAGAGCGTCAGATTGCCCGGCCAGGCGGCCGCGTGGCGGCACGCCTCGATCAATACGAACCGCCCAAGCGGCACGATGAGCCCCATCTCCTCCATCAGCGGGATGAAGGTGCCCGGGCCGACCAGCCCGCGCGTCGGGTGGCGCCAGCGGACCAGCGCCTCAAAGCCCGAGACGGCCTGCCGGCGAAGGTCGACGAAAGGCTGGAAGTGCAGCTCGAACTCGTTGCGCTCCAGCGCCGCGCGAAGGTCGGCGATCATCAGCTGCTTGGCCTGCAGCTCCTCGCGGAGCTCGGGCCGGTAGGCCTTGAACTTGCGGCCCGGCTGGGCCTTCGCCTGCTGCAACGCCAGTTCGCAGTTCTGCATCGCGCGAGCGGCGTCCAGCCCGGCCAGCCGATCGTCGCGACCGACCACCACCATGCCAACGGCGACTGAGACCGCCAGCGGGCGGCCCGCCACGCGGATCGGCCGGCCATCGACCGACTCCATCACGCCGCGTGCAAGCTTCTGCTTGGCGCCCGGCTCGCCCGACAGGGCCAGGAGGATGCCGAACTCGTCGCCGTCGAGACGCGCGACCAGCGCGTCTTCCGGCACCAGCGAGCGGAAGCGCTCGCCGAGCTGGCGGAGGAGGTCGTCGCCGGCCGCCTGACCGAGCGTCGCGTTGACCGTGTTGAAGTCCTCGACGTCGATCGACAGGACGGCGATCTCGCCCTCGATCGCCTTGTCCTGCAGCATCGCGTCGAGGCTGGCGTAGAAGCGGGCGCGGTTCGCAAGGCCCGTCAGCGCGTCCTGCCCCGACAGCCGCTCCATCTCGCGGCTGACGGCCTGGATGCGCGTCACGTCCTCGAAGATCACGATCGTTCCGCCGACATGCGGGCTGACGTGACGGCGCAGTTCGAAGGTGCGGCCGTCGGGCGCGTCGCGCGTCTCGACTTCGAGGACGGGCTGCGCGAGGAGCAAGGCGAGAAGCGGGTCGCCGTCCGATCCCGTGGTCGACATGCCGACCTTCATCGAGGGGAAGAGATCGCTGAAGGCGGCATTGACGCTCAGGAGGCGGCCGGCGTCGTCGAGGACGCAGAAAGCCTGCGGCACGTTGTTCAAGGCGGCCTCGAAGCGCTTCTGCTGGCGCTGAAGCTCGCCTTCGTAGCGCCGCGCGGTCTCGCGGCGGCCGGCCGTGATCTCCTGCATCCGCCCGTCGAGGGCGACCTCGACGAACTCGATCGCGGCCTCGAGTTCGGCGATGGCATCTCCGCCGCCGGACGCGACGTTCTCCTCGCCGCTGACGCGAAGAAGGTTCGAGGTCGCCTGCCGGATCGAGCCGGCGATGCTGCGCGACAGATAGAGGAGGATCAGAAGTCCGGCGAGAAGGCTGGCCGCGGCACCGATGACGATGATCCGCTTCAGCTCGCCCGAGCGGTCCTTCGTCGTCTGCTGCATCTCCTCGACGCCCTTGCGCAGGTTCTGCGCGACGCCGTTCAGGCTGGCGACGATCTGCGTCAGTTCGCGGCGAACGAGGCGGCGGGTGATCTCGCCGTCCGCCATGCGCAGCCGGTTGATGCCGTAGTCGAGTTCGTCGAGCCGGGCGCCGATCGGACCGGAATTCAGGGACACGGAGCGCAGCTCGCTCATGACCTTGGACAGGCCCTCGGCGATCTGCGTCGCCTCCTCACGCGTGACGATCCGGTTCACGTCACCGCGATGCTCGCGCTCGAAGCGTTCGGAGAGTTCGTCCGCGCGGATCGCGGCCGCTTCGATCCGCGAGAGCGGCACGGTGCCGTCGCGCACCACCCTGTCGGACGCGTCCACCAGCGCCACGCCGCTGCGGTCGATCGTCAGCGCGAACCCGGCGCCGAGCAGGGCCAGGACCAGACCGCTTGCGAGAAGCTTGGCATTGATGGACATGAACGACCGCGTCTCATCCATTCGGGACACCGGCAGCAAGCCACATTCTATGTCTGGCTGCCAATGTCGACCATGCAAGCGTCAACGTTATGGTTCCGTTACTTCTACGGACGAGCGCGTATTTTTCGCCTCATTTGAAGCACACGCGCTTTTCGAGGCAATCGGACGCACCGGGTTCGAACCGGGCTAAATTTTCCGCAAGGTGGGCGGCCCGGCCTTGTGGTGCGCCGCGATTTGCGCGAAGCCCCCAACGCCTCGAGCCGGGCGAGACTTGAGATCATGGGCAGGATGTGCGGGTGCCGATGAGCGTGGAAGCGGAAGTCACGGAAGCCTCGAGCGGGCCGCGGTCCGGTCGGGGCTGGAAGACCTGGGTCCCGGTCGGGATCGGCCTGGCGATCTCGGGTGTCGCCTTCGCGACCCTGCACACGATGATGTCGAGCCTGTCCGTCGGCGAGATCCACGCCGCCGTGGCGGGCGTTCCCACCAGCGCCCTGGTCCTGGCGATCTTCTTCACCGTCGTCAGCTTCGCGGCCGTCTCGCTCTACGACGTCGTGGCCGTCGAGACGATCGCGCCCGGCCGGGTGTCGCGGCCCGTCGCCGCGGTCGTCGGCGCGGCCGGCTACGCCATCTCCAACGCCCTCGGCTTTCCGCTCCTGACCGGCGGCGCGCTGCGCTACCACGCCTACAAGTCCGGCGGCATCGAGCTTGCCGACATCGGGCGCATCGTCGGCACGTCCTGGTTCGCGCTGTGGTTCGCGCTCGCCATCATGCTCGGCGTCGCGCTGATGGTGGACCCGAGCGGCATTCCCCTCCTGAAGGACCTCGACCACCGCGTCGACCTGGTCCTCGGCATCGGCGTCGTCGCGCTGGTCGGCCTCTTCGTGGTTTGGCTCTCGCGAGGCGCGCGCGAGGTGCGGATCGGCCGCTTCCACATGGCGCTGCCGTCCCACAAGGGCGCGCTAGTGCAGCTCGTCGCCGGGATCGTCGACGTCGGCGCCGCGGCCGCTGTCCTCTACGTGCTGATGCCGCCGGGCACGGTCGGCAGCTTCCTTCTCTTCTCGCTCGTCTTCGCGGTCGCGACGGTCGTCGGTGTCGCCTCCTCGGCGCCCGGCGGCCTCGGTGCATTCGAGGCGACGCTTCTCGTCACGCTCGGGCTGTCGGACCGGGCGGACGTCGTCGCGGCGCTCGTCCTCTACCGCCTGGTCTACACAATCCTGCCCCTCGTCGTGACCGTCGTGGCGCTGGCCGCGATCGAAGCCGTCCGGCGTCGTGGCGTCGTGGCCGGTCCGGCCAAGGAGCTCTTCCGGGCGGTCGAGCCGATCGTCCCGCCGGCCGTCGCTGCGCTGACCTTCGGCGGCGGGCTCGTCCTTCTCGCCTCCGGCTCGCTGCCGAGCGTCGCCTCGCGCATCGGCGTCCTCGGCGACATGGTGCCCCTCCCCTTCATCGAGATGTCGCAGCTGGCCGCGAGCTTCGTCGGCGTCGCGCTCCTGATCGTCGCGCGGGGTCTTGCCAAGCGGCTGTGGCGCGCCTGGGTCGTGTCGCTCGGCCTGCTTCTGGCCGGCGCGGTCTTCGCCCTGTTCCGTGGCCTCGACTGGGAGGAGGCCGTGCTCCTCGTCATCCAGGCGACGCTCCTTCTCGGCTTCCGCCGCGCCTTCTACCGCCGGTCCGTCCTCAACCCCTTCGCGCTCACCTGGAGCTGGCTCGCCGCCGTTCTCGCCACCGTCATGGCCTCGATCTGGCTCGGCTTCTTCGCCTATCGCCATGTCGAATACGCCAACACGATGTGGTGGGACTTCGCGCTCGACGCCGATGCACCGCGCTTCCTGCGCGCCAGCGTCGTGGCGGTCGCGATCGTCGCCGCGGTCGGCCTCGACGTCGCCATCCACCGGCGCACGGAGAAGCTGCACCGGGCGAGCGCGATTCCCCCAGAGGTCGCGCCGATCGTCGCCACGTCGCGCTCGACCGATGCCTGGCTCGCGCTTCTCGGCGACAAGCGTTTCCTGTTCTCGCCCGACCGCCGCGGCTTCGTGATGTATGCGCGCTCGGGCGGCAGCCTGATCGCGCTCGGCGAACCGGTCGGCCCGCCCGACGTCGTCTCCGAACTCGCCTGGAGCTTCCGGGACCTTGCCGACCGGCAAGCGGAACGACCGGTCTTCTATCAGGTCGGGCCGCAGAGCCTGCCGCTGTTCCTCGACATGGGCCTCAGCGCCCTGAAGCTCGGCGAGGTCGCGCGTGTCGACCTGCCGAACTTCAAGCTCGAAGGCCAGAAGATGCAGAACCTGCGCACCGCCATGCGGCGCGCCGAGCGCGAGGGCCTGTCGTTCGAGATCATCGGACCGGACGCCGTCGCCGCCGAGATGGCCGAGCTGCGCGCCGTGTCGGACGCCTGGCTGGAGAACAAGGCAGGCTCCGAAAAGGGCTTCTCGCTCGGCTATTTCGACGAGGCCTATCTCTCGCACTTCGACATGGCGGTGATGCGCAAGGACGGTGCCATCGTCGCCTTCGCCAACCTCTGGCGCGGCGCGGACAAGGACGAGCTGTCGATCGACCTGATGCGCTTCCTGCCCGACGTCTCGCGCGCCCTCATGGATGCGCTGTTCGCGAGGCTCCTCCTTCACGGCAAGGAGGAGGGCTACCGCTGGTTCAACCTCGGGGCCGCGCCCCTGTCGGGTCTCGTGGACCGGCGCGGCGCCTCGCGCTGGAACCGCTTCGGCTCCTTCCTCTACCGTCGCGGCGGCAACTTCTACCATTTCGACGGGCTGAAGGGCTTCAAGCAGAAGTTCAACCCCGTCTGGACACCGCACTACCTGATCTGCCCGGGCGGCTTCGACACCGCCAAATGCCTCGTCGACGTGACCGCCCTCATCTCCGGACGCCCGAAGCAGGACTCATGAAGCGCACTCTTTCCGTACTGTCCGCGTCGCTCGCCCTCATGCTTCTGGGCGGCGCGAGTTCCGCCTACCTCGCCTCGCGCGCCCTCGACCAGGCGGCCGGAAGCATGGCGGCCGCGCGCATCTCGTCCGAGAACCTGCAGAACGTCGACGTCTTCGCGCCCGACGACGACGCGCGCGGGCTCGTCGTCCTCGTCTCCGATCGCGGCGGCATCACCCGCGCCGACCGGGACCTGGCGGCCGAGCTGGTGTCGTCCGGGCTGATTGTCGTTCCGGTCGATCTTGATCGCTGGCGCGCGGCGCTGGAAACCGACGCCGGACCCGACGGCGAGTGCCTCTATCTCGGCTCCGATCTCGAGGGCATCGCCAAGGAAGCGCTGCGGGCGCTCGAACTCGACACCTACTTCCATCCGGTCGTCGTCGGCCGCGGCGAAGGCGGGACGCTGGCCTATGCCGCGGTCGCCGACGCGCCGGCCGCGACGCTGGCCGGCGGCGTCGCGCTGGATGCGCCGCCCGTCGCCCACACGCGCATCCCCGTCTGCGAAGGCGCGACGGCGATACCCGCCGGCCCCGGCACCTTCTCCTACGACCGGAGCGCCGACCTTCCTGCGCCCTTCACCTTCGTCGCCTCCGAGGGCACCGAGATCGCGACCGCAATGACCGCGCCGATGCGCGCCGGCCAGAGTGCGATCGCCACGCCCGACGCGCGGGCGACCGCAGTCGTGCAAGGGGCTCTCGCGATCGCCGATGCCGACAGGACCGAACTGCCGATCGTGGTCGGCAAGCCGAAGGGCCAGCCCAAGGGCGTCGTCGTCTTCTTCTCCGGCGACGGCGGCTGGCGCGACCTCGACAAGACGATCGGCGACTGGCTGACCGCCGAGGGGATCGAAGTCGTCGGCGTCGATTCGCTCCGCTATTTCTGGTCGGAGAAGACGGCGCAGCAGATGGCCGACGATATCGGCGCCATGCTGACGAACGTGAAGCCGGCCGCCAACGTGCCGATCGGCCTCTTCGGTTATTCGTTCGGGGCGGACACCCTGCCGTTCGCGATCGCCAAGCTCGATCCCAAGTGGTCGCAGCGCGTCTCGTTGATCGGCCTCCTCGCGCCCTCGATGCAGACCGGCTTCCAGATTTCCGTCGGCGGCTGGCTCGGCATGTCGACCGGCGACAACGACGTCGTCGAGGCCGCGACGCATCTCCCGGCCGATCGCGTGCTCTGCGTCTACGGCTCGGAGGAGGAGGACACCGCCTGCATCGAGCCGAAGCTCGCCGCATTCACCAAGCTGCCGATCGAGGGCGGCCACCATTTCGACGGCAACTACGACGCGCTGGCCGCCCGGCTCCTGGCGGCCCTGCGCGGTGGCCCGCAGGCGGCGCTGGCGACCCCGCCCGCACCGGCCGGCCCCCCGGCACCCCCGTCGGCGAACTGACCGCGCCCGGCGGTCAGGGCATCAGCTGACCGCCGTTCACTTCGAGGATCTGTCCGGTGACGTAGCCGGACAGGGTGTTGGCCGCGAGGAAGAGATAGGCCGGGGCGCAGTCCTCGGCCGTTCCGAGCCGCTTCATCGGGATCGCCGCGGCGGTCGCGTCGAGCTTTTCCTGGGTCGAATAGCGGCGGTGGAAGTCCGTCATGATCGTGCCGGGCGAGACGGCGTTCACCCGGATGCCGTCGGGCGCCAGTTCCTTTGCGAGCGTCTTCGTCCAGGCGGAGACGAAGGCCTTGGCGCCCGAATAGAGAGCCGATCCGGCACTCCCGCCCTGCCGGCCCGAGATCGAGATCGTGTTGACAATCGAGGCCCGCTCCGCCCGCCGCAGCGCCGGCAGGAGGGTGCCGGTGAACGCCACGACCGAGCGGACGTTGAGATCGAGGACGTGGTCGTAGTCCTCGCGCGTTTCCTGTCCCGTCGGAATGCGCCCGCCCATCGTGCCGGCATTGTTGACGAGGACGTCGATCGTGTCCGCATGGGACAGGATCTCGCGCGCGACTTCCGCGCCGCCGTCCGGTGCGGCGAGATCGCCGGTCAGAAGCGTCAGGTTCGCCCGCGCGCCGGCCGGCAGTCGCGCCAGGAGGTCGCCCTCGACATGCGACAGGTCGCGCCCGGCATGGGCGATCACCTTCGCGCCGCAATGGAGGAAAGCGGTCGCGACCGCCGCGCCGATGCCGCGCCCCGCGCCCGTGACCACCACCGTGCGGCCCGCAAACAGCGTCTTGTCGAATCCCGTCATGCTCGTCTCCCCTGCCGGCCCGCATGGGAGCCATCGCGCGGACGCGGCGTCAAGCCGGGCGGCGCGGCAGGGCAGCGAGGATCGCGAGCGATAGCCAAGCGAGGATGAGGATCGTGCCGCCGATCGGCGCGGCATTGGCGAAGAGGCGATCGCCCGTGACGGCCCGCAGGGCCACGTCGCCGGAGAACAGGAGCGTGCCGAGGATCATCAGGAGTCCGGGCAGCACCGGAGCCCGGAGAATCCCGGCCGGCGCGAGCCCGAGGGCGAGGAGCGCTGGCGCATGCACGAAGGCGATCGCAGCCGCGATGGCGACGAGGTTGGCCTGCGCCCCCCCATGCGCGGCGAAGGCCGCACCGGCTGTGCCGGCCGCGCCGAACAGTCCCGCTGCTGCGATGAGCGCGCGAGAGCTCACAGGATCGGCCTCTGCGACGCGCTGCCATCGCCCTCTTCCGTGGCAGGTTTGCGCGCCTGCATCTCGTCGAGGACCGAACCGGACCACATGCGATACCCCGCCGAATAGGCCGCCTTGCCGAGAAGATGGGCGGCGATCGGGGCGGTCAGGAAGAAGAACACGATAGCCGCGATGGCGCGCAGAACCTCGGCGGTCTGGACCGAGACGATGGCGAGCGCGACGAGGGCGAGAGCCGATCCCACCGTGCCGGCCTTCGAGGCGGCGTGGACGCGGGTGTAGAAGTCAGGCAGGCGCAGAATGCCGACCGAGGCGACCAGCGCGAACAGCGCGCCGAGGATGACGAACAGGGCGGCCAGAAGATTACCCATCGCGGTCATGGCTGTGGCTCCTCGGACAGGATGACCTCGTCCGGTTCGTCGCTCAATGCGACCGCGACGGGCGAGCGCTCGGTGTCGCCGCGCGCCATGATGAAGCGCGCGAACGAGATCGTGGCGAGAAAGCCGACGAGACCGAGCGCGATGGCGATATCGACGTAGAGCGTGAAGCCCGTGTCGATGCCGATCACCGCGATCAGGCCGATCGACGAACTCGTCAGGACGTCGAGCCCGAGAACGCGGTCCGGCAGCGTCGGTCCCTTCCAGATACGCACGATCGTCAGCGTCAGCGACAGGCAGAGGAGCACGAGCGCGATCGACAGCGCCCAGTCGAGGACGATCTCGGAAAACTGCAGGAAGCTCATTCCGACAGCTCCAGGATCCGGCGCTCGAAGCCCTCCGAGATTTCCCGGCGACGCGCGTCGGGATCGGAGCAGTCGAACGCGTGGACATAAAGCGTACGCTCGTCGTCAGAGATGTCGAAGATCAGCGTGCCCGGCGTCAGGCCCACGAGGTTGGAGAGAAGCGCGATCTGGAACTCGCTGCGCACCTTGTGCCGATAGAGGAAGACGCCGGGCTTCAGCTCGAGCTTTGGCCGCATGACGACGACCGCCACGCGCCAAGCCGACACGGCGAGATCGTAGATCAGAAAGAGGATGAGCGACGCGACCTTGCGGCCGTTCTGGAAATAGCTCCC
>NZ_CAJYIU010000264.1 GCF_913775355.1 uncultured Aureimonas sp.
TCGCCAAGGCGCACGGCGGCTACTCCGTGTTCGCCGGCGTCGGCGAGCGCACCCGCGAGGGCAACGATCTCTACCACGAGATGATCGAGTCCGGCGTGAACAAGGACCCGCACGAGAACGGCGGCTCGACCGCCGGCTCGAAGGCCGCCCTCGTCTACGGGCAGATGAACGAGCCGCCCGGCGCGCGCGCCCGCGTCGCGCTGACCGGCCTGACGATCGCCGAGAACTTCCGCGATCAGGGTCAGGACGTTCTGTTCTTCGTCGACAACATCTTCCGCTTCACGCAGGCGGGCGCCGAGGTGTCGGCGCTCCTCGGCCGTATTCCGTCGGCGGTGGGCTACCAGCCGACGCTCGCGACCGACATGGGCGCGATGCAGGAGCGCATCACGACCACGCACAAGGGTTCGATCACCTCGGTTCAGGCCATCTATGTTCCCGCCGACGATCTGACCGATCCGGCGCCGGCGACGTCGTTCGCGCACCTCGACGCGCGTACCGTTCTCAACCGCGCTATCTCGGAAAAGGGTATCTACCCGGCCGTCGATCCGCTGGACTCCACCTCGCGCATGCTGTCGCCGCTGATTGTCGGCGAGGAGCACTACGCCGTCGCCAACCGCGTCCAGCAGATCCTGCAGAAGTACAAGTCGCTGCAGGACATCATCGCCATTCTCGGCATGGACGAGCTGTCCGAAGAGGACAAGCTGACGGTGGCGCGCGCCCGCAAGGTCGAGCGCTTCCTTTCGCAGCCGTTCTTCGTCGCCGAGGTGTTCACCGGTTCGCCGGGCCAGCTCGTTCCGCTGGAAGACACGATCCGCTCGTTCAAGGGTCTGGTCGAGGGCGAGTACGACCACCTGCCGGAAGCCGCCTTCTACATGGTCGGCTCGATCGACATGGCGATCGAGAAGGCTCAGAAGATGGCCGCTCAGGCCTGATGACGATGGTCGCGTCCGAAGCTCTAAAGCTGGAGGACGCGGTCAACACGACCTGCCCCTGGTCGGGACAGCCGATCTCGGGCGACGCGTTGACCCTCTATCGCGAACGGGTGGTCGGGTTCTGCAATCCCGGCTGCCGCGACAAATTCGAGATCGCGGTTCGACATTTCGATACCGCGCTTCAGGCCGAGCTCCACCTGGGGGCTCAAGCAAGGCAGGCGGATCGTGGCTGAGAGCTTCAAGTTCGAACTGGTGTCTCCGGAGCGTCTGCTCCTGTCCGAGCAGGTGTCGGCCGTCGTCGCTCCGGGCAGCGAAGGCTACTTCACGGCGATGCCGGGCCACGCGCCGTTCATGACGACGCTGAAGCCGGGCGTCGTGCAGGCGACGCTTGCGAGCGGCGGTGAGCGCCGCATCTTCGTTCAGGGTGGCTTTGCCGACATCAATCCGGAAGGCTTCACGCTGCTCGCGGAGCACGCGATGCCGGTCGAGGAGATCAACGTCGCCGATCTCGACCAGCAGATCCGCAACACCGAGGAAGACCTCGCCGACGCCACCGACGCGACCGTCCGGTCGCGCGCCGAGCGTCAGCTTGCGGACCTTCGCAACGCCAAGGAAGCGCTGGGCCTCTGAGCCGAGCGCCGAACGCGGCACAAGATCGTTTCAAGGGCCCGGCCGCCGCGAGCGTCCGGGCCCTCGTCGTTTACAGCGAAGTCTAGCCCTGCTCGTCGCCGGCGCCGAAGGCGTCGGGATAGACGAGGACGCCAGACCAGCCGTTGAGCGACCCCGGCACGAGTTCGATCGCCTGAAAGTTCGGCCCCGCCCACGGGACGATGGCGCCCTTGGCGAGGTTCGCGCGGAAGCCGAGGCGTCCGTAGAAGCCAGGGTCCCCGAGCACGAAGACGGAGCGCCAGCCCCGCTGGCGGGCAAGGTCCAGTCCGTAGCGCACCAGCCGCGCGCCGATCCCCTCGCCCTGTCGATCGGGCACGATCGCGACCGGGCCGAGCGCCAAAGCCTTCTCCGCCCCGTCCAGCGCCGTGAAGAGCGCATGGCCGACGAAATAGTCGCCGTCGACCGCCACGACCGAAATCACGTCGTGGCCCGCCGAGACGATCTCGTGGGGGAGGCGAGCCTCCTCGTCGCGCCCGAAGGCGGTCGCGTGGATCGTCTCGACGAGGATCAATTCGCCCGGCGCCATCTCGCGCAGTTCGATGTCCTGAAGCGTATCGGCCATCATCGGCTCGCCTCCAGATGCCGGAAGGCCGCGACGACCTCCTCGTAGACGCCGCGCTTGAATGGGACGACGAGTTCGAGGACCTCGTCGAACGACTTCCAAGCCCATTCGCTGAACTCCGCGTCGTGGCCGCCCGGCGGTGGGTCGATCTCGATCTCGCTCTCATCGCCTTCGAAGCGGAATGCGAACCACTTCTGCATCTGGCCGCGGAAGCGCCCCTTCAGGGCGACGCCGACGAGATGGGGCGGCAACTCATAGCGGACCCAGCCGTCCGTCACGCCCAGCGGCGATACGGAGCGGATGCCGGTCTCCTCGTACAACTCCCGTTTTGCGGCCGCGAGCGGGTCCTCGCCCTCGTCGATGCCTCCTTGCGGCATCTGCCAGAGCTGGGAGGCGCCATCCATTTCGCCCTGGGGCTCGGCGATGCGCCGCCCGACGAAGACCTTGCCCTTCCGGTTCAGGACCATGATGCCGACACAAGGGCGATAGGGCAGCGAATCGGGGGGCGTGGACATGCGGGCTCCAAATAGCTTTCGCAAACGCTAACGCATTCGCACAAGCGAAGGAACGCCGTTGCCGAATAGGTGACCTGTCAGCCGCGCGCTTCGGGGTCGAAGGCGAGCGCGGAGATCGGCACGATTTCGATTCCGCGCTCCGACGCCGCAGCGGTCCAGCGCTTGATGGCGTCGATCGACACGTCGAAGGCGCTGGCCGTCCCGATCGCCGTTCCCTTGGCGCGGGCGATCCGTTCGAGGACGTCGAGCTGCTTCTCGATGGCGGCGGGATCGCGCTCCGCGTCGATCACGAGATCGGCGGAGGCGAAGGACGTGCCGTTGGCCATCGCCACGTCGCGCGCCTCGGATCGCAGGGACGTGCCGTCATCGAGGTAGAGGAGGCCGCGCTTCGACAACTCGCCGAGGAAGGGCTGGAGGGCTGCGGGATCGGCGTTGAGCCGCGCGCCCATATAGTTCATGACGCCGACATAGTTGGTAAGACGCCCCATCGACCAGTGGAGGGCGTCGAGGCGCCCGGCCGCCGCGTCGGCGACCTTCAGCGTGTGGGGTCCGGCCGAGACGTCGGGATAGCCGAACGGCTCCATCGGCGCCTGGAGCAGGATCTCGTGCCCGTTCCGACGGCCCGTCTGCATCCAGCGATCGAGGCTGTTGCCCTCGGCCGCGAAGGCGAGGGTCACTCCGGCCGGCAACTCCTCCACGGCGCGCTGGGAGCCGCTCTGGCTGACGCCGAGACCCCCGACCACGATGGCGATCCGGGTGCCGCCCGTGCCGGACCAGGCGCCGGCATAGACGTCGAGCGGGCGGCGGCCGTCGGCAGCGCGAACGGGCAGGGGGCCGAAGTCGGTGGCTTCGAGGAGCGCCTGTTCCGGCATGTGCGAGAAGGCGGCGGGCTGGCGCAGCGAACCCGGTTCGAGAACTCGGATCGAGCCCGTCATCGGGTTGGCGTCGTCGACGAGCGGGCGCTCGCCCTCGGCGTCCGAGATCGTGAAGCCGCCGCCCTGTTCCATGCGCAGGACGTTCGGCTGGCGCTCGGTGGGCTCCGGTCGGCGTTCGGCCACCGCTTCGGCGACCTTGACGGGCGAGGGCGGGGCGGGCGGCGCGAAGGCCGGCTGATTGAGGGCGGTGAAGGCGGAGCCACCCGCGACCAGGGCCGCCGCGCAAGCCGCGCCGAGCCATCGCCCGAGCGAGCGGCTCAGGGGGCGGGCTGCGGGTGCCAGGGTCTGGCCGAGGGGACTGTAGAGCTCGTCGCGCATACGTCCTTCATAGGACGCAAGACTGGATCGGAGCTTTGCCGCTCGCGAACGAAAAAGGGCTCCGGCGTCGCCGCCGGAGCCCCTTCATATTTCGCGCCTTCGCCCGCTCAGTTGGCGGCCGACGCCGTATCCTGCTTCGGCGGGAAGGCCGCGTTGGTCTTCACGCCGCGCAGGAGGTCGTAGGCGTACTGCAGCTGCAGGTCGTCCTTGGCCTCGGGCGGCACGTAGTCGAGCGAGCCGGAGCCCTCCTCGTTCTCCTCGGCACCCTTGATGTGGCCGCGAAGCGAGGCTTCGCCCATCTTCAGGTCCTCGTCGGCCTTGAGGCCCATCTGCGCCTTGATCTCTTCCGGCAGCGGCTGCTCGACCTCGATGTCGGGGCGGATGCCGCGTCCCTGGATCGAGGAGCCGGACGGCGTGTAGTAGAGCGCGGTCGTCAGGCGCAGGGCGCCGTTCGCACCCAGCGGAATGATGGTCTGCACGGAGCCCTTGCCGAAGGACCGCGAGCCGACGATCGTACCGCGCTTCTGGTCCTGCAGCGCACCGGCGACGATCTCGGAGGCCGAGGCCGAACCGCCGTTCACGAGCACGACCAGCGGCTTGCCGTCGATATCGTCGCCCGAACGCGCGTTGTAGCGGCGGGTCTCCTCGGCGTTGCGGCCGCGCGTCGAGACGATCTCGCCGCTCTGCAGGAACGCGTCGGAGACGCTGACCGCCTCGTCGAGAAGGCCGCCCGGGTTACGGCGCAGGTCGAGGACATAGCCCTTCAGCTTGTCGGCCGGGATCTTCGACTTGATGTCGGCGATCGCCTCCTCCATGCCGGAGGTGGTCTGCTCGTTGAAGCGCAGGAGCTTGATGTAGCCGACGTCGTTCTCGACCGTGTGGCGCACGGACGGGACCTTGATCTCTGCGCGCTCGATCTTGAGGCGGACCGGCTGGGCCGCACCCTCGCGCAGGATGGTGAGGTCGACGGAGGAGCCGATCTCGCCCTTCATCTTCTCGACGGCTTCGGCCAGCGACAGGCCGCGGACCTGCTCGCCGTTGATCTCGGCGATCATGTCGCCGGCCAGCACGCCCGCCTTGTCGGCCGGGGTGCCGTCGAAGGGCGAGATGACCTTGACGAGCTCGTTCTCCATCGTGACCTCGATGCCGAGGCCGCCGAACTCGCCGCGCGTCTCGGTGCGCATGTCCGCCGTTTCCTTGGCGTTCATGTAGCTCGAATGCGGATCGAGCGAGGTCAGCATGCCGTTGATCGCGGTCTCGATCAGCTTCTGGTCGTCCGGCACGTCGACATACTGGGCACGAACGCGCTCGAAGACGTCGCCGAAGATGGCGAGCTGGCGGTAGGTGTCCGAACCTGCGGCATTCGCAACGCCCGCGTGCGGGCCGACGAAGGCGGTCATCGCGGTGGCACCCAGAAGCGCTCCCGCGAAGAGAATGGAGAGCTTACGTATCATTCCTCGTCCTTCCAGATGATCCATCCGCCCACCAAGGGTTCGGATCGACCGGTTTCCCGTCCTTGCGAAATTCCACGTAAAGCGAGGGTTCGGCATTCGACACGTCCGCTTCCGCCGCGCTTGCAATCCGAAGCGCCCCCATCGCCGCCAGGGGCTCTCCCGCCAGGACGAACTGTCCGACCGCAACGTCGATCCGGCTCATGCCGGCCAACACGATATGATAGCCACCGCCCGCGTTCAGGATCAAGAGTTGCCCGTAGGAGCGGAACGGTCCCGCATAAAGGATATGGCCCTCCGCCGGCGCCGTCACCAGATCGCCGGCCCGCGCTGACAGGAGGATGCCCGAGGAGGGACGCCCGAGGTCGTCCTTCTCGCCGAAACTCCGCACCAGCGCGCCGGATACGGGAGGAACGAGGCTCTTCTTCAATGTCGAAAATGGGGCGGTCGGCTCCAGTTTCGTCATTTCCTCGCGCAGTGCGGCGATGTCGTAGCCGGCGGAGGGCGCGGCGGCATCGGGCGCCTGCGGCATTCGGCCCTCGGTGCCGCTCGGCGCGGCCTTCGCGGCTTCCTCCGCCGCACGCTGGCGCTCGGCTTCGGCCTCAGCGGCCATCCTCTGGCGCTGCGCTTCCTCCTGCCGGCTGCGCTCGGCCTCGGTCTCGAGCGAGGCGATCAGGTCCTGGAGCGTCGTCGCCTCGGAGGCGAGTTCGGCGGCCCGGCGGTTCTCCTCGCCGATCCGCCCGCGCCCTTCGGCCTCCAGCTTCTCCTTCTCCTTGAACAGGCGGTCGAGGCGTGCGGCCTCCTCTTCGCCCTCGTTCCTGGCCTTGGCGAGGCGATCCCGCTCGCCCTCCAGCGCCTGGCGGATGGTCGAGAGGCGCGTCAGGTCGGCGACGAGCCGTTCGGTCTCGACGCGCATCTCGGGCACCACGGCGCCGAGAAGGATCGCGCTGCGCACCGATCCCAGCGCGTCGCCGGGCTTGACGAGGAGCGCCGGCGGCGGCGCGCGGCCCATCCGCTCGAGAGCGGCCAGCACCTCGGCGAGAACGCCGCGCCGCTCGCGCAGCGATGCCTTGACACCCTTCTCCTCTTCGAGAAGGTCGGCGAGACGGTCCTCGGAGGCGGTGATCTCGGCGGAGATCCGCTTCTGCTCCGCGGCCGCGGCGATCGTCGCCTCGCGGATTCGGTCGCGGTCGGCGGCGAGCGCTGCCATCTCGGCGTCGAGCCGGACGGTCAGTTCCTTGGAACGCTGCAGCTCGGCCGTGATCCGGTCGAGCTCGGCCCTGGTATCGGCCTGCCGTGCGTCGATCGTGGATGGGCCGAGGGCCGTGTTCCGAGGGGGCGCGGACGGATCGCCCGACGCGCCGAAGACGGCGACGGTGGAGGCCAGCGTCACGGCCAGCGCCGCCGCGACGGCTCCGCCCTTGCGCCGAAACTTCGCTCCCCGCTCGCGCAACCCGAAAACCCCGCCTGCCGTCCTGCCCCAGGCCGTCAGACTATCGGCGCGAGCTTAAGATTTCATCAACCATGGGGCGCCCGTCCGGCATCCGGCCGCCAGCATGCCACCGATGGTGGCGGGAACAGGGACAGACCCGGCGAAGTCGTTGATTTAGCGGCACTGTTGCGCCGCTGCATCGCGGCGGGCCGTGTCAGGCGCGGTGATAGGGATGGCCCGAGAGGATCGTCGAGGCGCGATAGAGCTGCTCAGCCAGGAGGATGCGCACGATCTGGTGCGGCAGGGTGAGGCGACCGAAGGCGATCGCCTTCGCGGCGCGGGATCTCAGCTCGGGCTGCAGGCCGTCGGGCCCGCCGATCACGAAGGCGAGGTCGCGCACGCCCTCGTCGCGGAACCGGGCGATCTCGTCGGCGAATTCGGTGGAGTTGGGCGTCCGGCCGGTCTCGTCGAGCACGAGGAATGTCGCGCCGGCGGGCAGGGATGCTTCGATCCGGGCCGCCTCGTCGCGCTTGCGCTCGGCCACGGTGCTCTGTCGGGCCTCGGTGAGTTCGATGACGCCGCCCCATTCGAGGCCGAGCGACGATCCGCCCTTGCGCAGGCGGTTGATGTAGCGGGTGGCCAGATCCTGCTCGGGGCCGGACTTCATCCGGCCCACCGCCACGATCCAGAGTTTCAACGGGCCTGCGTCTCGCTGGTCTCCGCAACGCTCCACATCTTCTCGATGTTGTAGAAGGAGCGGACCTCGGGGCGGAAGATGTGGACGATGATGTCGCCCGCATCGATCAGCACCCAGTCGCCGTTCTGCAGACCCTCCACCCGCGCATTGCCGTACCCGGCCTCCTTGAGGTCGCGGATAAGGTGGTCGGCGACGGCCGAGACGTGGCGATGTGAACGCCCGGACGCGATGACCATGTGGTCGGCCAGCGCGGACTTCCGGCGAAGGTCGATCGCCACCACCTCCTCGGCCTTGGAATCGTCGAGGCTGGCGGTCACGAGATCGATCACGGGACGCTCGGGCGCCGGGGTCTGTGTCGCGGGGGCCAGGGTCTCGACGTCGGCGTGTAGTTCGGCAGCGGAGGTCAGCTAACTCTTCCTTCTGAGGGTTGCGGCGGAGGCTTTACGTCCGCCCTGCAAGTAAAGTGGCAAGGATCGGTGACCCTTTCAAGACGAGCGGGGGCGCGCCTCGCGTAGACGGGTCGAGGACAAGGTGGACCGCCGCCCGTGCAGGAAGGTCCAGGCGGGCGGCGACAGGCCGGGCAGGAGCCGTGCGTCGGCTTCGGGCAGACGCTCCGAAGCGAGGAAGCGCGCGGCGGGCGACGACAGCGGGGCGAGCGTCGCGCCGGGGCGGTCGACCACCGCGATCGGCAGTCGGTTCGCGATGTCGCGCCAGGACTGCCAGTGGTGGAAGGTCGCAAGATTGTCCGCCCCCATCAGCCAGACGAAGCGCGCGGTCGGGCGATGCGTCAGCACGAGATCGACGAGGTCGGCGGTGTAGCGGATGTGGTGAGACGCCTCGAAGGCGGTGACCACGATCCGGCGGTCGTCGGCAAGTTCACGGCAGAGTTTCATCCGGGCTTCGAGCGGGGCGGGGGGGCGGCCGGCCTTGAGCGGGTTGCCGGGGCTGACGATCCACCACAGCCGGTCGAGCCGCAGCCGGCGCAGCGCCGTTTCGGCGACGAGGAGATGCCCCTCGTGCGGCGGGTCGAAGGAGCCGCCGAAGAGGCCCACCCGCAGCCCGGTCGGGGCGGGGGGCATCTTCAGGTCGTCGGTGCTGAGGGTCGGCTGCGATGGCGGGGTCAAGGACGAAGCTGGCCCGTGCCGGAAACGCGGTAGTTGAAGCTCGTCAGCTGCTCGACCCCGACCGGCCCGCGCGCATGCATCTTGCCGGTCGCGATGCCGATCTCGCCGCCGAACCCGAACTCGCCACCGTCGGCGAACTGGGTCGAGGCGTTGTGGAGGAGGATCGCCGAATCGACCGCGTTGAAGAAACGCTCCACCGCCGCCGCATCTTCGGTGACGATCGCCTCGGTGTGGCCGGACGAGAAGCGCGCGATGTGCTCGATGGCGCCCTCGACGCCCCGGACGATCTCGACCGAGATGATCGCGTCGAGATACTCGGTGCGGAAGTCCTCCTCGGTGGCCTGCGCGGCGTCGGGATAGAGCGTGCGCACTGCATCGCTGCCGCGGATCTCGCAGCCGGCGCCCTTGAGCGCCTCGATAATCGCCGCGAGATGCGTCGTCGCCACCGCCTCATCGACGAGAAGCGTCTCGGCCGACCCGCAGATGCCGGTCCGGCGCATCTTGGAGTTCAGCGTCACCGCGACCGCCATGTCGAGGTTCGCTGCTCGGTCGACATAGACGTGGCAGAGGCCCTCGAGATGAGCGAAGACCGGCACGCGCGCGTCGCGCTGCACGCGCTCGACCAGCGAGCGGCCGCCGCGCGGCACGATCACGTCGATCGCGCCGTTCAGACCCGCCAGCATCTCGCCCACCGCCGCGCGGTCCGAGACGGGCACGATCTGGATCGCATCGGCCGGCAGGCCGGCGGCCTCGAGCCCCGTCGCGAGCGCCTTGTGGATCGCGCGCGAGGACTGGGCCGAGTCCGAGCCGCCGCGCAAAATCACCGCGTTGCCCGACTTCAGGCAAAGCGCCCCGGCGTCGGCCGTCACGTTCGGCCGGCTCTCGTAGATGACGCCGATGGTGCCGATCGGCGTGCGCACGCGCCGGATCGTCAGGCCGTTCGGCCGCGTCCATTCCTCGGTCACCGCGCCGACCGGATCGGGCAGGTCGGCGATGTCGCGGAGCGCTGCGGCGACGCCGGCGATCCGCCCGTCGTCGAGCGTCAGGCGGTCGACGAAGGATGCGGCCATCCCCGATCCGCGCGCGCGCTCGACGTCCGCGCGGTTGGCGGCCAGGATGTCCGGCGCCGCGGCGGTCACGGCATCGGCCATGGCGCGCAGCGCCGCGTCCTTCGTCGCGGCGGACGCCTGCGCGAGGACGCGCGAGGCGGCCTTCGCGCGGGCGCCCATGTCGGCCATGACGCTCTGGAGGTCGGAGACCTTATCCAGCATCGCGCAATCCCCCTTCGTCCTGCCAGTTGCGGGCGACCACGAGGTCGTCGCGATGGATCATCGCCGCGCGAACGCCTTGTCCGAGCCGCTCCTCGATCTCGGTCGAGCGCAAGCCGGCGACGAGCCGCGCCTCGGCGGCATCGTAGGCGACGAGCCCGCGTGCGACCTCGGCCCCCGCTTCGTCCAGAACGAGGATCGTGTCGCCGCGCCGGAAGTCGCCATCGACGCGCCGCACGCCCGCCGGCAGCAGGCTCTTGCCTGCGTGCAGCGCCTGCACGGCGCCGGCATCGACATGCAGGCGGCCGGACGCGTTGAGATGGCCGGCGATCCAGCGCTTGCGAGAGCGCACGGGATCGGCGGCGGCGAGGAACAGCGTCGAGCGCTCGCCGCGCCGCACGGCATCCAGCGGATGCAGCCGCTGGCCGGAGGTGATGATCATCGCCGCGCCCGCGCCGGTCGCGATCTTGCCGGCATCGATCTTGGTCTTCATGCCCCCGCGCGAGAACTGCGAGGCGGCTCCGCCCGCCATCGCCTCGATCTGCGGCGTGATCGCCTCGACCAGCGGGATGTGGGCGGCGTTCGGGTCCTGCGCGGGCGGCGCGGTGTAGAGCCCGTCGATGTCGGAGAGGAGCACCAGGACATCGGCCGACATCATCGCCGCGACGCGCGCGGCAAGCCGGTCGTTGTCGCCGTAGCGGATCTCGGTGGTCGCCACCGTGTCGTTCTCGTTGATCACCGGCACGGCGCCGAAGCCGATCAGCGTGCCGACGGTGGCGCGCGCGTTGAGATAGCGTCGCCGCTCCTCCGTGTCGCCAAGCGTCAGAAGGATCTGGCCCGCCTCGATGCCATGGGCGCCGAGGGCTTCGCTGTAGGCGCGCGACAGCGCGATCTGCCCGACGGCGGCCGCGGCCTGGCTTTCCTCGAGCTTCAGGGGGCCGCGCGACAACTTCAGGATCGAGCGGCCGAGCGCGATCGCACCCGACGACACGAGAAGGACCTCGCGGCCTTCACCGTGAAGTCTGGCGACGTCGGCCGTCAGCGACCGCAGCCAGTCGCGGCGCAGTCCCGTGTCCGGGTCGACCAGAAGCGCCGAGCCGATCTTGACGACGATCCGCCGGAACGCGGCGAGCCCGTCGCTCATCGACGCCAGTCCTCCTCGGCCAGCGTGCCGCCGAAGCGCTTGGCGTCTTCGGCCTCCTGGTCGGCAGCATCGTCGGAC
>NZ_CAJYIU010000265.1 GCF_913775355.1 uncultured Aureimonas sp.
GGAAGAGGAGGATGGGAAGCGCCGGCCGCAGCTGACGTCCCACCTCCCGCAGCGACAGGCCGGCGACGGGGAACAGGACAACCGAACAGAGGAAAAGCCCGCCCATCACCGCGGGGCTCGCGACGAGGACCACAAGGGTCCCCGCAACTGCGAGGGCCAGAAGCTTCGCCCCGGCGGGCATGCGATGCACCCGGCTGTCGCCGGGCCTGTAGAGACCGCCGATCACGCGCAGAGGCGCCGGTAGGCGTCGATGGCGTCCGGGGGCGGGCCATCGAAGGCGAGGCGTCCGGCCTCGAAGACGAGCACGCGGTCGAAGCCCGCCAGAAGGTCGAGATCGTGGGTGACCATCACGACGGACGGGTCGAGGGCTTCGACACGGGTCATCGCGCGGCGCTTGTTGCGCAGGTCCAGCAGCGTCGTCGGTTCGTCGAGGACGAGAATGTCGGGTCGGAGCACCATGACGCCCGCCAAGGCCACCATCTGACGTTCGCCGCCCGAAAGCTCGTGCGTGAGCCGATCATCGAAACCGGCGAGGCCGGCGTCGGCAAGCGCGGCTGCGATGCGCTCGGCCGTTTCCTGCCGGCCGAGCTTCAGCGGCTTGAGCCCGAAGGCGATGTCTTCACCGACCGTCGGATAGACGATCTGGTTCTCCGGGTTCTGGAACACGAACCCGACGCGCCGGCGAACGGCGCGCGCATCCGACGCGGTGTCGATGCCGAAGACGCGCACGGTACCGCCGGTCGGCAGGAGCAGCCCGTTGAGAAGACGGGCGAAGCTCGACTTGCCGGACCCGTTGGCACCGATCACGCCGATGCGGCGCTCGGTGAGCGAGAGGTCGAGCCGATCCAGCACCTGCCGCTCGCCGCGGCGCAACGTGACGCCTTCGAATTCGATCATCGCGGGCGCAGTCGCAGGATCAGGTGCGGATCGCACCCGCGCGGTTGCGACCGATCAGCGGATAGGCCCGCTTGACGATGATGATCGCGGCGCTCGCGACCGCGGCCTTGACGAGGTCGCCCGGAACGAACGCGACCGCGGAACTCGCGAAGGCTTCGCCGAGACCGAGGCCCGACATGGCGGCAAACCACGGGACGCCCACCGCATAGATCGCGCCGATACCGCCGGCGACACAGATGGCGAAGGCGGAGACAGGCCCGAGACGGTTCCAGAAGCGCTCCGTCAGCCAGCCGATCAGGAAGGCGGCGATCACCCAGCCGTAGATGAAGCCCGACCAGGGGCCGACGAACGGCGCCAATCCGCCGCGACCGCCCGACAAAAGCGGAAGGCCGATCGCGACCAGCACGAGGAACAGCAGCATCGACAGGGTGCCGCGCTTCGCGCCGAGAATCCCGCCCATCAGCATGGGACCCATCGACTGTGCGGTGATCGGGATCGCGATGATCGGCAGCATCAGGGGCGGGAAGGCCCCGAGGACCGCCATCACTGCCGCAAACAGGGCTATCAGCGTAAGGTCACGCGTCGACATTCGTTTTGCTCCAGCAGGGCTCGGTGTCCGCGCGCGCGGCGAGCCGTCTCACGTTGGGGTTCGGTTTCCCGCCTGTCGCGTTCCGTCATGCCCGTCCGAACGGGTATGTAGCGGGCGACGTGCGCTTTTGGCCGGAAGCCTTCGCGTCGTCAAATCGCCTGCGCGATGGCCACATCGAGATAGGCCGCGCGCAGGCGCCGCGCGATCGGGCCGGGCTGCCCGTCGCCGACCGCGACATCGTCGATCTCGACGACCGGCGTCACGAAGGCGCCGGCCGAGGTCACGAAGGCCTCGCGCGCGCCCTGCGCTTCCTCGATCGTGAAGGGCCGCTCCTCGACGTGAAGGCCAAGTTCGCCGGCCACTTTCAGGAGCGTGGCGCGCGTGATGCCGTGCAGGATGTCGTGGCCGAGCGCCCGGGTGCGGATCGCGCCGTCGTGGGTGACGATGTAGGCGTTGTTGCTGGTGCCCTCGGTCACGGTGCCGTTCTCGACGAACCAGGCGTCGTCCTTGCCCTTTCGCTTGGCCTCCATCTTGGCCATCGACGGGTAGAGAAGCTGCACCGTCTTGATGTCGCGCCGGCCCCAGCGAAGGTCCGGCACGGAGGCGACCTTGAGACCCTGTTCGGCCTCGCGCGTCTCGATCGCGTCGCGGCGCTGCGTGAAGAGGACGAAGCTCGGCGGCGTTTCGGACTTGGGGAAGACGAAGTCGCGGTCGGCCTCGCCGCGGGTCACCATCAGGTAGACATGCCCGAGTTCCAGCCCGTTGCGCGAGACGAGCTCGCGATGGATGGCGAGGATCTCCTCGTCGGTCGCCGGCGAGGGCAGGCCGAGTTCGGCGAGCGACCGGCGCAGGCGCGCGCAGTGACCGGGAAAGTCGATCAGCTTGCCGCCGATCACCGCCGTCACCTCATAGACCGCATCGGCGAACAGGAAGCCGCGATCGAAGACCGAGACCTTGGCTTCGGTTTCCGGGCGATACGCGCCGTTGACGTAGACGATGCGGGTCATGCGATGGTCCGATGCTGATGGGCTTCAGGCCGCTTCTAGCCTGTTAGACGCCGGATCAGAAGCGGCGAAGACGGCTCGGGCGCCCGTCGATGCGCGGTTGGCGGTTGATGATGACCGGCATCCGACGTTACCTGTGAAATTCAGGAGAGAATCATCGCCGCTCGGGGCTTCCCGACCGGGGGAGGACGGGAAGCGAATGGGCCATTATCTCGGGCTGGATCTGGGCACGTCGTCGCTGAAGGCGCTGATCGTCGACGAGGACCAGAACCCCGTCGCAACGGCCAGCGCCTCGCTGAACGTCACACGCCCGGCCTTCGGCTGGTCGGAGCAGGCGCCGGCCGACTGGATCGCGGCCTGCGAGGCGGTGCTGGCGGAGCTGAAGTCGAAGCACCCCGACGCGATGGCGTCCGTGCGCGGCATCGGCCTCTCCGGTCAGATGCACGGCGCGACGCTGCTCGACGGGGCCGACGAGGTGCTGCGGCCTTGCATTCTCTGGAACGACACGCGCTCCCACGAGGAGGCCGAGGAACTCGACGACGAGGAAGCGCGGGCGATCACCGGTAACATCGTGTTTCCCGGCTTCACCGCGCCGAAGCTCCTCTGGGTGTCACGCAACGAGCCGCGCATCTTCGAGCGCGTGCGCCGGGTGCTCCTGCCGAAGGACTACCTGCGCCTCTGGCTGACGGGCGAGGCCGCATCCGACATGTCGGATGCCGCCGGCACCGCGTGGCTGCGCACCGGCGAGCGGCGCTGGTCCTCGACGATGCTGCGCCGGACGAAGCTCTCGGAGGCCGAGATGCCGCGCCTCGTCGAGGGCGCCGAGGCGAGCGGGACGCTGCGCGCCGAACTCGCCAGCCGCTGGGGTCTACCGCAGGGCGTCGTGGTCGCGGGCGGCGGCGGCGACAATGCGGCGTCGGCCTGCGGCGTCGGCGTCACCCGGCCCGGCACCGGCTTCCTGTCGCTCGGCACGTCCGGCGTCCTGTTCACGGCGAGCGCGGGATACGACCCAGTTCCCGATACGGCCCTCCACACCTTCTGCCACGCGCTCCCCGGCCTCTGGCACCAGATGGGCGTGACGCTGTCGGCGGCGGGCTCGCTGGAATGGCTCTCGGGCGTTCTTGCTGAGAAGCCCGGCGCCCTCGTGGCGCAGGCGGGAGACGACCTGCGCGCGCCGGGGCGGCTTCTCTTCCTGCCGTACCTGTCGGGCGAGCGCACGCCCCACAACGACGCGGCCGTGCGCGGCGCCTTCATCGGCCTCCAGGCCGATACGAGCCGCGCCGACATGGTGCGCGCCGTTCTGGAGGGCGTCGCCTTCTCGATCCGAGACTGCCTGGATGCCGCGCCGCATGCCTCGTGGGTGCGCCAGCTGATCGCGGTCGGCGCCGGCTCGCGCTCCGAACTCTGGCTGAAGATCATGGCAAGCGTCCTCGAAACGCCGGTCGCGCTGCCGGCCGCCGGGGACTTCGGGGCCGCCTTCGGTGCGGCGCGCCTTGGCATCTGCGCGGCCACCGGCGCGGACCCGGACTCGGTGATGACCGAGCCGCCGATCGCGGCGCGCTACGAGCCGGACGAGACGCTGGTCGAGTCCTTCGCCCGCGCCCACGATCGCTACCGCTCGCTCTATCCCGCGCTGATGGCGGCCGGCCGCGCCTAAGGCCTTTCCTCCTGCGACCGTCGGGGCGCGCAGGAGGGGAGGCGGCTTAGGGCAGGAGACTGATCGTCTTGTCGTCGTGGATCGCACCGGCAGTGATCAAGGCCGGGCGCTCCGCCGCGATGCCGAGTTTCTGGCTATCGATGCCCTCGCCGGCGTGGCCGCTGCCAGCGTAGGCGCGTTGCGCCACGTGCAACGGCGGATTACGGCCGCCCGGCGACCGAGCACGGCCTTGTGCCAGCATCGAAGATCGAACGGACCTCGCCGGTCGGGGAGGCGGGCTCCCCGAAGTTTACCCGCAAATGTGTGTGTCCGGCATCGCGTCGTTGCGAGCGCTAGCTGGCTCCCCGCTTAGACGATCGGTCCTGCCCATCCACGAAGGCGGGCAGCTGAACGAACGCCCAGCAACGACCGAGCCCTGCCGGATCGTTTCCGACCGGATTGAATGGTCTGTGCGGGGCTGATTTCCATCTCGCGTCAACGCGCGAGAGGGGAGCGATACCGTGGTGTCGTAACCGCCAAGACGCCAGCGCGGAGCGAAGGTGCTCGGCTGCGCAGCGGACGTTCGTAGAACGATTATGACGGTTCGAACTGGCCGGAAACGCCTCTGAGAGTTCAGGAGCAGGATCGACCTTCCGACCTACGGCCAACGAGCCGCTGCCATAGTCTTCCACATCGCGAAGGTCGCGAAGAAGGTGACGCTCGCCGTGGCGCGGAGCCTTCCGGATGCGCTTCTCGCCCCATGCGGAAAGCGGGGCCGAAGTCGTCCTCGACTGCGCGAATGCGACCGCCTGCGCCGGGCCGGTTGCCGCAAAAACGAAAGCGGCCCGGCATGTCGCCATGCCGGGCCTTTCATGTCTCAGGTAGGGCGCTGCTTACTTTGCGGCGGCCGTCTGGATGTAGTCGTACTTGCCGTTCTTCCACTCGTAGATGACGTAGCCCGGCAGGGTGACGTCGCCCTTGCTGTCGAACTTCAGGTCGCCGATCACGGTCGGGAAGGTCTCGGCGTCGAGCGCCTTGACGACGGCCTCGTACTCGGTGCCGCCCGCCTTCTTGGCCGCCTCGGCCCAGGCCTGGATCGCGGCATAGGTGTAGAGGACGTAGCCCTCGGCGGTCTTGCCGGAGCCCTCGATCTCCTTCACCACCGGCGCGGCGGTCGGGTTCTTGCGCGGATCCGGCGAGAAGGTCATCAGCGTGCCTTCGCCGGCGTCGCCGGTGATCGCCCAATACTCGTCGGTGACGATGGCGTCGCCCGACATGATCTTGGCGGCCACACCCTGTTCCTTCATCTGGCGGGCGATGAGGCCGGCCTCGGTGTGGTAGCCACCGATGTAGACGAGCTTGATATCGGCCTGCTTCAGCTTGGAAACGAGGGCGGTATAGTCCTTCTCGCCGGCCGAGTAGGATTCGCTCAGCGTCGGCTTCTTGCCGTTGGCTTCCATCGCCTTGGCGGTCTGCTCGGCGAGACCCTTGCCGTAGGCCGACTTGTCGTCGAGCACGGCGACGTTCTGGTCCTTGAAGTTCTCGGCGATGTAGGCGCCTGCGACTTCGCCCTGCTGGTCGTCACGACCGCAGACGCGGTAGATGCCGTCCGACGGGCGCTTGTCGGTGTAGTCCGGGTTGGTCGAGGCCGGCGAGATCTCGACGATGCCCTCTTCCGAGTAGACCTGGCTGGCCGGGATCGACGAACCCGAGCAGAAGTGGCCGGCGACGAACGGCACGTCCTGCGAGGCGAACTGGTTGGCGACCGCCACGGCCTGCTTCGGGTCGCAGGCGTCGTCGCCCACCGACAGCTTCAGCATCTCGCCGTTCACGCCGCCCGCGGCGTTGATGTCCTTGATGGCCTGCTCGGCGCCGACGCGCAGCTGCTCGCCGAAGGTGGCGTACTGACCCGTCATCGGGCCCGCGACGCCGATCGTGATGTCGGCGAAGGCGGCGCCGCCCAGCACGACGTTGAGGGCCACACCGGCCAGAAGCGCTTTCATCATCGTTCTGTTTTCCCTGTTGATTCCCGGATCGTCATGGGCGGTCCGGCGGGTTCGCGCGTTTCGTCCCCGAAGGGAGTAAAGACCAAGCCCTTGCCGAGCGGAATAGCCATTTTCCACCGATCGCCCGATTCTGCCGCTTTTTTTCAGCGAGCGGGCGAATGCCCAAGTTTTATGCCTTCTCGAACCGGTATTGCCGCGCCATCTGGGCGGACCGCGTGCGGCCGCGACCGAGCCAGGCGAGCGCGAGAATCACCGCGAAGTCGATCACGGCGTAGTGCAGGGCCGTCGGCAGCGTCGGCGGGGGCAGGAAGAACGTACCGTGGAACAGACTGAAGTGCAGGAAGCGAATCGCGACCGCGAGCAGCAGGCAATAGAAGACCATGAGCCCCCAGCCGCTCCACGAGCGGGCGGTCGAGCGCCCGATCGCATAGGCGAGCGCCCCGCCGATCACGACGGTGACGATCAGGAACTCGAAGAACGTCACCTCCCAGAGGAGGGCCATTTCCTTCTGCATCAGTGATGCCCTCCTTCGAGATAGGCGCTGCGGACTTCCTCGCGGGCGAGAAGCTCGCGCCCCGTGCCGCTCATGGTGATGCGGCCGTTTACCATCACGTAGCCGCGATGGGCGAGGCGGAGCGCGTGGAAGGCGTTCTGCTCGACCAGGAAGACCGTGAGGCCCTCGTTGCGGTTGAGCTCGCGCACCGCCTCGAAGATCTGCTTCACGATCAGCGGCGCGAGGCCGAGCGAGGGCTCGTCGAGGAGGAGGAGCTTCGGCCGGCTCATCAGCGCGCGGCCGATCGCCAGCATCTGCTGCTCGCCGCCCGACAGCGTGCCGCCGCGCTGGCCGGCGCGCTCCTTGAGGCGCGGGAAGAGATCGAACACCTTGCGCAGGTCGTCGTCGAAATGCTCCTGCCCGACGAGCGTCGTGCCCATCTGCAGGTTCTCCATCACCGTCATGCGCCCGAAGATGCGCCGCCCCTCGGGCGACTGCGCGATCTGGCGGGTCATGATCGTGTGCGTCGGCAGCTGCGAGATGTCCTCGCCGCGATAGAGGATCTGGCCGGAGCGCGCGCGCGGATTGCCGCAGATCGTCATCATCAGCGTCGACTTGCCGGCGCCGTTGGCGCCGATCAGCGTGACGATCTCGCCGTCGCCGACGTCAAGATCGACGCCCTTCAGCGCCTGGATCTTGCCGTAGAAGGTCTCGACGCCGCGGATCGACAGGAGCGGCCGGGCCGTCGCCGTCGCGGCAGGGGATGCAGTCATGGTCGCGCTCATGCGCCCGCTCCTCCCGGCAGTCCGGCCGTGGCGACCGCGCCGTCGATGTCGCCCTGGTCGAGCTTGGCTTCCACCGCCTCAACCTCTTCGTCGTCGACGCCGAGATAGGCGGCGATGACGCGCGGGTCGTTGCGGACCGCATGGGCGGTGCCGTCCGAGATCTTGGTGCCGTAGTCGAGCACCACGACGTGGTCGGAAATCTCCATCACGACGCCCATGTCGTGCTCGATCAGGAGGATCGAGACCCCGAAGTCGTCGCGCAGCGAGCGAAGCAGCGTGTTGAGCTCGGCCGATTCGCGCGGGTTGAGGCCGGCGGCCGGCTCGTCGAGGCACAGGAGCACCGGGTCGGTGCACATGGCGCGCGCGATCTCCAGCCGGCGCTGGTCACCGTAGGAGAGATCGGCCGCCGGATCGTCGGCCCGGTGGAGGAGGGCGGTGCGCTTCAGCCAGTCCACCGCGCGGTCCTGCGCGGCTTCCTTTGCGCGGCGGTAGCCCGGCAGGCCGAGAAGGCCGCCGACCGTGAAGCCGGACGCCGCCATCAGCTTGTTGTGCTGGGCGACGAGAAGGTTCTCGAAGACCGTCATGCCGCCGAAGAGGCGGATGTTCTGGAAGGTGCGCGCGACGCCAGCGACTTCCGTGATGCGGAAGTCGCTCATGCGCTCGAGCAGGAACACCTCCCCGCCCGACACCTTGCGGCTCTGGGCGCCGGTGCGGGTGAGCGCCACCACCTCGTCCTGGCCGATGCCGGTGCCGCGACGGAGCGCGATGCGCCCCTCGGTCGGCTTGTAGAAACCGGTCACGCAGTTGAACACGGTCGTCTTGCCGGCGCCGTTCGGGCCGATGAGGGCCGTGATGTCGCCGCGACCGACCTCGAAGGAGAGGTCGTTGATGGCGACGAGGCCACCGAACCGCATGGTCAGGTGCTCGACCGTCAGGACCGGGTCGCGCATCCAGCGACCCGTCTTTTCCATCGTCATGGCCATGGTCAGTGCCCCTCGCCCTGAGCGACCATGTCGGCCCCGATCGCCTTGCGTTCCTTGTAGACGGCCGACGGCTGGCGCGAGGACACGAGCCCGCGCGGCTTCCAGACCATGATGGCGACCATGGCGACGCCGAAGATCAGCATGCGGTACTGCGTGGGATCGAAGCCCGCGCCGAACACGACCTCGAGGAAGCCGAGATTGCGCAGGAGTTCGATGCCGCCGATCATCACGATCGAAGCGATCACGACGCCGATCTGCGAGCCGAGGCCGCCGAGCACCACGATGGCGAGGATGATCGCCGATTCGAGGAAGGTGAAGCTCTCAGGCGAGATGAAGCCCTGGCGCGTGGCGAAGAACGAGCCCGCGAAGCCGCCGAACATGGCGCCCGTGGCGAACGCTGTCAGCTTGACGTTGGTCGTGTTGATGCCGAGCGCCCGGCAGGCGATCTCGTCCTCGCGCAGCGCTTCCCAGGCCCGGCCGACCGGCATGCGGCGCATGCGCAGCGTCACGAAGTTGGTGAGAAGCGCGAGCGCCAGGATGATGTAGTAGAGGAAGATGAAGCGGTGGATGCCGTCGTACTGGATCCCGAAATAGTCCGAGAACGAGCCTTCGCCGCGGCCGAAATCGAGGCCGAAGAGGGTCGGGCGCGGGATGCCGAGAAGCCCGTTCGGGCCGCCGGTCACCTGGTACCAGTTGAGGAGCACCACGCGGATGATCTCGCCGAACGCGAGCGTCACGATGGCGAGGTAGTCGCCCCGCAGGCGCAGCACCGGGAAGCCGAGGACGATGCCCCAGAGCGCGGCGAAGAGCCCTGCCATCGGCAGGCAGACCCAGAAGCCGAGGTCGAAGTTGATCGCCAGCAGCGCGAAGGAATAGGCGCCGACGGCGTAGAACGCGACGTAGCCGAGATCGAGAAGGCCCGCGAGACCGACCACGATGTTGAGGCCCCAGCCGAGCATGACATAGGTCAGGATCAGGATCGCGAGGTCGATCAGGTAGCGGTCGCTCGACGGCGCCACGACCCGGATCAGGAACGGCAGCACCAGCGCGAGACCGAGCAGCCCGACGCCGAGGAAGCGGCCGAGGCCGGCGCCCTTGGTGGACACGGTCTTGCCGGCCTTGGCGGAACCCACGCCCTTCTCCTTGCGCTGGAAGAGCACGAGGCTGAGGACGAGTCGCACGCCGAAGGCGAGCGCGATCGCGATGAACCAGAGGTCCCAGCGCACCGACAGGACGAGCCCGCCCGGCGCGATGTCCGTTCGCATCAGAAGGAAGAACAGCGTCAGCGCGCCGACGATCGCGGCGGTGACGAGCGCCTCGCGCAGGGCCACGGCGAAGCTCGGGCCGGAGGCGGGCGTCTCGCCCGTCGGCGGCACGCCGCGCATGGCGTCGCGACGCATCTCCTCTTCGATCTGCGCGCCCTCGGGCGTGGTGGTGGACGGGGTCTGAGGACCGGCCATGATCAGACCTTCTCCACTTCGGGCCGGCCGAGGAGGCCGGAGGGCAGGAAGATCAGGACGATCGCAAGGATCGAGAAGGCGGCGACGTCCTTGTACTCGACCGAGAAATAGCCCGACCAGAAGGTCTCGATGAGACCGATCGCGAGGCCGCCGAGCATCGCGCCCGGCAACGAGCCGATGCCGCCGAGAACGGCTGCCGTGAAGGCCTTAACGCCGGCGAGGAAGCCGATATAGAAGTCGATGACGCCGTAGTAGAGGAGGTACATCGTACCGGCCACCGCGGCGAGCGAGGCGCCCATCACGAAGGTCAGCGAGATCGTGCGGTCGACGTTGACGCCCAGAAGCGCGGCCATCTTGGAGTCCTGCTCGCAGGCGCGCTGCTGACGGCCGAGCGGGGTGCGCGCGATGAGGAGCGAGAACACCGTCATCAGCACCAGCGTCACGATGATGATCGTGATCTGCATGTAGGAGATCTGCACGCCCGGAATGACCTGCACCGCGCCCTGGATCTGCGGCGGCAGCGGCTTGACGCGCGCGCCCTGCGACACCTGCACGAAGTTCTGCAGGAAGATCGACATGCCGATCGCGGTGATCAGCGGCGCGAGGCGGAACGAGCCGCGAAGCGGGCGGTAGGCGATCCGCTCGATCGACCAGCCCCACAGCGCGGTGAAGAGCATCGCCACCACGATCATCAGGAGCAGCACGATCGGCAGGAACGTCACGCCCATCGAGATGAGCACGAGGAACGTCGTCAGCGCGATGAACGAGCCGATCATGAAGACCTCGCCGTGGGCGAAGTTGATCATGCCGATGATTCCGTAGACCATCGTGTAGCCGATGGCGATCAATCCGTAGATCGACCCCAACGTCACGCCGTTGATCAATTGTTGCAGGAAGTATTCCATGGAGCCTCGTTGATTCGACCCGCTTCGGGCGGCGAGCGCCAACGCCCCGTCGCACAGCCCTCGTGCATGGCGAATTTCTTAGCAACTCGAAAGGGTTTCGCCAACGCGCCGGCCGCGCGTCGACGTGGAAAAGCGACAATTCCGCGACAACCGAGCACGATGCCGCCGCATTTCCCATGCGCTTGGAATTGTTCTAAGAAGACATCATCTGCTCGGCAGCCCGCCCGAGGGAGGACTTGATGCGGCTTACGCGCCAGACGAACTACGCCATCCGACTTCTGATGTATTGCGCGGTCAACACCGGGCGGCTCAGCCGCGTCGGCGATGTCGCGGCGGCCTACAACGTGTCGGAACTCTTCCTGTTCAAGATTCTCCAGCCGCTGGTGGAGGCGGGCTTCGTCGAGACGGTGCGCGGTCGCAACGGCGGCATCCGTCTGGCGCGCCCGGCCGCCGCGATCACCCTGCGCGAGGTGGTCGAGACGACCGAGGAAAGTTTCGCGATGGCCGAATGCTTCGAGACCGGCGCGGTGGACTGCCCGCTGATCGACAGCTGCGCCCTGAACGCCGCACTGCGCAGCGCGCTCGATGCGTTTCTCTCGACGCTCGGCAACTACACGATCGAGGGTATCGTGTCGTCGAGCGGCGCGATCCGCAACCGGCTCGGCCTCGGCGAGGCGATAGCGCCCGCGCCGGTTCCGCTGGCGAGCTGATCAGCCGAGCATCCGGCCGATCAGGTTGAGCTGAGCGGGCAGGCAGACCCGCTTCAGGTCGTAGTCGCGAACGATCGTCCGGCGTGCCTCGCGGCGCATCTCGCGATACTTTTCCGGCTGGCGCAGCGCCTCGACCACCGTGTCGGCGAGCTCCTGCGGATCGAAGAAGTCGACGAGCAGCCCGTTCTCGCCGTGTCGCACGACCTCCTCGACCGGCGCGGTGCGCGATCCGATGAGCAGGCACTCGCTCGCCATCGATTCCAACATCGACCAGGACAGAACGAACGGATACGTCAGGTAGACGTGCGCCGCCGACACCTGCAGCAAGGTCTTGAAGTCCTCGTACTCGAC
Organism: uncultured Aureimonas sp.; assembly: GCF_913775355.1. Lineage (GTDB taxonomy): Bacteria > Pseudomonadota > Alphaproteobacteria > Rhizobiales > Rhizobiaceae > Aureimonas. The sequence continues at coordinate 11,820 of NZ_CAJYIU010000265.1, forward strand.
GCGCCCGACGAAATGAACGCGCGCTTCGTCAACCGGGTTTTCCTTCAGGAAGCGCGCTTTGTAGGTCTCGCCCTCGGGCAACCGCGCGCCGTAGGACACGCCATCGCCCCCGACGATCACGATCCGCGCGTCCGGTGCCTTGGCGAGGATGCGGTTGATCGCGCGCATGAAGATGTGCGAGCCGCGATAGGGCTCGATGTTGCGCGCGACGTAGGTGACGACGGGTGCCGACTTGTCGTAGGTGCGCCCCTCCAGCGTGATCGATGGCGCCTCGGCGGGCCCGACCTGGTCGGTATCCACTCCGTCGTGGATCACCTTCACCTTCGGCTGGAAGACGGACGGGATGCGGCTGTGCTGCCAGCGCGTCGGCGACAGGCCGAGATCGGTCGATTCGAGAGCGGACAGAATGACCTGGTTGCGGCAGCGCAACTGGAACTTCAGCTCGGTCTGGCTCGGGAATTCGGGATCGAAGCCGACGTCGGCGCCCGTCGCACTGTAATAGAACTCGATGTAGCTCAGCAGCGGAACGTCGGGAAAGATGTCCTTGACGAACTGCGTCTCGCCCCAGCCGCTGTGCCCGATGATGATGTCCGGGCGCACGTTCTCCTTCTGCATCTGCAGGAGAAGCCGCGCCACCGCTTGGCCATGGAGGATCGCGTCCTCGGTGGTGCGCAGGTAGTTGTGGATCTGCGGATTGGGCGCGCGGTGCGGCGTGTATTCGACCAGCCGGACGCCCGCGAGGCGGTTCTTGGTCGGCTTGGTGATGAAGAAGACCCGGTTGTGCTGGGCGAGCGCCCGGCACAGGTGCAGAAACTGGCCGGGAAAGTTCTGGTGGATGAAGAGAAGCGTCTTGTTCTGGATCATGATCTGCGCGGCACGGGAACGGGACGGCATCCCGTCACGCGGCGACGATCGGGACGGCGAGGGGCGGCGCACCGGAGCGCGCCGCCGAACGGCTGTTATTCCTCGCGGAAGGCGCGGTCCATCGAGCGCGTGATCGGCGCGAGGATGTAGTCGAGCGCGGTGCGCTCGCCCGTCGGGATGATGACCTCGGCCGGCATGCCCGGATAGAGGCGGATGTCGTGCGACAGGTGGGCGAGGGCGCTCGGCGCCACCTCGACGTCGGCCTTGAAATAGGCGGTGCCGTTCTCCGTCGTCAGACGGTCCGGCGACACGCGCATGATCCGCCCGTTCACCGAAGGCGTGGTGCTTTGGTTGTAGGCCGTGAGCTTCACCATCGCGTTCATGTTCGGCTCGACCTTGGCGATGTCCTGGGGCTGGATCATCGCCTCGATGATGAGCTGCGTGTCCTCGGGCACGATATCGAGGATGCGCTCGCCGGGGCCGAGCACGCCGCCGTCGGTGAACTGGGTCAGGCCGAGCACGGTGCCGGTGGCCGGCGCGCGCACTTCGGTTAGCGCCAGCGTCGCCTTGGCCGACTGTAGGCGCGGCACGATGTTGGCCATCTCCGACTGGACGTTGCTGATGCCCTCATTGGCTTCCGTCAGGCGGTCCTGCGTCAGCCGGTTCATCTGCATTTCGGCCTCGCCTTGCGTCTCGCGGGCTTCGGCGATCTGCGACTTCAAGGACCCTGTCTGGCCGCCGAGATCGACGGAGGCGCGCTCGAGCGCGAGAACCTGCGTCTTCGGCGCAAGGCCCTTGGCGAGCAGCGATGCGACGCCCTTCTTCTCCTCCTCGATCAGCTCCTGCTGGCGGTCGATCGAGTTGATCTGGATCTGGTAGCCGTTGATTCGCGTCTCGAGCTGCTGGCGGCGCTGCTGCAGGATCTCGACCTGCGTCTCGAGGCCCAACTTGCGGGTCTGGAACAGGGTGGTCTGATCGGTGATCAGCTGCTCGATCGCCGGATCGTCGCGCCGCTCCAGCACTTCCGGCGGGAAGGTGATCTCCTCGTCGCCCTTGCTCTCTGCCGTGAAGCGCGCGCGGCGGGCGAGGAGGTTCATCAGCTGGTTGTCGTAGACCTCGTAGGCCGAGCGCGCCTGCACGTCGTCCATGCGCAGGAGCACGTCGCCCGCCTGCACGTGCTGGCCATCGCGCACCATGACCGACTTCACGATGCCGCCGTCGCGGTTCTTCACGACCTTGCGGCTGTCCTCGACCTTCACGACACCGCCCGCCAGCACCGCGCCTGACAGCGGCGCGAACGCCGCCCAGGTGCCGATACCGACGATGAAGACGCCGACGATAACGGAACCCAAAAGGATCGGGCGTCGAAGGTTGAACTCGTAAGCCCCGTCGTCCCCGCCGGGTTTGGCGAGCTTCGGCACCTCGCCCGGCTGCGCGGGCTGCTCGTCGTCGGGCTTCTTCCTGAAGGCGATCACGGACATGGGTCTATCTCTCGAAGCTTCAGGATTAGGACGAGGCCGGAATGGCCTTCGGCTCCGGCGCGGAGGCCACAGCCGTCTGCGGCTGGGTCTGCTGCGGGGCCGGAGCCGGGGCGACGACACGGGCGAGCACCTCGTCGCGTGGGCCGAACCGCTCCACCATGCCGTCGCGCAGGAGCAGGATCTTGTTGGAGTAGTTCAGCGCCGACATGCGGTGCGAGATGACGACGACGGTCGAGCCGATACGGCGGAGCGCGACGATCGCGGCGAGCAGCGCCTGCTCGCCGTCCGAATCGAGCGAGGCGTTCGGCTCGTCCAGCACCACGAAGGACGGGTTGCCGTAGACGGCGCGGGCGAGCGCGACGCGCTGGCGCTGGCCGACCGAGAGCATCGCGCCGCCTTCGCCGAGCTCCGTGTCGTAGCCGTCCGGCAGGCGGAGGATCAGGTCGTGGCAGCCGGCCATCTTGGCGGCGGCGAGCACGGCCGCATCGTCCGGTTCCGGCGCGAAGCGGGCGATGTTCTCGCGCACGGTGCCCGAGAACAGCTCGACGTCCTGCGGCAGGTAGCCGATGTGCCGGCCGATATGGTCGCGGCCCCAGGAGTGCATCTCGGCGCCGTCGAGGCGGACCGAACCGGAGGTCGGGCGCTGCACGCCGATCAGGAGGCGGGCGAGCGAACTCTTGCCCGCGCCGGACGGGCCGATGAGGCCGAGGCAGTCGCCCGGCTCCAGTGCGAAGTTGAGGTTCTTCAGGAGCGCCTTGTTGGTGCCGGGGAAGGCGTAGAAGCAGCCCTCGACGGCGAGCTTGCCGGCAGGGCGCGGCAGCTCCATGCCGCGCTCGGCGGCCGGGAACTCGAGGAGGAGGGCGTTCAGGCGCTCGAAGCTCTGGCGCGTGTTGACGATCGTCCCCCACGAGCCGACCGCGCGCTGCACCGGCGCCAGCGCCTTCGACACCAGCATCACGGCCGCGAACATGATGCCGGGGCCGGCGAGGCCCTCGATCACCAGAAGCGCGCCGCCGGCGAGCATCGAGACCTGCAGGAAGTTGTTGAGGAAGCGGATCGCCGCCTGCACCGAACCGCCGCGCTCCGACGCCTCCTCCTGCGAGGAGAGCATGGCGAGGCGGTCGCGGTTCCAGCGGTTGGTCAGGCCGGGCAGCATGCCCATCGCGTAGATGACTTCGGCGTTGCGGAGGCCCGAATCGGTCGCCGCGTAGGAGCGCTGACCGGCGATGTTCGCCTCCTTCAACGCCGGCTTCGTCACGTACTCGTTGAGAAGCGCGAGGCCGAAGAGGAGAATCGCACCGACTGTCGCGGCCACGCCGAGGCGCCAGTCGATCATCGTGATGACGATCAGGAAGATCGGCGCCCAGGGCGTGTCGAGGATCGTGTTGGTGACGTTGCCGGCGATGCCCTGGCGGAACGTGTCGAGATCGCGCAGCGCCGATGCTCTAGCCGGGCG
>NZ_CAJYIU010000266.1 GCF_913775355.1 uncultured Aureimonas sp.
ATCGCTCGGCGGCCTATGCCGCACGCTATCTCGCCAAGAACGTCGTCGCGGCCAATCTCGCCGAGCGCTGCACCATCCAGCTCTCCTACGCCATCGGCGTCGCCGAGCCGGTGTCGGTCTATGTCGACCTGCACGGCACCGGCAAGGTCGACGAGACGGCGCTCGAGAAGGCGCTGCGCGAGCTGATGGATCTCACGCCGCGTGGCATCCGCGAGCATCTCGACCTCGCGCGCCCGATCTACGCCAAGACCTCGGCCTACGGCCATTTCGGCCGCAAGCCCGGCCGCGACGGCTCGTTCTCCTGGGAGCGCACCGACCTCGTCGCCAAGCTGAAGGCGAAACTTGGCCGCTGAACGACGGACGAACGGCGAACGCACGCGCGTCCGGGAGAACTTCTTCGGGCGCTCGCGCGGCAAGACGCTGCGCCCGCTGCAGGCGGGGCTCTTGCGCGAGGCGCTGCCCTCGCTGGCGCTTGACCTCTCTCAGCGCGCACCGGCCGATCTGCGGACGCTTTTCTCGGCGCCCGTCGAGGCGGTGCGGCTCGAGATCGGGTTCGGCGGCGGCGAGCATCTGCATCTCGAATCCGGTCGTCACCCGGCCACCGGCTTTATCGGCGTCGAGCCCTTCGTCAACTCGATGGCCAAGATGCTGGTGGCGCTGGAGGAGGGCCCCCGCGCGAACCTTCGCCTCTTCGGCGACGACGCGACGCTGCTTCTCGACTGGCTGCCGGACGCCTCGCTCGACGGGATCGACCTCTTCTATCCCGACCCCTGGCCGAAGCGGAAACACTGGAAGCGTCGCTTCGTGAACCTGCGCACGCTCCAGCGCATGGCGCGTGTCCTGAAGCCCGGCGGGCGCTTCCGCTTCGCTTCCGACATCGAGACCTATGTCGACTGGACGCTGCAGCACCTGCGCGACCACCCCGCGTTCGCGTGGGAGGCGGACGGTCCGGCCGACTGGCACACGCCCTACGAAGGCTGGCCGGGCACGCGTTACGAGGCGAAGGCCCATCGCGAGGGTCGCAAGGGCGCCTACCTCACCTTCCGCCGCCTTTGACGGGAAGGGGGGCGACGGGAAGGGGGCGCTCGCCTTGCCATGGCGGCGCTTCGGCTGTATATGGGGTTCAAATTCTCTGCGATGCGATCGTGAGAGTGGGTCCTCCCGGTCCCGCTCTTTTTTGTTAGGGGCATAGCCTCGGCAGGAGATCCGGCGGTCGCCGCAGGCGGGACAGCTTCAGTGAGCGTCCCGAGGCACGACCGGAGACTTCGTGACGGACAAGCGCATCATCATCGAACAGGGCCTCGAAGGCCGCATCGCCGCCCTTCTGGAGCCCGTGATCGAGCAGCTCGGCTACCGCCTCGTGCGCATCCGCGTCTCGGCGATGAACGGCACGACGCTGCAGATCATGGCCGAGCGGCCGGACGGCTCGATGAGCGTCGAGGATTGCGAGGCGGTCTCTCGTGGCATCTCTCCGGTCCTCGACGTCGAGGACCCGATGGACCGGGCCTACCATCTCGAGATCTCCTCGCCCGGCATCGACCGTCCGCTGGTGCGTGTCGGCGACTTCGAAGCCTGGGCCGGCCAGCTGATGAAGTTGGAGACGACGCGCCTCGTCGCCAACCGCAAACGCTTCCGGGGGCGCATCTTGTCCGTGTCGGACGAGGGCTTCCGGCTGGAGCGTGACGCGGTGTCGGAGGGCGAGGACAAGATCGTCGAGGTGCCGTTCGATGCCCTGGCGGAGGCCCGGCTGATCCTGACCGACGACCTGATCGCGGCGTCCCTCAAGGCCGACAAGGCCGCGCGCAAGGCGAAGGGTCTGCCGATCGAGGACGAAGACGAGATGCCGGACGCAGCCGGAGCGCCCGGCGCGCATTGATGAGACGACGGGACGCGGCGCAACCAAGGGCGCCGGCTTCCCTTCCCGAAGGGCCGGAGCCTTGGATGCCCGGCGGCTTTCGACAGGAGACGTGAACATGGCAGTCAGTGCGAATCGACTCGAGCTTCTGCAGATCGCGGATGCCGTGGCGCGCGAGAAGTCGATCGATCGGGAGATCGTGATCGCCGCGATGGCGGACGCGATCCAGAAGGCCGCCCGCTCGCGCTATGGCCAGGAAACCAACATCCGTGTCGACATCAACACCAAGACCGGCGAGATGAAGCTGCAGCGCCTTCTCGAAGTGGTCGAGGAGGTCGAGGACCCCGCGACGCAGATCTATCTCGATCTCGCGCGCGACAAGAACCCCGACGCCGAGCCCGGCGACTTCATCGCCGAGCAGCTGCCGCCGATGGAGTTCGGCCGCATCGCCGCCCAGTCCGCCAAGCAGGTCATCGTGCAGAAGGTGCGCGAGGCCGAGCGCGACAAGCAGTACGACGAGTTCATCGGACGCGTGAACGAGATCGTCAACGGCACGGTGAAGCGCGTCGAGTACGGCAACGTCATCGTCGATCTCGGCAAGGGCGAGGGCATCATCCGACGCGACGAGCAGATCCCGCGCGAGCTCTTCCGCTACGGCGACCGCGTGCGCGCCTTCGTCTACGACGTGCGCCGCGAGCAGCGGGGCCCGCAGATCTTCTTGTCGCGCACCCATCCGCAGTTCATGGCGAAGCTTTTCACCATGGAAGTGCCGGAAATCTACGACGGCATCATCGAGATCAAGGCGGTCGCCCGTGATCCGGGCTCGCGCGCCAAGATCGCGGTGGTCAGCCGCGATTCGTCCGTCGATCCGGTCGGCGCCTGCGTCGGCATGCGCGGCAGCCGCGTCCAGGCCGTCGTCGGCGAACTTCAGGGCGAGAAGATCGACATCATTCCCTGGTCGCCGGACGCGGCCTCCTTCCTCGTCAATGCGCTGCAGCCGGCGGAAGTCGCCAAGGTCGTGCTCGACGAGGACGCCGAGCGCATTGAAGTCGTGGTCCCGGATGACCAGTTGAGCCTTGCGATCGGTCGTCGCGGCCAGAACGTGCGTCTCGCCTCGCAGCTCACCGGCTGGGACATCGACATCCTCACCGAAGAGGAAGAGTCGCAGCGTCGCCAGAAGGAGTTCACCGAGCGCTCGGCCCTCTTCATGGACGCCCTGAACGTCGACGAGATGGTCGGCCAGCTCCTGGCGTCGGAAGGCTTTGCGAGCGTCGAGGAAGTCGCCTACGTCGACAATTCCGAGGTCGCCTCGATCGAGGGCTTCGACGAGGACACGGCGGCCGAGATCCAGAACCGCGCAAAAGAGTTCCTCGACCAGCGCGAGAAGGATCTCGACGACAAGCGCCGCGCGCTCGGCGTCGAGGACGATCTTCGCCAGGTCGAGGGCCTGACGACGGCCATGCTCGTCGCGCTTGGCGAGGACGGCGTGAAGAGCGTCGAAGACTTCGCGGGCTGCGCGGCCGACGATCTCGTCGGCTGGACCGAGCGCAAGGACGGCGAGACGAAGAAGTTCACCGGCGCGCTCTCGGCCTTCGACGTGAGCCGTCAGGACGCCGAGGCGATGATCATGCAGGCCCGCGTGATGGCCGGCTGGGTCGAGGCGGATGCGCCGGCGGCCGAAGGTGACGACGAGGCCGAGGAGGCCTGAGCGAGCGAATGATCGAGGGCGACGACGCGGACCTGGAGGCGGCGGTGATGAATGGGCGCATGTGCATCGTGTCCCGCCGCTCCCTGCCGGCCGACGCCCTGATCCGCTTCGTCGCCGGCCCGGACGGGCAGGTCGTGCCGGACCTCAAGCGCCGGCTGCCGGGACGCGGCGCCCACATCGAGGCGCGGCGCTCGGTGGTCGAGACGGCGATGAAGCGCAAGCTTCTGCCGCGGGCCCTGAAGCGCGAGCTGAGGGGAACCGAAACGCTGGCCGACGATTTGGAAGCGCTTCTGGTGCGCTCGGCGGCAGGCGCTCTGGCGCTGGCCCGCAAGGCCGGCCAGCTGACGACCGGGTGGACCAAGGTCGATGCCGCGCTTCGGGGCGGCAAGGCTCTCGCGGTCCTCCACGCCTCGGACGGCGCGGCGGACGGAATACGAAAGCTCGACGGGGCGCGTTATGCGCGGGCCGCCGAGACGGGGGGGCGGCTGGTGCCGGCCTACCAGTCGCTCACCGCCGACGAAATCGGTTTGGCCATGGGCGACCAGAATGTGATACACGCGGCCATCTTGCCCGGTGGAGCTGGAGCGGCCCTGATCGAGCGCCTCGATGCGCTGGAGACCTACCGGGGCGCGAGCGCCCGGGAAACCAACGAAGCGGATGCCGGCCACCCGCCGGCTTCGTGAAGCCACCATTAAGATCAACGGCTGAGCACGGTTGAAAAATGCTCTAGGCACGGATAGTGGCGCGGGGAACAAACCCGCGCAGGAAGCGGAAGCGGTAATGAGCGATACGAAATCGGGCGATGACAAGACGCTGAGCGTCATCCCGAAGAAGACCCTGACCCTGAAGCCGAGCGGCAGCGTTTCGCAGTCGACGGTGCGGCAGAACTTCTCGCACGGGCGCACGAAGAGCGTCGTCGTGGAGACCAAGAAGCGCAAGTTCTCGGTCCCCGGCGAAGCGGCCAAGGATGCGCCCGCGGCGGCCGAGCCCGCAGCGGCGCCTGCAGCACCTGCGCCCGCACCGGCCGCGGCGGCTCCCGCACGACCGGCCCTGACGCCCGCGCAGATGGCGGCGCTCGAGCATGCGGCCAAGAACCCGCAGGCGCCTGTCACCCCCGATCGCCCCGTCGCGCCCGCGGCCCCTGCCGAGCCGGTCGCCAAGGCACCCGAGGCGGCGCCTGCCGCACCCGCTGCCGAACCTGTCTCGGCCGAGCCCGCACCGGCGCCCGCGCCGGCCGCCGCCGCCCCTGCCGCGCCCGTCGTCGAGGCTCCGGCCGCGACGCCGAGCGTCTCCACGCCCCCTTCCGAACCCGAGTCACCGAAGCCTTCCTTGAGCGATACCGCCAAAACCGCCGCTCCTGCGGCCACCACGACCACCGCTCCGACCGCCGCCGCGGCGGCGCCGCGTGCCCCGCAGGGCTCCGCGCAGCGCCCCGGTGCCCCGGCGCCCGCCCGTCCCGCCACCGGCGGTCCGGCCGGCGCGCAGCGTCCGGGCCAGCCTGCACGCCCCGGCTATGCCGGCTCGCAGGCCGGTCGCCCCGGCGCGCCGAGCCAGCAGCGCCCCGGCCAGCCCGCGCAGGCCGGTCGTCCGGGCCAGCCGGGCGGTCGCGACGATCGCCGCGGTCCCGCCCCGGCGGCTGCCGCGCCCGGTGCCCGCCAGCCGCGCGGTGCGGTCCTCTCGGATCTGTCGTCCAAGGAGATGGATGCGCGTCGCCGCGCCTTGATCCTCGCACAGCAGCGTGAGGCCGAAGACCGCCGCCTGTTCCAGATCGAGGAGGCGCGCCGCGTCGCCGAGGACGAGCGCCGCCGCGCCGAGCGCGAGGAATCTGAGCGCCGTCAGGCCGAGGAGACCGCGCGTCTCGAGCTCGAGGCTGCCGCCCGCAAGAAGGCCGAGGAGGACGCGGCCCGCCGCGCCGCCAACAAGCCGGCCGCCCGTCCGGGCGGCGCGAAGGCCAATGTCAACGTCATCCCCGGCCCGCCGCCGGTGGACGACGGTCTCGGCCTGCGCCCGGCCGGTCGCACCGACCTCACCAAGAAGACGCGCGCCGACGACGAGGACGACCGTCGTCGTCCGGGCGCGGCCCGTGGCCCGGCGCGTGCGCCGGCTGCCGACGCCGCCAAGCCGACGCGTGCGCGCACCGGCGACGACCGCCGCGGCGCCGGCCGCGTCAATGTCGAGCGTGCGCTGTCCGACGAGGATGCGCGCGGCCGCTCGCTGTCGTCGATGCGTCGGCGTCAGGAGAAGTTCAAGCGCTCGCAGCAGAACCAGACCCGCGAGAAGATTGCCCGCGAAGTGATTATCCCCGAGACCATCACCATCCAGGAACTCGCCAACCGCATGTCGGAGCGGGCCGTGGACGTCATCAAGTTCCTGATGGCGCAGGGTCAGATGATGAAGCCGGGCGACGTGATCGACGCCGATCTCGCCGAGATCATCGCGTCTGAGTTCGGTCACACGGTTCGCCGCGTGGCGGAATCGGACGTCGAGACCGGCATGTTCGACGTGGCGAGCGATCCCGAGAAGCTCGTCACGCGCCCGCCGGTCGTCACAATCATGGGCCATGTCGACCACGGCAAGACCTCGCTCCTTGACGCGATCCGCAAGACCAGCGTCGTGTCGGGCGAAGCCGGCGGCATCACGCAGCACATCGGCGCCTATCAGGTCGAGCAGAACGGGCAGAAGATCTCGTTCATCGATACGCCGGGCCACGCCGCCTTCACGGCGATGCGTGCCCGCGGCGCCCAGGCGACCGACATCGCGATCCTCGTGGTGGCGGCCGACGACAGCGTCATGCCGCAGACGATCGAGTCGATCAGCCACGCGAAGGCGGCCGGCGTGCCGATCATCGTGGCGATCAACAAGATCGACAAGCCGGCCGCCGACGCCCAGAAGGTCCGCACGCAGCTCCTCCAGCACGAGGTGTTCGTCGAATCCATGGGTGGTGAGGTGCTCGACGTCGAGGTTTCGGCCAAGGCCGGCACCAACCTCGACAAGCTTCTCGAGGCGATCCTGCTGCAGGCCGAAATCCTCGACCTCAAGGCCGACCCCGACCGCACCGCCGAAGGCGTGGTGATCGAGGCCCAGCTCGACCGCGGTCGCGGCCCGGTGGCGACGACGCTCGTCCAGGCCGGTACGCTGCGCGTCGGCGACATCGTGGTCGCCGGCGACCAGTGGGGCCGCGTGCGCGCGCTGGTCAACGACCAGGGCAAGCAGATGAAGGAGGCCGGTCCGTCGACCCCGGTCGAGGTCCTCGGCATGCAGGGCACGCCGCTCGCCGGCGATCGCTTCGCGGTGGTCAAGGACGAGGCGCAGGCCCGCGAGATCACCGAGTACCGCCAGCGCCTGACGCGCGAGAAGGCGGTCGCCAAGTCGGCCGGTCAGCGCGGCTCGCTCGAGCAGATGATGAACCAGCTGCAGTCAAGCGGCCTCAAGACCTTCCCGCTGCTCGTCAAGGGCGACGTGCAGGGCTCGGTCGAGGCGATCGGGACGGCTCTCGAAAAGCTCGGCACGGACGAGGTGCAGGCGCGCATCGTCCATTCGGGCGCGGGTGCCATCACCGAGTCGGACGTCCAGCTGGCCGCCACCTCGAACGCCGCGATCATCGGCTTCAACGTGCGTGCCAACGCGCAGGCCCGTCAGCTCGCCGAGCGCGAGGGGATCGAGATCCGCTACTACAACATCATCTACGACCTCGTGGATGACGTGAAGCAGGCGATGTCGGGCCTCCTGTCGCCCGAGCGGCGCGAGACGTTCCTCGGCAATGCCGAAATCCTGGAGGTGTTCCACATCACCAAGATCGGCAAGGTCGCGGGCTGCCGCGTCACGGAAGGCAAGGTCGAGCGCGGTGCGGGCGTGCGCCTCATCCGCGACGGCGTGGTCATCCACGAAGGCACGCTCAAGACGCTCAAGCGCTTCAAGGACGAAGTCGCCGAGGTGCCGGGCGGCCAGGAGTGCGGCATGGCCTTCCAGAACTACGAGGATATTCGCGTCGGCGATATCATCGAGAACTTCCGCGTGGAGCACATCGCCCGCACGCTCTGATCCCCAGACGGCGGTCCTCGAGGGGGCCGCCCGACCGGACAAAATGCGCAAAGCCCGGCGGCGACGCCGGGCTTTGCAGTTGCGTTCGCACGAGGGACGATGCGGCCTCCCGCCTAGGAGCAACCAGCCATGGCCAAGCATACCAAAGCCCCGAAAGGGCCCTCGCAGCGTCAGCTGTCGGTGGGCGAGAAGGTCCGCCACGCACTGACCGAAACGCTGCAGCGTCGCGAGATCCTGGACCCGCTCCTCGAAAACGCCGTGATCAGCGTGACGGAAGTGCGCATGAGCCCCGATCTGAAGCTCGCCACCGCCTATGTCACGGTGTTCGGGCAGGAGAAGGTGGACCCCTACGTGCAGGCCCTCAACGGCCACGCGCGGTTCCTGCGGGGGCGGCTGACGCCGGCGCTCAGGCAGATGAAGTACATGCCGGAGGTCCGCTTCCGGCAGGACGACAGTTTCGACAACTATGCCCGGATCGACGCGCTCCTGCGCTCGCCGGAGGTCCTGCGCGACACGCAAGGGACGGCAGACGACGAGGACGACAACTGATGGCACGTCGCGGGAAGAAGCCGAAGGGCCGCCCGATTTCCGGCTGGGTGATCTTCGACAAGCCGAAAGGCATGGGCTCCACGGAAGCCGTCTCGAAGATCAAGTGGCTCTATTTCGCGCAGAAGGCGGGACACGCCGGCACGCTCGACCCGCTGGCGTCCGGCATGCTGCCGATCGCGTTGGGCGACGCGACGAAGACCGTGCCCTTCGTGATGGACGGGCAGAAGACCTATCGCTTTACCGTGTCCTGGGGCGCGGAGACGACGACCGACGACACGGAGGGCCCGGTGGTCAACGCCTCCGACCGCCGGCCGTCCCGCGCCGACATCGAGACGCTTCTGCCGAACTACACCGGTGAGATCTCCCAGGTGCCGCCGGCCTTCTCGGCGATCAAGATCGAGGGCGAGCGCGCCTACGATCTGGCGCGCGCCGGCGAGACCGTCGAGATCGCCGCGCGCACCGTGACGGTGCACCGGCTGGCGATCGTTGAGATGCCCGACGCCTCGACCACGACCTTCGAGGCCGAATGCGGCAAGGGCACCTATGTCAGAGCCATCGCTCGCGACCTCGGGCGCGACCTCGGCTGCTTCGGCCACATCACCGAGCTTCGCCGGGTGCGCGTCGGCTCGTTCGACGAGGACGACATGGTCACGCTCGACGAACTGATGGATGCGGCCGAAGAGGGGCTGGAGGAGCTGACGCCGGAGGCGGCGGAAGCGGGCGCGCGCGCGCGCATCACCGACTTCACCGCGCTCGACGAGATCGTTCTGGACGCGGCGACCGCGCTCTCGGACCTCTACGAGGTGACGCTCACCGACGATCAGGCGGGGCGGGTGCTGTCGGGCAATCCGGTGCTCCTGCGCGGCCGCGATGCGCCGGCCTTCTGCGACGAAGCCTATGCCACAGGTCATGGGCGGCTCGTCGCGATCGGCTCGATCGACCAGGGCTCGTTCCACCCCAAGCGCGTCTTCGGCGGTCGCGGCTAGAACGCGGCCCATCCGTTCCGGGCTGGCATTCCCTGCGGAATGCGCCTATACCCGCCCCGCGTGCCCGGCCGTTCCGACCGGGCCTCGCATCATGGCCCTGGCTGGACGACATCCCGGCTAGGGCGTCCCAACCCTCCAGATTCTCCAAGAAAGGGATATACGATGTCGATCACGCTCGAGCGCAAAGCCGAACTCATGAAGGAATACGGCACCAAGGAAGGCGACACCGGTTCGCCCGAGGTGCAGGTCGCCCTTCTGTCGGAGCGCATCGCCAACCTGACCGAACACTTCAAGGGCCACAAGAAGGACAACCACTCGCGTCGTGGCCTTCTCAAGATGGTGTCCCAGCGTCGCCGCCTCCTCGACTACCTGAAGGAGCGCGAGGAAGAGCGCTACACCGCGCTGATCGGCCGTCTCGGCCTGCGTCGCTAAATCCGTCATTCGGCGCGGCGCTCAAGGGTCCGTGAGCGCCGCGCCCGCATTTCGAACCAGCTTCTCCCGCCCCGGCGGGGAAAGCCTGTCCCGGCCGGCTGCTCCATCGAGCGCCGCGCCAGAGAGCCCAACGCTCATGGGGCAGGATTGCCGGATGCTTCCCGGCATGATCCCGACGGCCGTGCGCCGGACGGAACCCATCGTGCCCGGGCGCCGCTGACCTCTAGCCGCGCCGCGACCGGAAGCCTCCCGCCGTCTTGCCCATGCGCGTTTCCCTTTGCCCGGCCGCGATCCGTCGCGGCGCAGACACGAGGCCTATCGCATGTTCAATACCCACAAGGTCGAGATCGAATGGGGCGGCCGCACGCTGACCCTCGAAACCGGCAAGATCGCCCGTCAGGCCGACGGCGCAGTGCTCGCCACCTACGGCGAGACCGCCGTGCTCGCGACCGTCGTCTCGGCCAAGGCCCCCAAGCCCGGCTTCGACTTCTTCCCGCTGACCGTCAACTACCAGGAAAAGGCGTTCGCCGCCGGCAAGATCCCGGGCGGCTACTTCAAGCGCGAGGGCCGTCCCTCCGAGAAGGAAACGCTGGTCTCGCGCCTGATCGACCGTCCGATCCGCCCGCTCTTTGCGGAAGGCTACAAGAACGACACGCAGGTCGTCGTCACCGTCCTGCAGCATGACCTCGAGAACGACCCGGACGTCCTCGCGATGGTCGCGGCCTCCGCGGCGCTGACGCTGTCCGGCGTGCCCTTCATGGGTCCGATCGGCGGCGCGCGCGTCGGCTACATCAACGGCGAGTTCAAGCTGAATCCGCATGTCGACGAGATGGGCGAGTCCAAGCTCGACCTCGTGGTCGCCGGCACGCAGGACGCCGTGCTGATGGTGGAGTCCGAGGCACACGAGCTCGACGAAGAGACGATGCTCGGCGCCGTCATGTTCGGTCACAAGGGCTTCCAGCCGGTGATCGAGGCGATCATCAAGCTCGCCGAGCATGCCGCCAAGGAGCCGCGCAACCACACGGTGCCCGATCACTCGGCGCTCGAAAGCGAGATGCTGGGTCTGGCCGAGGCCGAGCTGCGCGACGCCTACAAGAACACCGACAAGCAGGCCCGCTACGCCGCCGTCGACGCGGTGAAGGCCAAGGTCATGGCGCACTTCCTGCCCGAGGGTCAGGACCCGAAGGCGCCGAAGGAAGACGTCGGTACGGTCTTCAAGGAGCTCCAGGCCAAGATCGTGCGCTGGAACATCCTCGACACCAAGAGCCGCATCGACGGGCGCGACCTGTCGACCGTGCGCCAGATCGTCTCCGAGGCCGGCATCCTGCCGCGCACCCACGGCTCGGCGCTCTTCACGCGCGGCGAGACGCAGGCGCTGGTGGTGGCGACCCTCGGCACCGGCGAGGACGAGCAGTACGTCGACAGCCTGACGGGCACCTACAAGGAGACCTTCCTCCTTCACTACAACTTCCCCCCGTACTCGGTCGGCGAGACGGGCCGCATGGGTTCGCCCGGCCGCCGCGAGATCGGTCACGGCAAGCTCGCCTGGCGCGCCATCCGCCCGATGCTGCCGGCCAAGGAAGCCTTCCCCTACACGATCCGCGCCGTCTCGGAAGTGACGGAGTCCAACGGTTCGTCCTCGATGGCGACCGTCTGCGGCACCTCGCTGGCGCTGATGGACGCCGGCGTTCCGCTGGCGCGCCCGGTGGCCGGCATCGCCATGGGCCTCATCCTCGAGGGTGAGCGCTTCGCGGTCCTGTCCGACATCCTCGGCGACGAGGACCACCTCGGCGACATGGACTTCAAGGTGGCCGGCACCGACCGGGGCATCACCTCGCTGCAGATGGACATCAAGATCCAGGGCATCACCGAGGAGATCATGAAGATCGCCCTCGAGCAGGCCAAGGGCGGCCGCGAGCACATTCTCGCCGAGATGAACAAGGCGCTGGGGTCGGCCCGCGCCGAGCTCGGCGAGTTCGCGCCGCGCATCGAGGTCATGCAGATCCCGACCGACAAGATCCGCGACGTGATCGGCTCGGGCGGCAAGGTGATCCGCGAGATCGTCGAGAAGACCGGCGCCAAGATCAACATCGAGGACGACGGCACCGTGAAGATCGCCTCGTCCTCCGGCAAGGAGATCGAGGCCGCCAAGAAGTGGATCCACTCGATCGTGGCCGAGCCGGAAGTCGGCGAGATCTACGAGGGTACGGTGGTGAAGTGCGTCGAGTTCGGCGCCTTCGTGAACTTCTTCGGCTCGCGCGACGGCCTCGTCCACATCTCGCAGCTGGCCGCCGACCGCGTTCAGAAGACGCAGGACGTCGTCAAGGAGGGTCAGAAGGTCTGGGTCAAGCTCATGGGCTTCGACGAGCGCGGCAAGGTCCGCCTCTCCATGAAGGTCGTCGATCAGGCGACCGGCGAGGAGATCAAGAAGGCCAAGGAAGACGACGCGGAGTAATCCCGTCGTCCTCACAGCGATCGAAGGGGCGGCCCATGGGCCACCCCTTTTCGTTCGGGAAAAGGGGTGCCCACCGCGAGACGAAAAGGCCCCGGCGGAGCGTCCGCCGGGGCCTTTTCTCGCGCGATCGCGATGCGGTCAGACGATGGTCAGGCCGACGTCGAGATTGTTGCGGGTGGCGTTGGAATAGGGGCAGACCTGATGGGCGGTGTCGACGAGCTTCTGCGCGTCGGCGCGGTCGAGGCCGGGCAGCGAGATCGTGAGATCGGCGGTGATGCCGTAGCCGCCTTCCGAGCGCGGGCCGAAGCCGATCTCGGCGGTCACCGTCGCATCGTTCGGCACCTTCACGCCGACCTTCGAGGACACGGCGCGCATGGCGCCGAGGAAGCAGGCGGAGTAACCGGCGGCGAACAGCTTCTCCGGGTTGGCGCCGTCGCCGCCCGGTCCGCCCATCTCCTTCGGGACGACGAGGTTCAGGTCGAGGTTGCCGTCCTCGGAGCGGACGTGGCCGTCACGGCCGCCGCCGGAGGCCGTGGCGCGGGTCTTGTAGATCGTGTCGACGGGCATGGAACCTTCTCCTCGTTGGCGCAATTGGTTATCGCGATAAACGCCAACTTAGAGGCCGGCCCGACTCTTGTCCAGCGGAAAACTATCGTGATAAATAAAAACCGCACCGGACCGAGGCTGAAACCATGACGCGCGCGAACTCGCCGCTCCCGCTCGACGACCATCTGTGTTTCGCGCTCTACGGCGCGTCGATGGCGATCGGCCGGCTCTATAAGCCGATCCTCGACGAGTGGGGCATCACCTACCCGCAGTACCTGACGCTGTCGGTCCTGTGGGAGGCGGACGGCCAGCGCGTCGGCGACCTCGCGTCCCGATTGGACCTCGAGCCGAGCACGATGACCCCGCTGGTGACGCGCCTGGCCGCGTCGGGCTTCGTGACGCGCGAGCGCGACACGGCCGACGCGCGGCAGGTCATCGTGCGGCTGACCGACGCTGGCCGCGATCTCGCCGACCGCAGCCGCTGTCTCGGAGAAGCGCTGGTGTCCGCGGCCGGACTGTCGCTCGATCGGCTGCGGGAGATGACCGCGGACGCGCGGCGGCTGCGCGACGCGGTGGCCGGTCGGGGCGGGGATGCCGCCCCGACCGGGAACTGACGGCTCAAGGGGCCGGGTTGCCGTAGCGCTGGTGCAGGCCGTCCACCGCGTCCTGCATCTCCGCGGTCCACGCGACGTCCTCGGCGGCGAGGCATTCGTCGAGTTGCGCCATCGTCGTCGCGCCGATGATCGAGGCCGTGACGAAGTCCTGCGCCAGCACGAAGGCGTTGGCGAAGGTGGCCGGCGCCAGGCCGAACTCGCGCGCGAGGGCCACATAGGCGGCGACCGCCTCCGCCGTGCCCGGCTTCTCGTATCGCTGCAGTCGATCGAACAGCGCTTTGCGCGAGCCGGCGGGGCGTGCGCCGCCGGCATACTTGCCCGTGAGGTATCCTTGCGCCAGCGGCGAGTAGGCGAGGAGGCCGATGCCCTCGCGCACGGCGATCTCGGCCTGCGCCGTCTCGAAGGTGCGGTTCAAGAGGTTGTAGGCGTTCTGGATGCTCGCCATGCGCGGCGCTCGGCCGGCGTCGGCGAGCGTCAGCCAGCGCATCGTGCCCCAGGCGCTCTCGTTCGACAGGCCGGCGTGGCGGATCTTGCCGTCCCGCACGAGGTCCTGGAAGACGTCCGCCGTTTCCTCGATCGCCACCTCGTCCAGAACGGGATCGGGCGTCTTCCAGCGCGTCGGCACCGAGCCGAAGCCCGCGGTCGGGCGGTCCGGCCAGTGGATCTGGTAGAGGTCGATGCAGTCGATGCCGAGGCGCTTCAGCGACCCCTCGACGGCTTCGACGACATTGCGACGGTCGAGGCGCGGCTCCGAACCGTCGGCGCGGAACCAGGTCGAGGTGGAGCGGCCGACGACCTTGGTCGCGATCACCATGCGGTCGCGATTGCCGCGCGCCCGCAGCCACGAGGCGATATAGGCTTCCGTGCGCCCCTGCGTCTCCGCCTTCGGGGGAATGGGGTAGAGCTCGGCGGCGTCGAGGAAGTTGACGCCGCGCTCCACGGCGCGGTCGAGCTGCTCGTGCGCGTCGCCTTCGGTGTTCTGTTCGCCAAAGGTCATGGTGCCGAGGCAGATCCGGCTGACGCGCAGATCCGTGCGCCCGAGCGGTCGTTGCTGCATGATGGGTTCCGAGAGCGTAGGGTGAGGGGGAGGGGTGTTCGCTTTCGCTTTAGACCCGCGCCGCTCCGGCGGCAACGGCGGGGCTGTCATCGCATCCTCATGCCCGTGCCCTACATCAGGGCACCCATCCCGACCGCCGGAGTGTCCATGCGCCTGATCCTCGTGCCCGCCTTCGCCTGCGACGGCGATCTCTACGAGCCGTTGATCGCGCTCCTGCGGCCTGACTTCGACTGCCGCACGGTGGTGCCGGCCGCGCCCGACATGGCGGCCTGCGCCCGCGAGATCGTGGACGCCGCGGAGGGCAAGCCGTTCATCGTCGCCGGGACGTCGTTCGGCGGGCATGTCGCGCGCGAGGCGGCGCTGGCCGCGCCTTCGCTGGTCCAGGGCCTCGTGGTCATGGGCGCGGCGCCGCAGGGGCCGGCGAGCCGCGAGCCGTTCGACCGCCGCCGCGCGGCGATCGAGGCGGACGGCGGGGCGGAGATGCTGGAGGACATGGCGCGTGCGATCGTCTACGAGCCGGACGGGCGCGGCCAGGAGGCGGCCGACATCTTCCGCGCGATGGCCGCACGCGCCGGCATCGACCGGCTTCTTGCCCAGAACGAGGCGCTGATGACGCGGCCCGACCGCACGGCGGACCTCCAGCGCCTCGCCTGCCGCTCGCTTCTCGTCTGGGGGGAGGCGGACAGCTTCTCCGCGCCGGACGCCGGGCGCGCGATGGCGGAGGCGATGCCCGACGCGGAGTTCATGCTTCTGGAGGAGTGCGGGCACCTGCCGAGCCTCGAGGCGCCGATGCGGGTCGCCGCCGCGATCCGCGCGCGCTTCGCCTGAGAGGGGTCGTGCCCGATCTCGTCATCTTCGACTGCGACGGGGTGCTGGTCGACAGCGAGCATCTGGCCGGTGAAGCGTTGATCGCGCTGCATCGGGCGCATGGGATCGCAGTGTCGGGCGAGCTTTTTGCCACCATTATCGGCATGAAGACCGTCGACGGGCTGGCGGCGCTCGCCGCCGTAACGGGTCGAGCGCTACCGCCGGGCGCGGAGGCCGATCTCTGGCCGGCGACGGCGGCGGTGTTTCGCGAGCGGCTGAGGCCCTGCGAGGGCGTCGTCGGCCTTCTCGCCGTCTCCGACCTTCGTCGCTGCGTCGCCTCGTCCTCGCATCCCGACCGCCTGCGCCTCAGCCTCCGCGTCACCGGGCTCGACGCCTACTTTCCGGACGATGCGGTGTTTTCGGCATCGGAAGTCCGGCGCGGCAAGCCGGCGCCGGACCTCTTCCTCCACGCGAGCGCGCGCATGGGTGCCGATCCCCGCCGCTGCGTCGTCATCGAGGATTCGCGCTTCGGGATCACCGCCGCCAAGGCCGCCGGGATGACGGCCATCGGCTATACCGGCGCGAGCCACATGGGGCCGGCGGCGGCGGAGGCGCTTCGGGCGGCGGGCGCCGACCATGTATCGGCCTCAATGGCGGAGATCGGCGAGCGTCTCCGCCAGGATTGAAGACCGGTCAGCCGGCGGTGGCTGGATCCACCTCGCCGGCGATCTCGGCCCGGCGCTCCTGCGCCTTCAATTCGTCGAGCGCAGGCATCGACATGATGTTGTAGCCGGCATCGACGTAGTGGACCTCGCCGGTGACGCCTCGCGACAGGTCGGACAGGAGGTAGAGCGTCGAGTTGCCGACCTCCTCGTGCGTCACGTTGCGGCGCATCGGCGAGTTGCGGCGCTGATAGTTCAGCATCAGGCGCGCGTCGGAGACGCCCGCACCCGCCAGCGTGCGCAAGGGGCCTGCCGAGACGGCGTTGACGCGGATGTCGCGGGGGCCGAAATCGGCCGCGAGGTAGCGCACCGAGGCTTCCAGCGCGGCCTTGGCGACGCCCATCACGTTGTAGTTCGGCATGACGCGCATCGAGCCGCCATAGGTCAGCGTCACCATCGAGCCGCCCTCGTTCATGATCGCGGCCGCGCGCTTGGCGACCTCGGTGAACGAGAAGCAGGAGATCACCATCGTCCGCGTGAAGTTCTCGCGCGTCGTGTCGGCGTAGAGGCCCTTCAGCTCGTTCTTGTCGGAGAAGCCGATGGCATGAACCACGAAGTCGATGCGCCCCCACGCCTTTTCGAGCGTGGCGAAGAGGTTGTCGACCGAGGCGATGTCCTCAACGTCGCAATCGACGAGAAGGGTGGAGCCGATCTCGGCGGCGAGCGGCCGAAGCCGCTTGCCGAAGGCCTCGCCCTGGTAGCTGAAGCCGATCTCGGCGCCTTGGGCGGCGAGCGAGCGCGCCGCGCCCCAGGCGATCGAGTTGTGGTTGGCGACGCCCATTACGAGGCCGCGCTTGCCCGTCATCAGTCCGGTCATCAGGGAAGCTTCCTCAGGCGCCGACGCGCTGGAACACGAGCGTGGCGTTGGTGCCGCCAAAGCCGAACGAATTGGACAGGGCGATGTCCACCTTGGCGTCGTCGATGCGCTTGCGCACGATGGGCACGCCCTCGAACTCGGGATCGAGCTCCTCGATATGGGCGCTTTCGCCGATGAAGCCGGCCTGCATCATCAGGAGCGAGTAGATCGCCTCCTGCGCGCCCGCCGCACCCAGCGAATGGCCGGTCAGCGACTTGGTCGACTGGACGTACGGCATGTCGTCGCCGAACACCTCGCGGATCGCGCCGATCTCCTTCGAGTCGCCGACCGGCGTCGAGGTGCCGTGCGTGTTCACGTAGTCGACCCGGCCCTTGACGGTGGACAGCGCCTGCCGCATGCAGCGGATCGCGCCCTCGCCGGACGGGGCCACCATGTCGTAGCCGTCCGAGGTCGCGCCGTAGCCGACGAGCTCGGCATAGATCTTGGCGCCGCGTGCCACCGCCCGCTCATATTCCTCGAGCACCACGACGCCCGCGCCGCCCGCGATCACGAAGCCGTCGCGGTTCTTGTCGTAGGCGCGCGAAGCGACCGAGGGACGATCGTTGAAGTCCGAGGACATGGCGCCCATCGCGTCGAAGAGGTTCGACATCGTCCAGTCGAGGTCCTCGTGGCCGCCCGCGAACATCACGTCCTGCTTGCCCCACTGGATCATCTCGGCGGCGTTGCCGATGCAGTGCGCCGAGGTCGAGCAGGCCGACGAGATCGAGTAGTTGACGCCGTGGATCTTGAACCAGGTCGCAAGCGTCGCGGATGCCGTCGACGACATCGCCTTCGGCACGGCGAAGGGACCGATGCGCTTCGGCGAGTTGTTCTTGCGGGTGATCTCGGCGGCCTCGATCAGGGTGCGCGTCGAGGGGCCGCCCGAGCCCATGATGATGCCGGTGCGCTCGTTGCCGGAAATGTCGCTCTCGGGCAGCCCTGAGTCGGCGATGGCTTGGCGCATGGCGACGTGGTTCCACGCGCCGCCCTGGCTGAGGAAGCGCATGGCGCGCCGGTCCACCATGTCCGAGACGTCGATCTCGGGCTTGCCCCACACGCGGCAGCGGAAGCCGTTGTCGGCAAAGTCCTGGGCGAAGCTGATGCCCGACTTCGCCTCGCGCAGCGAGGCGGTGACCTCGTTCAGATCGTTGCCGATCGAGGACACGATGCCCATTCCGGTCACGACGACGCGCCGCATGGCAAACTCCCTTGCAAGGGTCTCAAAGACCCGGATTCTTCGATGGGCGGGCGGGTATCAGCCGCCGGCCGTCTCGTCGGACTGCTCGTCCTGGAACAGGCCGACGCGCAGGTTGCTCGCCTGATAGATGACGACGCCATCCGCCTTCATCCAGCCCTCGGCGATACCGAGCTTGAGCTTGGAGCGCATCACGCGGCGGAAGTCGACGCCGTATTCCACGAGCTTGACCTTGGGCGTCACCTGGCCGGTGAACTTGACCTCGCCAACGCCGAGCGCGCGACCGCGGCCGGGCTCGCCGAGCCAGCCGAGATAGAAGCCCGTCAGCTGCCAGAGCGCGTCGAGGCCGAGGCAGCCCGGCATCACCGGATCGCCCTTGAAGTGGCAGTCGAAGAACCAGAGGTCGGGCGAGACGTCGAACTCCGCGCGGATCGAACCCTTGCCGAACTCGCCGCCGTCGGTGGTGACCTCGGTGATCCGGTCGAACATCAGCATCGGCGGCAGGGGGAGCTGCGCGTTGCCCGCGCCGAAGAGCTCGCCCCGGCCGCATGCCAGAATCTCGTCCTTGCCGAAATAGGTCTTCACCGTGTCCATTGATCCGTCCGGTTGGGGAACGGTATGCCGCCGCCGTTCCAACTTGTATCAAATCGATCGCGGGACGGCCCTTACCACGCGAGCGCCCGAGGGCAAATCCGTTAACGTCTAGAGAGGTGTCACGGTTTCGCGCCGGGCACCGCCGCCATGGAGCCGACATGCGTGTCTTTTTCGTGCTGCTCGTCCTTGCCGGCTCGACCGTCCCGGCGCTTTCGCAGGAGTGGCGCGCCAGCGGGCGCGGCGAGGGGGCGCGCGCCTACTTCACCCTGAAGGGGCGTCCGGCCGGCGCCGAGATCGCATGCCTTTCCGGCGGGCGGCTCGGCGTCACGGCGGCCGGCAACGGGGCGCGCTTTCCGGCGGACCGGCCGGTGACGCTCGTCCTCTCGGTCGACGGCATGGCCTATGCCGGCGAGGCTCGCGTCGAGCCGGAGGGGGCGGGCGGCGGCTCGCGCTTCGTGCGCACCGTCGAAGGCAAGGATGCGGCGTCGCTGCTGGCTGCCCTGAAGCGCGGCAAGAGCCTCGAAGTGTCGGGCCCAGCGGGCCATGTCCGCCTGCCGCTCACCGGCTCCGGCCGGGCGATCGCCGCGCTGGCGCCGGCCTGCGCCGGCCCTTGAAGCCCCGCGTTGTTCGCGGTGCGAAATCCGACTATATTGAATCGCAGCAAGGCCTTGCGGCAGCGTGTGACGCTCGTCTAAAGGTGAATGAAATAGTCAGGTTTTCGGTGGTCGACGTGATGGACAATCGGGCGAAGCCCCTCGCGACAGCGGACGCGCGCATGGCCGGTCGGGCCCAGAGCTTCTGCGTCTTCGAGCGCCTGCGCGCCTCGGGCCTCCGGCCGACCCGCCAGCGCGTGGCCCTGTGCAACCTCATCTTCGGCGCGGGCGACCGCCACCTGTCGGCGGAAGAGCTGCACGAGGAAGCGCACAAGGCGGGCGAGCCGGTGTCGCTGGCGACCGTCTACAACACGCTGCACCAGTTCACCGACGCCGGCCTCGTGCGTCCGCTCTCGGGCGAGGGGCAGCGGACCTATTTCGACACCAACACCTCGGACCACCACCACTTCTTCGTGGAGGCCGACAACACGATGATCGACATTCCCGACGGCACGATCACGATCGACAACCTGCCCGAGCCGCCCGAGGGCATGGAGATCGTCAATGTGGATGTCGTGGTGCGCCTGCGCCGCAAGACGGGCGCGAAGTCGCTCGGCTGACGCCCGCGCGCCATCGGTTTCAGACGAAGAAGGCCGGCGATCCAATGCGGATGGCCGGCCTTCCTCGTTTCGAGGCGGGGGGACGAGGCGCCTCAGAATCGTTCGTCGGGGTAGACACCCCAGATTTCCTTCTGGGTGACGAAGCCGCGCCGACCGGCGGCTTCGACCTCGCACCAGCCGAAGGAGCACTCGCGCACCTTGGTCAGCACGCCCGGCTCCATCTCGGCGACGATCGGCCCGTCGGTCGCGGCGGAGCGATGCATGGTGATGGTCGCCTGCGTCTTGCCCTTCAGCCAGGGAGCGGCCAGCGCCGTGCGCTCGCCCGACAGGAGCGAATGGTAGACCCAACCCTCGGTGCCCTCGCTGTCGCGGATGCGGCGCCACAGGTCGTATTCCTGAATCACCTCCACCGGCAGGCCGGGCTTCAGGTAGAGCCAGGACACCGCGTAGTCCTTGCCGGGGCCGACACGAAGGTTCACGCGGGCGGACTTCAGCGAGACGAAGCGGGGCAGCGGCAGCTTGCGCTGCATCTCGGCGTCCTCGCCTTCCTCGGCGGCGGCGGCAGGTGCGGCCACCGGCGGCGTCGCGGCGGCGGCCGGCGACTGGGCATGCACCGCGCCGACCGACGGAAGGGCGGCGAAAAGGGCAAGGGCGATCGAGGCGAGAAGGGACGAGCGGGACACGGGGGGATGGCTCCGGACATGCGGGACGGCTTCGGCCCGGCGGAGCCGGGTGGCCGGGCGCACAAGGACCTTCCCAAAAGATGACCCGTGTACCCGACGCAACGCCATGATCGCGCATCGGGGTTAACAACCCCTTGCCCGAAGCTGATCGACCGTGCGTGTCAGGCCGGCTGGGACAGTCCGGGAGCCGAGAGGCCGAGCCCTGCCAGACGCTCCTCCAGGGAGAGGGCGGGCTGGGCGCCGTCCGCCGGCGCGGCGACGTAACGGGCGACGTCCTCCATCCGGCGGATCGTGCGCCAGAACACGTCCTCCATCAGGATGTGGGCGAATTCGCCGTTGCGTCCCACGCTGTAGAGGCCGTCGACGCCGGTCGACATGGAGAAGAGGCGGCGTTCGGTCTCGTAGGCGCCGAGATAGACGGGATAGGAGATCGGGGTGCGGATCGTGCCGCCGGCGCCGAGATACCGCCCGCGAAGCTCTTCGCCGTAGAGCGCGCAGATCTGGTCGAGGCAGGTGCGGGCGAGATCCTCGTCGCTCATCGTCCACCTCGCGTCGCCGACCTCGCAGCCGATGTCGAAGGTGATCAGCGTCTTGCCCTCGGGCGCGAGCCACGGCATCGAGATCGGCGCCTCGGTGAGGCGGAACGACAGCCGGCTGCGGTCGGGCACCCAGACCATCGTGTTCGGCAGGATGGCGCGACCGGAAAAGCGCAGATTGACGAACATCATCGGCCGGTAGCGGAACGCCGCAAGGGGCTTCAGCGCGTCGGTGCCCTCGACGAGCCGCGGCAGGACGTTGACCGGCGCGGTGGAGATGACCGCCGAGACCGGGATCTCGGCGCCCGCGCTGCGGATCGCGACCACCCGGCCCTTGTCGACGAGGATGCGCTCCACCGGCGACTGGAGGCGCACCGTGCCGTCGAGCTTGTGCAGCGTCGGCTCGAGCATCCGGGCGAGGCCACCCTCGGGATAGACGTGGTAGACGCCCGCGCCTTCGGGCATCGTGCGGGTGTAGCCGTTGCACACGGCCCGCCGCGTCACCTTGGCGGCGACGCTGAGATAGAGCGACTTGACGATGCTGTTGCCGAACTTCTCGCCGACCGAGGACGAGAGCTCGCGCGCCGGGGCGCCAGACCAGGCTTCGACCAGCGGCATCGCCACCTCCTCGGCCATGGCGTCGCCGTAGGAACGGCGCATCCAGTCCTCGGCATTGGCGGCGGGGGCGGTCGGACGGCTCGCGAAGCGGCTCTTCAGGGCGCTCGCGAGGAAGCGCGGTTCCGCCATCAGGCCGAACGGATGGCTGCGGTCGCGACCGTCGATATGCACCGCCTCGCCGTAGTGGCGAACCGTGCGGCAGATGTGCTCGGCGCCGAGCGCCTTGGCGAGCCGGTTGGAGATGAAGTGCGCGCCGTAGTCGTAGGAGAAGCCCTCGGCGTCCTTGAACGAGGCCGCCATGCCGCCGACCGCCTTGCCCGCCTCGAACACCACCGCCGGCAGGCCGCGTCGCTTGAGTTCGGCCGCGGCCGTCAGTCCGGCGAGACCCGCTCCCAGTACCGCGATCGGCTTCATCGTCTTCTCCCCATTCGTCGAGCGAACCTAAGCAGATCGTCGGTGAACAATGCGGGAAGGATACATTCGCAATTCCATGAAATCACGGGTCCGTGACCCTCCCGTGATGGGTATCTCGACTTAAGGCTAACGAAGATCGTCCGTCAGGACACCTGACGTGTTCCGTAGCGGCAGCACCTTACGGCGATGGATCGACAGGGCGACGGTAGCGGATTTCCTCGAAGCGCATCCGCAGGATATCGACGAGAAGCAGTCGCCCGACCATCGGATCGCCGACGCCGGCCACGAGCTTGATGGCCTCCGCCGCGCCCATCGTGCCCATGATGCCGGTGACGACGCCAAGGATCCCGGCCTCCGCACAGGTCGGCACGGTGCCCTCGGGCGGAGGCTCGGGGAAGAGATCGCGGTAGCGGGGGAAGAGGCGCCCGTCCGGGCCTGCCCGGTGGGGCATGAGCGTCGTCAGCGATCCGGAGAAGCGCTGGACCGCGACCGTGACGAGCGGAACGCCGGCCGCCTCGCAGAGGTCCGCGACGAGGAAGCGCGTCGTGAAGTTGTCGGAGCCGTCGACGACGACGTCGTAGCGCGACACGAGGGCCGGCCCGTTCGACGCATCGAGGCGGACGGGATGGGCCTCGACCGCGACATGCGGGTTCAGCCGCCCCAGCGCCTCGGCGGCGGCCTCCACCTTCGGCCGGTCGAGATCCGCGGTCTCGAACAGCACCTGGCGCTGGAGGTTCGACAGCGACACGTGGTCGTCGTCGACGAGCCCGATCGTGCCGACGCCGGCCGCCGCGAGATAGAGCGCGGCGGGCGAGCCGATGCCACCGGCGCCGACGAGGAGCACGCGGCTCCTCTTCAGCCGCTGCTGCCCCGGTCCCCCGATCTCGGGCAGGACGATGTGGCGGGCGTAGCGGCCGAGTTCGTCCGCGGAGAGCGGGGAGGGCGAGAGCGTCATGTCACGGCTCCGTTGGCGACGAGGAGCATCTGCGCGCGCCCGTCCAGCGCCTCGAACAGCGCGGCGTCGGTGCCGGTCAGGAAGGACTGGACGCCGAGTTCGTCGAGGATGTCGAAGAGGGCGGCCCGGCGGCCGGGATCGAGATGGGCGGCGATCTCGTCGAGAAGAAGGACGGGCGCCATGCCGGACGCCGCCTCGACGAGGCGCGCATGGGCGAGCACCAGACCGATCAGGAGCGCCTTCTGCTCGCCGGTCGAGGACAGGGCGGCCGGCATCGCCTTGGCGCGGTGGGTGACGGCGAGGTCGCCGCGATGGGGGCCCTCCAGCGTGCGGCCGGCGGCGCGGTCGACCATGCGCCGGCGCGCGAGGCGCTCCGCGACGTGATCCTCGAGGTCGACCGCCGCGCCTTCGAGGGGAAGATCGTCGTAGCCGGACTGGAGATCGAGTTCGGCCACCGGAAAGGGCGAGGCGGAGGCGGCGTCGAGGAGCCCCGCGAGGCGGGCGACGAGATCGGCGCGTGCCAGCGCGATCGCGAGCCCGAGTTCTGCCATCTGCCGCTCGATGCCGGCCAGCCAGCGGTCGTCGAGCCGGTCCTCGGTGAGGAGACGGTTGCGCCCGCGCATGGCCTTCTCGTAGTCGAGCGTGCGCCGCCCGTGCTCGGGATCGACGGTCAGGACCATGCGGTCGAGGAAGCGGCGGCGCTCCGTCGCGGGGCCGGTGAACAACCCGTCCATCGCCGGCGTCAGCCAGACGACGCGCAGGACGTCGAGAAGCTCGTCGCTCGATCGGGCGGTGGTGCCGTCGATGCGCAGGATCCGGGCCGGCGTGCCCTCGTCGGGGCGCACCAGGGTGAGGACGTCGGTCGGCTCATCCTCCGCGGCCGGGGCGGCGAGCCGGGCGCGCACGGAAAAACCGCCGGTCGCCGCGCCGCCCGTGCTGCGTGCGATCTCGCCGTAGGCGGCGCGGCGCAGACCCTTGCCCGGCGACAGGAGCGAAAGCGCCTCCAGGAGATTGGTCTTGCCCGAGCCGTTGTCGCCGTGGAGCACGACGAAGCGCGAACGGATGGAAAGGTTCAGCGTCTCGTAGTTGCGAAAGTCCACGAGGCCGAGCCCGGTCACGCGGATCCGGGCATCGCGGGCGAGGTCCATCGGCGCGGCGATGCGCCGCGTCAGACGCGCATCGGCATCAGGACGTAGAGCGTGCCCTCGTCGCCGCCGTCGCGGATCAGGGTCGGCGAGCCGGGATCGGCCATCATGAAGACCGCGCTGTCGCCGGACAGCTGGCCGGTGATGTCGAGAAGGTACCGGGCGTTGAAGCCGATCTCGATCTCCTCCGCCTCGTAGCCGACGGGCAGCTCCTCCGTCGCGGTGCCCGCGTCCGGCGAGTTGACGGTAAGGACGAGCTGGCCGCCCGAGAGCGCGAGCTTCACCGCGCGCCCGCGCTCGGACGAGATCGTGGACACGCGGTCGACCGCGGCCGAGAAGCTCTGGCGGTCGAGCGTCAACGCCTTGTCGTTGCCGGTCGGGATGACGCGCTGGTAGTCGGGGAAGGTGCCGTCGATGAGTTTCGAGGTCATCACCACGGCGCCGAGCGAGAAGCGGATCTTGGAGTCCGACAGTTCGATCGCCACCGTCTCGGCGCCTTCGCCGAGCAGCTTCTGGATCTCGGTCACGGTCTTGCGCGGCACGATGATGCCCGGCATCCCCTCCGAGCCCGCAGGCGCCGGCATCTCGGCGCGCGCCAGGCGGTGGCCGTCGGTCGCGACCGCGCGCAGCGTCAGGGCGCCGCCGGTCTCGATCGTGTGGAGGAAGATGCCGTTGAGATAGTAGCGCGTCTCCTCGGTGGAGATCGCGAACTGCGTGCGCTCGACGAGCCGCGCGAGATCGGCCGCCTTCAGCGTGAAGGCATGGGTGAAGGCGCCGGCGGTGATGTCGGGAAAGTCGGCCTCGGGGAGGCACTGGAGGCGGAAGGTCGAGCGCCCGGCCGAGACGGTCATCTGCGCGCCGTCGCCGGTCGTCTCGAGCTTCACCTCGGAGCCATCCGGCAGCTTGCGCACGATGTCGTAGAGAAGGTGGGCCGGAACGGTCGTCGCGCCCGGCACGTCGCCGCTCGCCGGCACGCTTTCGGTGATCTCGATATCGAGGTCGGTGGCCTTCAGGCGCATCGCCCCGTCCTCGGTCTTCAGGAGGACGTTGGACAGGATCGGGATCGTGTTGCGCCGCTCCACCACGCGCTGGATGTGGCTCAGCGACTTCAGGAGGTTCGACCGCTCGATGATGATACGCATGGACGACAACCGTTCCGAGATTCGAAAGGACGCCGAGCCGGCCGGACCCTTCGCAAAAGGTCCAGACGTTTTAGAGCAAAGGCCGGCGGGCGCAAAGGAAAACCGCCGGAAACCTTGCGTTTCCGGCGGCACGGGTCAGGCGCGAGACCTCATTCCTCGATCATGCGGCGGATGACGTCGAGCTCCTCCGACAGCTTCTCGTCATTGGCGCGCTCCGCCTCGATCTTGCGCACGGCATGGAGCACCGTCGTGTGGTCGCGCCCGCCGAAGCGGCGGCCGATCTCGGGCAGCGAGCGGGGCGTCATGGTCTTGGCGAGATACATCGCGATCTGGCGCGGACGCACGATCGTGCGCGTGCGCCGGGCCGACAGGATGTCGGTGCGCGACACGTTGTAGTGGCGCGAGACGAACTTCAGGATGTCCTCGATGCGCACCCGCTTCTCGCCGCCGGCGCGCGTCAGCTGGTTCAGGAGGTCGTCGAGATGCTCGGCCGACAGCGGTTGGCCGACCGCGTGGCGGAAGGCGATCTGATTGAAGGCGCCCTCGAGATCGCGGCCCGAGCCGACCACGCGGCGCGCGATCGTGTCCACCACCGTTTCGGGGATCGCGAAGCTCGGATCGCCCGCCTTCATTGCCGACACGCGCGAGGCGAGGATGCCGCGGCGCATCTCGTAGTCCGGCGACACCATCTCGATCGCGACGCCCCCCGACAGGCGCGAGCGCACGCGGCTGTCGAGCGATTCCAGCTCGAAAGCCGGGCGGTCGGCCGCCACGATCACCTGACGCGCCGAATCGATCAGCGCATTGAGGAGATGGCAGAACTCCTGCTGGATCGACTTGCCCTGCAGGAACTGCATGTCGTCGATGATCAGGATGTCGATGCCGCGCAGGTTCTCCTTGAAATCGAGCGCCTGATTGTCGCGGATCGCGGTGGCGAAGCGCCACATGAAGTATTCGGCCGTGAGATAGACGACGCGGGGCTTGTCCTCGCGGGCGACGGCCGCGTTGGCGATCGCCTGCAGAAGGTGCGTCTTGCCGAGGCCCACCGAGGCATGGAGGAACAAGGGGTTGAAGCGCACCGACTGCGGCCCGTTCTCGGCGATCGAACGGGCGGCGGCGAGCGCCACGCGGTTCGACGCGCCCTCGACGAAGGTCGAGAAGACGTAGCGCGGGTCGAGCGGCGAGCCGAACTCAGGGCGCGCGCCCTCGCTCGGCGTCGCGCGCTCGGTCGGGGCGGCGACGCGCGGCACGGCGCTTCCCGCCGCACGCATGTCGCTCGCGACGGCGCCCGGCTGATCGGCATTGGCGGCCGGGGGCGGAACGCTGGCACCGCGCACGGCCGAGCGGACGGCGACGTCCACCTTGAGCGTGCCCGGCACCTCGTCGGCGAAGATCTGCAGGAGGAGATCGCGGTAGTGACCGTTGATCCACGACTTCAGAAAGGCCGTCGGGACCGACAGCTGAACGACGCCCTTGCCGACATGCTCGAGCTTGAGGCGGGCGAACCAGGAGGCGAAGACGTCGGGGCCGAGCTGCGCCTTGAGACGGGCGTTCACGCGATCGAGGATCGCCGTCTCGTCGCGTGCCGGTGCTGCCATGGAAGTCTCGCCATTCGCGGGCGCGGCGGAAGCCGCACGGCTGGGGGTGGAAGGAAAGGCGCGGGTTCTGGCGCCGGCAACGGGCGGGACGGGGCGGCCGCCGGTATGAAGGGCGGTCATTTCTGCCTCCAGGGCAGGCCGGCCGCCTTCCATCCCGCGACCTGGCCACGGTGGCCGTCGGCATCGGGCGGTCCCTCGAAGCCGTCGAGGACGTTGAAGCAGTCGGTGAATCCGACCGCCGTCATCGCCGCGGCACTCGACATGGAGCGGGCGCCCGAGCGGCAGAGGAAATAGAGCTTGGAGCCCTCCGACCCGCCGGCCGCGCGCACGGCCGCGCCGACGCGCTCGGCAAAGCGCGGATCGACCGCCATCGTCGGATAGGTCTGCCATTCCGCGAACAGCGCGTCCTGGCCGTTTTCAGGCACCATCGGAAAGCCCACGAAATTCCACTCGGCCGACGTGCGGACATCGATCAGGAAGCTCTGGGGATCGGACTGAAGCGCCGACCAGCACTCCTCGGCCGACACGTCGCCCTTGTAGGAACGGCTCATCTACGAACTCCCAACACGCCACGCCGGAAACAGCCGGGCGCAGCGAAACGCGGAACGAAATTCACCCTGCCGCGCCCATGCCATGCACGAGCGACCGGGTGATACTCATCGATTAACGGAAAGCGCCTGGACGACCCGGCTTGTCGCGGGTCCCCTTACAAGTTCTGGAAAACGCCCCTTGTCCCCAGCCTTCGTCGTCCGGTGCTCTTGTCGTGAGGCAAAAGCTACGGAACAGCCCAGCTTCGGGCAAGCTTTGAATCGGCGCTCACGACCTGACCAAGGCCGAACTGTGGCGAGTCGGACATGCCCGTTTTCGGGCGTCAAACGGCAATCGCCTGATTCACAGGGAGATTCACGGCACGGTTCGGCCGCGATTTGGTCGC
The DNA here is from genome assembly GCF_913775355.1 of uncultured Aureimonas sp. GTDB lineage: Bacteria > Pseudomonadota > Alphaproteobacteria > Rhizobiales > Rhizobiaceae > Aureimonas. The sequence continues at coordinate 27,656 of NZ_CAJYIU010000266.1, forward strand.
AGGTCTGAAGCCGGGATTCTTTTTCCGAGTCCGGCTTGACTCATGCGACTCGGCCGAGCCACAGCCGGGCTCGCCATCGCCGTCGCGGACCCTCGTCCAAGCCCCTGTAATCGTTGGTGAAACGCTGACTCTCGCGACGTCGCCGAGGGCTATCGCGCGCCGCTTCCATGACAAGTGGGTGACGGATGAATTTGTCGGGTCCCGACCATCGATCGCGAAAGAATTAAGAATCGGAAAAGGCCCGGAGCGTGTGCTCCGGGCCTTTCCTCATGACAGCGATATCGTCTGGCCGATCAGGCGGCGCCGACGGCCTTCACGCGGCTCGACAGACGCGAGATCTTGCGGGAGACCGTGTTGCGGTGCATCACGCCCTTGGAGGCCGCACGCGCCAGCTCCGGCTCGGCCAGCTTGAAGGCGGCCTGGGCGGCAGCCTTGTCGCCCGACAGGATCGCTTCCTCGACCTTGCGCAGGAAGGTGCGGACGCGCGAACGACGGTCGCGGTTGACCGCGGTCCGGCGGGCGATCTTGCGGGCGGCCTTCTTGGCCGACGGCGTATTGGCCATGTTCAGTCTCTCTCGGCTTGACGCGGAACCGAACGGCCAACCGGGCCGCCTGTCTCCGCGCGAATGGTTTCAGCGTTAAGCCGCCGAGCCGAACGAGAACCCGAGCGGCAAGGCGCGAAAGGCCGCACCGTGGGTGCCGCCTGAAATCTGGCGCGCTTATAGGACCAAGCGTCCGCCTCGTCAACGGTCGGCGGGCGCGGCGCATCAGCGATGCCGGAAGCTCGGCTTGCGCTTCTCCACGAAGGCGCCCATCCCCTCCTTCTGGTCCTCCAGCGAGAAGGCGGCGGCGAAGAGGCGGCGCTCGGCGCGAAGCCCTTCCGTCAGCGTCGTGTCGAAGGCTCTGATGATCGCTTCCTTGGCCATCATCGCGGCAGGCAGCGAGAAGCCGGCGATGGTCTCGGCCGCCTTCTGGGCTTCCGCAAGGAGCTCCGCATCGGGCACGACGCGCGCGACGAGGCCGGAGCGCTCGGCTTCCCCAGCGTCCATCATCCGGCCGGTGAGGCAGAGGTCCATGGTCTTCGCCTTGCCGATGGCGCGCGCCATGCGCTGCGTGCCGCCCATGCCGGGCAGGACGCCGAGCGTGATCTCCGGCTGGCCGAACTTGGCCGATTCGGCCGCGATGATGAAGTCGCACATCATGGCGACCTCGCAGCCGCCGCCGAGCGCGTAGCCCGCGACCGCCGCGATCATCGGCTTGCGGGCGTTGGCGAAGCGATCCCAGCCGCTGGCGAAGTCGGAGAGGTAGGCCTCCGCGAAACCGAAGGGCTGCATCTCCTTGATGTCGGCCCCGGCGGCAAAGGCCCGCTCGGAGCCGGTCAGCACCACGGCGCCGACCTCGGCATCGGCCGCAAAGGCGTCGGAGGCGTGGAGAAGCTCGGTCAGCACCTGCGTGTTGAGGGCGTTCAGCGCCTTCGGCCGGTCGATCGTCATCCAGCCGACCCGGCCGCGGCGCTCCACCTTGATGCTCGTGTAGTCCATGCTCGTCCTCCCGTTGCGGGGCCAAGGATAGGGGCGGGCGGCGATGCCGCCAAGCGTCTCAGCCGCCGGCCGCCTCGCGCTCGGGGGCGGAGAGCCCGGAGAACCATTCGGCATAGGGCGTGTTCTTCGGCGCGAACCGCGTCCAGTCGCGTGCGCCGTCCGTCCACCAGACTGGCCCGCGCTCGCCGAGCGCGCGCTTGGCCGTATCGACGCGGCGGCGTGCGGCTCGCCGCGCCTCGTCGTCCGCCGCATCGCGCACGGCGCGCCGCGCGTCCATCAGGTCGTGGACAGCCGCCGCGCGGTCGGCCTCGGGAAGGTCGGGGTCGGACGAGCGCCAGAGCCGGCCGCGGGCTACGAAGTAGCGCCCGTCCGGCGTGCGCGGGTAGCGGTCGCTCACCGCTGGCAAACCGGACAGAAGAAGGTCGAGCGACCGGACTGCACGATACGCTGGACGATGCCCCGGCAGCCCTCGCGCCGGCAAGGCTCGCCCTCCCGGTCGTAGACCGAGAAGCGATGCTGGAAATAGCCGAGCGCCCCGTCCGCCTGGCGATAGTCGCGCAAGGTCGAGCCGCCGGCCTCGATCGCGTCGCGGATCGTCTCGCGGATATGGAGCGCCAGGTCGTCGAGGCGGCGGGTCGGCCGGCCGTCGACCTTGACCAGCGAGCCGGCGAGGCGGCGCGGCGACAGGCGGGCGCGCCACAGCGCCTCGCAGACATAGATGTTGCCGAGGCCCGCGATGATCGTCTGGTCGAGAAGCGCGGCCTTCAGCGGCGCCGCCTTGCCCTTGAGGCGCGGGGCGAGCGCCTCGCCCGACAGCGCGTTTCCGGTCGGCTCGATGCCGAGCGCGCGAAAATGCGGATGCGTGTCGCGTGATCCCGCTTCGATCAGGCTCATGTAGCCGAAGCGCCGCGGGTCGTTGAAGACGATGCGCGCGGCGGGCGTGTCGAGATGGAAGAGGACGTGGTCGTGCAGGCGGTCCTCCGAGCGCGCGAGATGGAAGGCCGCGCCGGCCACCGGCTCGCCCCCGCCCGTCCCGTCGATCCCCTCGATCCGGAACGAGCCGGACATGCCGAGATGCATGGCCAGAAGGAGGTCGCCCTCGATCTCAGCCAGAAGATATTTCGCCCGCCGCCCGAGCGAGAGGATGCGCCGGCCCTCGAGGCGGGCGGCGAAACGGTCGGGGAGGGGAAAGCGCAGGGCCTCGCGCCGCGTCTCGACGCGGGCGATCCGCGCCCCCTCCATCACCGGCGCCAGCCCGCGGCGGACGGTCTCGACCTCTGGCAATTCGGGCATCGCTGCTTATCATCTCCGGCATGGAATGCGCCCCGGATGCGGGCGCGCCCCAAGACATGGCGTGCCCGCGCCCGTTCCGCTATGGGTCGCCCGTGGCGCCGCGCCGGTCGCGCGCCCGAATTCTGAGAGGTCGATCAGCATGTCGCGTACCCGCGTCGGCGCAACGGAGGGCATGGAAACCTCCTACGGTTTCGAGACGGTTTCTGGCCGCGAGGAGAAGCAGGCCCGCGTGAACGAGGTGTTCCACCGCGTCGCCTCGAACTACGACCTGATGAACGACCTGATGTCGGCCGGCATGCACCGCGTCTGGAAGGACGCCATGGTGCAGTGGCTCGCGCCCTCGCGCCGGCCCGGCTGGCGTTTCCTGGACGTGGCGGGCGGCACCGGCGACATCGCCTTCCGCATCGTGGAAGCCTCGCGCGGCGTGGCCGAAGGCACCGTCCTCGACATCAACGCCTCGATGCTGCAGGTCGGCGCCGATCGCGCCGAGAAGCGGGGCCTTGCCGGCAACCTCGCCTTCGTCGAGGGCAACGCCGAGGACCTCAAGCTTCCGGACGACAGCTTCGACGCCTACACGATCGCCTTCGGCATCCGGAATGTGCCGCGCATCGATCTGGCGCTCGCAGAGGCCTATCGCGTCCTGAAGCCCGGCGGGCGCTTCCTGTGCCTCGAATTCTCCGAGGTCGACCTGCCCGTCCTCGACAAGGTCTACGACCTGTGGAGCTTCAAGGCGATTCCCGCGATCGGCGGGGCGGTCGCGAAGGACCGCGCCTCCTACGAGTATCTCGTGGAATCGATCCGCCGCTTCCCCAACCAGATGAACTTCGAGGCCGCCATCCGGCGCGCCGGCTTCGAGCGCGTGACGCACCGCAATCTCACGGGCGGCATCGCGGCGATCCATTCGGGCTGGAAGCTCTAGGCTTTGAGCAACCCCATCACCGGCACCTTCGCCCTCCTGCGGGCGGTCTACATCCTGGTGCGCGAGGGCGTGTTCTCGGCGCTGCCGGCCGAGGGCCTGCCGCCGATGGCTGCGCTCGCGCATCGTCTGGCCGGCCTGATGTCGCGGCGCTCGGCGCGGCGCGCGGCGCGCTCGGACCGCCTCAGCCAAGCGCTGAACCGACTGGGGCCTTCCTACGTCAAGCTCGGTCAGTTCCTGGCGACGCGCCCCGACATCGTGGGCACCGAGATCGCGCTGGAGCTCAGCCAGCTGCAGGACAAGGTGCCCCCGTTCCCGCGCGAGCAGGCGATCCGCGACATCGAGGTGACGCTCGGCCGGCGCATCGACGACCTCTTCGTCGAGTTCGGCGACGTGGTGGGCGCCGCCTCGATCGCGCAGGTCCACAAGGCGCGCGTCCTGACGCGGGACGGCGCGTATCGCGACGTCGCGGTCAAGGTCATCCGGCCGGGCGTGCGCCTGCGCTTCCGGCGCGAACTGGAGGCCTTCGCCTTCATCGCCCATGTCCTCGAGACCTTCGTGCGATCGTCGCGTCGCCTGCGCCCCGTCGCGGTGGTCGAGACGCTCGCCCAGTCGACCCGCATCGAGATGGACCTGCGGCTCGAGGCGGCCGCCTCGTCGGAAATGGCCGACAACGTGGCGAACGATCCGCATTTCCGCGTGCCCGGCATCGACTGGGAGCGCACGGGCCGCGACGTCCTGACGATGGAGTGGATCGACGGCATCAAGATGAACGACGTGGCGGCGGTGCGCGCGGCGGGGCACGACCTGCCGCGGCTCGGCGTCGACCTCGTCCAGTCGTTCCTGCGCCATTCGATGCGCGACGGCTTCTTCCATGCCGACATGCATCCCGGAAACCTCTTCGTGGTGCCGGACGGGACGATCGTCGCGGTGGATCTCGGCATCGTCGGACGGCTGACCGCCGATTCCCGCCGCTTCCTCGCCGAGATCCTCTACGGCTTCATCCGCCGCGACTACCAGCGCGTCGCCGAGGTGCATTTCGAGGCGGGCTACGTGCCGCGCACGCAGGACGTCCTGTCCTTCGCCCAGGCGCTGCGTGCCATCGGCGAGCCGA
>NZ_CAJYIU010000267.1 GCF_913775355.1 uncultured Aureimonas sp.
TCCGTTTCCATGCGCGCTCGGAGCGCGCGCCCGCCGAGGCGCTCTACGACCGGCTCGACCAGCGGTTCGGCGAGGAGGGCTCGCCCGTCGCGCTGACCGAGATCGACGAGGCGACCCAGATCTTCGAGGTGTCCGTCTATTTCGAGGACGCCGACGCCGTCGATCTCGACGCCGTGCGCGAAGCGTTCGCCGACCACGAGCCGGAACGCGAGGACCTCCCGGAGATCGATTGGATGGCCGAGGTGCTGGCCGGGCTCAAGCCGGTGCGCGCCGGGCGCTTTCTGGTGCATGGAGCGCACGACCGCCACAAGGTTCTGCCCAATGATCTGGCGATCGAGATCGAGGCGGGACAGGCCTTCGGCACCGGCCACCACGGCACCACCGCCGGTTGCCTCACGATGATCGAAACCGTGGTGCGCCGCCGCCGGCCGCGCAACGCGCTGGACCTCGGCACCGGCAGCGCCGTGCTCGCCATCGCCTTCGCCAAGCTCGCCCGTCGCCCGGTGCTGGCGACCGACATCGATCCGGTCGCGATCGCCGTGGCGCGCCAGAACGTGCGCGCCAACGGCGTCGCGCGCTATGTCGAGACGGCGACGGCGACGGGCTTCGCCTCGCCGGCCTTCCGGCGCTCGGCGCCTTTCGACCTCGTGATCGCCAACATCCTGGCCGGTCCGCTGATGCAGCTGGCCCCGCAGGTGGCGCGTCATCTTTCGGACGACGGCGACGTCGTCCTGTCTGGCATTCTCGACAGGCAGCGCGACGCGGTTCTGTCCGCCTACCGCGTTCAGGGCCTGTTCCACCGCCAGACGCTGCGCCGCGGAGAGTGGGTCACGCTGCACCTCTGCCGCAATCGCGCCGGGGCGCTCTGAACGAGCGGGGCGGGCAAGCGCGGCAAGCCCTCGAACGACGAAGGGCCCGGCGATGCGCCGAGCCCTTTCAAATTCGCATGGGACGGCGAGGCGAACCTCGCGTCGCCGTTCAGGGGCGCTGCGGTGCGCTCGCCTCGAACATCGAGCCGCGGCGCGAGATCATGTGGATCGTCGGCTCGGACTCCAGATACATCGGGCGGGCGGTGCCATGGGCGAAACGGCTGGACGGACGGGCGCGATCGGCTCCCGGGCGGCGGGCGGTGGCGCCGATCTGCGTCGGGAAGGACCCGGTACGTTCGGTGCGGACGTTCAACATGCTAACCTCTCGGGACTGCTTTCTCGGGCTCCCTGAGACGTATATGCTGCATCGCGATATGAGCAGCTACCCCTGCGAACGCATAGGTACCCCATCGAAGTTGCACGGCAATTCGTGCAAGATCTTCATCATTCCTTCACGAACGGGATAAGCCCGACCGGCCGCAACGCCGCTATTTGTCGTCCAGCATCTTCTGGAGACGCTCGCTGACGACGTCCAGGGCGACCTCCATCGCCTCGAGCGACTGATCGATCTCCCGTCTCTGGTCCTGAAGCACGACCTTCTGCTCGGCCATGCGCTGGAGCGCCACCTCGAGCTGCTTCCGCGCTCCGTTCGGCTGGTGGTAGACGTCGATGATCTGCTTGGCTTCGGTCAGCGAGAAGCCGAGGAGCTTGGCCGTCAGCACGAGGCGCAGGCGCATTCGGTCGCGGCGGGAATAGATTCGCGTGGTGCCCTGTCGCTCGGGCTGGAGAAGCCCCCGGTCCTCGTAGAACCTCAGGGTACGCAGCGACACACCGAACTCGCGGGCGAGATCGCCGATGCGGAAGCTGTCCTCGACCTCGCTCGACCCCTCGAAGCCGCAGCCCAGAAGGGTTTCAATGCCGAGACCGGCTTCTCTTTCGTCGTTCGGATCGTCCGACTTCGGATGTTTCATGATGTCTCACTCATCACCCGCCCATAACACACGAGTGTACTTCATCGCGACCATGATTTCGTAAGCCTGCCGCATGAAAAATATTTATCGGTGCAAGTGCCGGCTCGACAAGGCGCGAGCGGTTCGAATCCAGCCTCGCTCCCGCTTAGGTTTTTAAATCCTTAACCAGAGGACCACTGCTTAACCCTTCGTTAAGCCGCGCGGTCGTGAACTCAGGCAGAGCGGTCGTGCCCGCCGGCAGGCGGCGGCGGGCGGCGGAAGGAGCGGGACATGGGGCAGAACGAAGCGAAGGTGAGGCAGCGTCCCGAGGATGCGCCGGTGGCGTCGGACGGATCGTTCTCGTCGCTCAGCAAGACGCTGGAAGACCTGGAGCAGCGGTTGAGCCGCCTGTCGTCCACCAAGACCGCCGCGGCCGCGCCGACCGAGGAGCCGGCGGAGACCGCGACGACCCGCTCGGCCGGTGAGAAGCTGCGCATCGCGGCCGAGGCGCGCCGCGCCCGCCGTCCCTCCTTGACCGCCGCCGTCTCCAATGTTGCCGTCGAAAGCGTGCTGGCCTCCGAGGCGGACGAGCCGCATCGCCGGGCCGCTGCCGGGCGCCGCATCGGCACCATCGCCGCCGAGGTCGAGCAGCTGCAGATGCAGAACGCCTCGATCGCGCTGATCAAGGATCTGGCGGCCGAGCTGACGCTCCTGCGCGGCGACATCCAGAGCCGCATCGGCACCGACACCGACGAGCGCATCCGCGATCTCCAGACCTCGTTCGCCGAGCTCAAGCGCATGATCTCCGAGCGCAACGCGCCCGAGAGCATCGGCGCCGAGATCTTCGAGATCATGGAGCAGCTGACCGAGCTGACCGCCGGCACCGCTGACCAGGCGTCGCTGGAAGCGCTGCGCGGCGATCTCGACGCGGTCGCCCTGATGGTCGGGCAGATGGCTCGCGAAGAGTCGCTCGCGGCGGTCAAGCGCCGCTGGGACGCGTTCGAGACGCGCATCTCCGAGCACATGTCGCTCGATGCCGAAGCCAAGCGCAACCTGAAGGTCGAGCTGGAGCGCCTGCGCACCTCGCTGCGTTCGCTCGCCACCGAAGATCAGGTGCTCGCGGTCCAGCAGCGCTGGGAGGAGTTCGAGGCCCGCTACCTCGACACGGCCCGCGTCCAGGCCGAGGAGTCCGTCGCCAACGTCCTGCGCACCGAACTCGACGGGCTGCGTGAGAAGCTCGACGCGATCGTCGCCGAGAACGGCCAGGAGGCGATGGACGCCCGCTTCGAAGCGCTCGCCGAGCGTCTCGACATGGGTGCGCTCGAGGCGGGCGTCGGTCGCCTCGGCGAGCGGATGCGCGAGATCGAGCACGCGCTGATGCGCATGCCCGAGATCCTGCAGATCGACCAGCTCGAGCTGCGCGTCGCCGCGCTCGCCCAGAGCATCGAGACCCTGACGCAGGAGGTGCGCGAGCCCGACCTGTCGCACTTCGCCCTTCTCGAGGAGCGCCTGGACGAGATCGCCGCGGCACTCGCGAACCAGCCCGCCCCGGCGCTCGCGCAGATCGATATGGCGCCAGTCGAGCGCATCGAGGCGCGCGTCGCCGACCTCACCGGCCGGATCGACAAGCTGGCCGACAACCGCGGCGTCGAAGCCCTGTCGTCGCAGATCGCGGCGCTGGCCGAGCGCGTCGAGGATATCGGCGCAGCCGCGCCGACGTCCGATCTCGGCGAGCGCATCGACACGTTGGCCGAGCGCGTCGAGACCCTGTTCCACCGCACCGGGGGCGCCGACACGGCGGCCTTCGAGGAGCGCCTGACGGCGATCGCCCAGCGTCTCGAGGACTCCGCCTCGGCGCGTGTCGTCGATCCCGAGGTCATCGTCGCCCTGGAAACGCAGATCACCCGCATGACGCAGATCCTGGCCGGCGTGCCGGGCGCGTCGGTCGAGGACGCCGGTGCCGTCAGCCAGCGCCTCGACGCGATCGAGCGCCAGCTCGACGAGAACCGCGACAACGTCGTGGCCGCGGCCCGCGCGGCGGCCGAAGAGGCCGTGCGTCGCATGAAGGTCGAGGACGCGCGCCGCGAGAGCGGGTTCGTCCAAGAACTCGCGCAGGACATGCGCAACCTCGAGGCCCTCTGCCGCGAGAGCGACGAGCGCACCTTCGGCGTGTTCGACGCGGTCCATGCGACGCTTCTCAAGATCGTCGAGCGCCTGACGCTGATCGAGCAGGAAATGCGCGGCCACCCGGTCGAGCGTGCGGTGGCCCCGATGCTGCGTCCTGCCACGATCGAGCCCGTGGCCATCGCCGAGGCTTCGGTCGCGGTGACGCCGCCGGCCGCCGAGATTGCCCCGGCGCCGGACGTCCCGGTGTTCGCCGAGCGCGCAAGCGCGGCCGACGCGTCGGCAGACGAGGAGCCCAAGGGCCTGCGCGCCGCCCTCCAGCGCCATATCGGCCGCCGGAGTGCGCGCACGAAGGCCGAGGCCAACTCCGTGCCGAGCCTTGCCGAGCGCATCCGCCCGACCCCGATCGTCGAGGAGCCGTCCCTGGTCGACGCCCCGTCGTCCGAGGTCGAGGAGCCGAAGGCCGCGGTTCTCGAGGCGCCCGAGCTCGACCCGGCCGACAGCCTGATCTCGCGCGAGGCCAACCGCCCGCTGGAGCCGGGCTCCGGCGCGCCGGACATCGCCGCCCTCATCGAACGCGTCCGCCAGCAGCAGCGCGGCGAGGAGCCGGCGCCCGAGCCGATGGCGAAGGCCGACTTCATCGCCGCCGCCCGCAAGGCCGCCATGGCCGCCGCCGCCGAGGCGGAAGCCCTGCGCGAGCGCGAGGAGCGCGGCGAGGATCTTGCCGGCAAGCCGGCCGCTAGCCGCCGCAAGCCGATCCTCATGGGCGTCGGCGCCGTGCTGCTCGCCCTGATGGCGGTGCCGTTCGGCATCGACCGCCTGATGCCGAAGCCGGAGGTCGCCGCCAGCGTCGACGAGCCCGCCGCCGTGGCCGCCGCAACGCCGGTCGCAACGCCGGATGCCCCGGTCGTCGCTGCCGAGCCTGTCGATGTCGCGGCGCTCGCCCGCCAGCCGATGCCGGCAGACATGCCGGCGATGTCGCCGGTCCAGCCGGTGGTCGCGGAAGCCCCCGTCGCGGCGCCGGAAGCGCCTGTCGAGGAACCTGCCGCGGCGTCCGTCCCGCTTGGGTTCGCGGAAGCTGCGCCGGCCCGTCCGGCGATGGTCGATGCGCCGTCGCAGACGTCGGTCGCCGATCCCGCCCCCTTGGCGGTGGCCGAGACCCCGACGGCCGCGCCTGCCGTGATGGAGCCCGGCGCGATGCTCGCTTCCGTCCGCGAGCAGCTGCCGGAAGCCGCGCGCGGCGCGATCCCCGCGCTGCCTCAGGGTGTCGCGTCCGAGGCGCTCGCCAAGGCGGTCGCGGCGCAGGACCCGAAGGCGCTCTTCGAGATCGGCCTGCGCGTCATGGAAGGGCGCAACGGACCGAGCGATCCGGCGGCGGCGCTCGTCTGGTTCGCCCAGTCGGCGGCCCGCGGCTTCGCGCCCGCGCAGTACAGCCTCGGCACGCTCTATGAAAAGGGCAACGGCGTCGAGCGCAACGCGGCGACGGCGCGCGACTGGTACCTTCTGGCGGCCGATCAGGGCAACGTGCGCGCCATGCACAACCTCGCGGTGCTCTATGCCACCGGGATCGACGGCAAGTCGGAGCCGGAGGACGCCGCCAAGTGGTTCATCCAGGCGGCCGACCACGGCATGCGCGACAGCCAGTACAACCTCGGCATCCTCTACGCCCGGGGTGCCGGCGTCGAGCAGGATCTCGCGAAGTCCTATCGCTGGTTCGGCATCGTCGCCTCGGCCGGCGACAAGGACGCCGCCGCCAAGATGCAGGAGGTCGGCAAGACGATGTCGGCCGCGCAGCGCCAGGCGCTCGACGCCGAAATCGCCGGCTGGAGCGCCGAGCCGCGGGTGGAGACCGCCAACACGGTCGACATTCCCGACGACTGGTCCGAGACGGCTGGCCGCACGGCGTCGGTCGACATGAGCCGCGCCATCCGCAACGTGCAGGCGATCCTGATCAAGCTCGGCTACAACCCCGGCCAGCCCGACGGCAAGGTCGGTGCGCGGACCGAGGCGGCGATCCGCCAGTTTCAGGGCAAGGCGGGCCTCGAGGCGACCGGCAAGGTCGACGAGCCGCTGATCCGCGCGCTCTTGGAGCGCAAGGACGCCTGAAACCCGGCGCTTCGCGTTTGACTTGGGGGAGGGGTTCGGGCCAAGAGGTCCGGACCCCTTTTCCGTTCCGGTGGATCGGCTTGGCGGAACCGCGCGCGTGACATTCTATCTCCCGATCGCCGAGATCACCGTCAACGTCTTCGTCATCGTCGGGATGGGCGCGGCCGTCGGCTTCCTGTCGGGCATGTTCGGGGTGGGCGGCGGCTTCCTGATCACGCCGCTCCTCATCTTCTACAACATTCCCCCCGCCGTCGCCGTCGCCACCGGCGCCAATCAGGTGATCGCGGCATCGTTCTCCGGCGCGCTCGCCCATTACAAGCGCGGGACGGTCGATCTGAAGCTTGCCGCCATGCTGATCGGGGGGGGCGTCGTCGGATCGGTGGTGGGCGTCGGCGTCTACACGCTCCTGCGCCGGATCGGCCAGCTCGATCTCGCGGTCTCCATGCTCTACGTCGTGATGCTCGGCACGGTCGGCATCCTGATGATGAACGAGAGCCTGCGTGCCATGCGCCGGGTGCGCAGCGGCGGATCGGGCGAGGTGCTGCGGCGCTCCGGCCATCACAGCTGGGTCCACCGCCTGCCGTTCAAGACCCGCTTCAAGCGATCCAAGCTCTATGTCTCGCTGGTGCCGGTGCTTGGACTCGGCTTCATCATCGGCCTTCTCGGGTCGGTGATGGGCGTCGGCGGCGGCTTCATCATGGTGCCGGCGATGATCTATCTCCTGCGCGTGCCGACGAGCGTCGTGATAGGCACCTCGCTCGTCCAGATCATGGTGACGGCGGCCGCCACCACGGTCCTGCAGGCCACCACCAACGAGACGGTGGACGTCGTGCTCGCCTTCCTCCTGATGCTCGGCGGCGTCGTCGGCGCGCAGTTCGGGGCGGAGGCGGGGCGCAAGCTGCGCGGCGAGCAGCTGCGGGCGCTTCTTGCGCTCCTCGTCCTTGCGGTCGCCGGCCGCCTTCTGGTCGAGCTCGTCGTGCCGCCCTCCGAGCCCTACTCCATCACGCTGCCGAGCGGAGAGAGCGGGTGAGGGCGCGGCGGAGCCTCCTCGCCGCAGCGCTCCTCCTGCTCCTGCCGGCCGCAGCGCTCGGGCAGGACAGCCCGGCGCCCTTGGCCGAGACGTTCGAGATCGGCCTTTCCACCGAGACGATCTCCGTCGGCACCAATTTCGGCGGCTCCCGCCTCGTCGTCTTCGGCGCGCTCGACAATGCCGACCAGCGCCTCGTGCGGCAGGGACGCTACGACATCGTGGTGATCCTGGAAGGTCCGCGCCGCGACATCGTGGTGCGCGAAAAGGAGCGAACGCTCGGCCTCTGGATCAACCGCGCGGCCGAGCGCTTCAACGGCGTGCCGAGTTCCTACTCGCTGGTCTCGACGCGGCCGCTGCGCGACATCGCCCCGGCGGTGACGCTGCGCCAGCTCGATATCGGCGTCGAGAACCTCGAGTTCGATGCGCCGAGCCTCCGCAGCGTGCGCCCCGAGCGCAAGGCGGAATTTTCCGACGCGGTGAAGCGGCTGGGCGAGCAGTCGGCCCTCTACGGCCAGACCTCGGGCGGGATCGAGTTCGTCAGCGCGACCCTGTTTCGCGCCAATCTCCAACTGCCCGCCGATCTGCCGGTCGGCCGCCACGTCGCGCGCGCGATCCTGTTTCGCGAAGGGGTCTTCGTGCGAGAGAGATCGGAGGATCTCTGGGTGGTCAAGACGGGCATCGAGAGCCAGATATCCCGCTTCGCCGCGACGAACGGGTTCTTCTACGGGCTGCTCGCCGTCGGGGTGGCGGTGTTCACCGGCTGGTTCGGCCGGCTTGTCTTCAAACGGGACTGATCGAAAAATGCACGACGACGCTTCCTCCGCCCTGCCGCGCAGCCGGGCCGAGCAGATGGTCCGCGCGGCCTGGATTCTCGGCCTCGGCGGCCTGGTGCCCTTCTTCGTGGGCGCCTGGATGATCGTGACGGGGTCCGAGATCATCCCGCTTCCCGATCTGCCCTTCGTGGTCCTGTCCTACGGGGCGGTGATCCTGTCCTTCCTCGGCGGCATCCGCTGGGGCGCGGCGCTGAACGAGCCGGGCCGCCAGAGCCCGACGACGCTCGCGCAGTCCGTCGTGCCGGCGATCTTCGCCTGGGTCTGCACGCTGCTTCCCTCGCCGTGGTCGTTCGTCGGGCTGGCCGTCGCTTTCGCCGTGCAGGGCGTCTGGGACGTCGCGGCGATCCGCGCCGGACGCATCGCGACGCCCTGGTTCGCGCCGCTGCGCATCGTGCTCACCGTTGGTGCGGTCGTCGCCTTGGCGATCACCGCCTACGCCTCGGCGCAGCCGCTGGCCTACTAACGCTCAGCCGCGGCTAAGCGAGGCGAAGGGGATCGGATAGATCCGCGCGGCGCCGATGACGTAGGCGCGCGCCGTCTCGGGGCGGAACAGGCCGGCGAAGGGCGCGCTGAGGACGTTCAACCCGCCGGTCGTCACGCCGAACGACGGCATCACCATGCGCGCGCCGTCGCTGGCGAAGCAGGGTCCCCGCACGCTGCGCCCGTTGCCGCTGACGCGCGCCGACGGGTGAAGATGGCCGGCGACCTCGCCGGCGCGCGTTCCCGGCGTCGGCTCATGGCGGAAGTGCCAGGGGCCGATCGAGACCTCCTCGGCGCAGACCCCGCCGAGCCCGACCGGCGGTTCGGGGTCGTGGTTGCCCTCGATCCAGATCCAGTCTCGGCCGGCCATCGCCGCCCGAAGGCGGGCTCGCGGCGCGTCCGGCATCAGGCCCGCGCCGTGCCGGTCGTGGAAGCTGTCGCCGAGCGCCACGACCACCTGCGGCTGGTAGCGATCGAGCGCCGCCTCCAGCAGCAGGAGCGTCGCCTCAGTGTCGTAGGGCGGCAGGAACATGCCGCGCCGGGCGAAGGCCGCGCCCTTCTCAAGGTGCAGGTCGGAGACGACCATCAGCCGCTCGGCCGGCGCGAAGAGGACGCCGGAGGGGTCGCACACGACGTCGCCGCCGTTCAGCACCGTTTCGAATCCCGGCGCTTCGCCCTGCCGCATCCGGCGGTGGATCATGTTCATGCGTTCTGCGTCCGGGGCGTCCATGTTCCTGAAGCGTTCTTGGAATCGATAAATGGCGGCGAAGGCAAGGCGGTGCGACGATCGGCACTTGATTCCCGCGCCCGTGCAAGACATTAAGAAGCCGCACAATGGACCCGGCGCGCCGGGTGGCTATGCCGGGCGCCTATCCCTCGGCCAATCCAGCGACGTCCAGACTCCTTGCGATCGAGCCTTCAGGGCTTCCGACGTCGCCGAGATCCTCGTTGTTTCCACTCATGTTTTCGACCGATAACCTCCGGGCCGAATGGCTCGGCAATGTCCGTGGCGATCTCTTGTCCGGCCTCGTGGTCGCGCTTGCGCTGATCCCCGAGGCGATCGCCTTTTCCATCATCGCGGGCGTCGACCCGCAGGTGGGGCTCTACGCCTCGTTCTCCATCGCCGTCCTGACCGCCATCTTCGGCGGCCGGCCCGGCATGATTTCGGCGGCTACCGCCGCGACCGCCGTCCTCATGGTCACGCTGGTGCGCGACCACGGGCTGCAATACCTCTTCGCCGCGACGGTGCTGGCCGGCCTCGTGCAGATGGCGGCCGGTTTCCTCCGGCTCGGCGACCTCATGCGCTTCGTCTCGCGCTCGGTGATGACCGGCTTCGTCAACGCGTTGGCAATCCTGATCTTTCTGGCGCAGATGCCCGAGCTGATCGGGGTGCCGAACATGACCTACGTCCTGGTCGCCGCCGCGCTCGCCATCATCTACCTCTTCCCCCGTGTGACGAAGGCGATCCCGTCGCCGCTGGTCGCCATCGTCGCGATCACGGCCGTCGTCCTCGCCTTCGGCATCGACGTGCGCACGGTCGGCGACATGGGCCAGCTGCCGTCGAGCTTCCCGAGCTTCTTCCTGCCCGACGTACCCTTCAACCTCGAGACGTTGAGGATCATCCTGCCGTATTCGGTGGCGATTGCGCTGGTCGGGCTCCTCGAATCCTTGATGACCGCGCAGGTCGTCGACGATCTCACCGATACCGGCTCGGACAAGAACCGCGAATGCTTCGGGCAGGGCATCGCCAACTTCGTCACCGGTTTCTTCGGCGGCATGGCGGGCTGCGCGATGATCGGCCAGTCCGGCATCAACATCCGCTCGGGCGGGCGCGGGCGCCTGTCCTGCCTCTTTGCCGGCGTCGCGCTCCTGTTCCTGATCGTCGTACTCGGGGACTGGGTCGCCGTGATCCCGATGCCGGCGCTCGTCGCCATCATGATCATGGTCTCGATCGGCACGTTCGACTGGGGCTCGCTGAAGAGCCTCGTCACGCACCCGCGCCGCTCGTCCGTCGTCATGCTGACCGTCGTCGTGATCGTGGTCTGGAGCCACAACCTCGCGCTCGGCGTGTTCGCGGGTGTGCTCCTGTCCGGCCTCTTCTTCGCCTCCAAGATCGCCCAGATCTTCGCGGTGTCGAGCACCGTCTCGGCGGACGGCAGCGCGCGGACCTACGTCGTCGAGGGCCAGGTCTTCTTCGCCTCGGCCGGCCGCTTCCTCGAGAGCTTCGACTTCCGCGAGCCGTTGTCGCACGTCACGATCGACGTCAGCCGCGCCCATATCTGGGACCTGACGGGCGTCGGGGCGCTGGACAAGGCAGTCCTCAAGTTCCGCAAGGCCGGCGTTGCCGTTGAGGTCGTCGGCCTCAACGCCGCCTCGCAGACCATCGTCGACAAGCTGACGATCCAGAACCGCGCCGACGCGCTGGAACTGCCGGCGGGGCATTGAGCAAGCTGAGCCGGTGCGTCCTCCGAGGATGCGCCGGCCGCTTTCACTCAATATGGCCAAATAAGCTTCTGAAGATTATGCTTCAGAGCAGACACTCCCTGCGGCTGATCGGGCATGACGAACGCAGACGAAGAGTCCCTATCAAAGGCGGTTGGTATGGTCCTGCTGGGATTGTGCCTCCTGCTCGGCGCAATTGCCTTAGCAATATCTAGTTTATTTATTCTATCGTTCTGGCATATCTACTGGATCTGGCCCGGTGAGGGTTGGCAAGCACCTCTCTTCCTCACCGGCTTATGGCTCACAGCCTCCGGCGTTCTATCGATCTGCGCGGTAATCATCCTTTCGCAACGATCACCTATTCACATTTCGATGGCTATTGCCGTGATGATCAGTGGTCTCGTCGCGGTCGCCGTCTCCTATGTCTAAGGAGCGAGTCCCAACGAGGCGTCGCTCAGAGCCCCAGAGGCATCATTTTGACCAAACCTCGACAGACGACCCTTCGGAAGCATCGAGGTTACGCCTTTGCTATTCTACAAAAGACGGGCAAAGAGAAAATTCTAACGATATTCTATCCAAATAAATGCGTATAATACAGGGCTAACGACTAAAGCGCTTGCAATTGATCGGCGAAAAATTCTGGATTTGTGCGTTCCGAAATTGAGAAGGTATATCTTTGCGAGAGCGCCGAATGCGAGACCTGACCCGAAGGTGAATAAAATTACCAGCATGATCGCGGCGGCGGGTCCGCCTTCAACAAACCTCAGAAGATCGAAAATCAGATACAGCAATATAGCTAAAATAATTGTCCCGGTTATTGCCAGAGAGCGGTTTGAGCGGGTCACTAGGAGCAGTGTGGCAGGGACGACGTAAAAAATAAGAATTCCTAACAAAGACCAAGCTCGCGAATGATGCGGGTATCTGTTTTTTCAGGGCGGCGCGTTTGCTGCCGCCTTGGTCCTCTTTTAGCATTCTTGTCGCTTGAGTGGACAGTCCGCAAACCACTCGCGTCCGAACCATCTATCGCAGATAGTTCGACCGAAAATCCTTCACTTCGCCGAGCGCCTTGATGATCAGCTCCTCCTCCATCGCCTCGGCGAGGAGGTCGTCGCGGGCCTCGCCCTCGATCCGCTCGCGCCCGGCCTCCAGCATGATGGGGACGGCGAGCGGCGAGATCTCCTCGAGGTTCTTGTGCAGGATATGGCGCTTGATCCGCGCAAGGAGGTCGGAGACGCGCTTGACGTCGAGAAGGCCGGTCGCCGCGTCCGCCCAGGTGGCGCGCAGGAGGATGTGGTCGGGCTCGTGCGCGCGCAGGACGTCGTAGACGAGGTCCGACGAGACCGTCATCTGACGTCCGGTCTTCTCGCGCCCCGGCTGGCGCTTCATCACGAGGCCCGCGATCACGGCGCACTGGCGGAAGGTCCGCTTCAGGAGCCAGCTGTCGGCCATCCAGGCCTCGAGGTCGTCGCCGAGCATGTCCTCGTCGAAGAGATCCTCCAGCGACAGCTTGCCCGACCCGATCATATCGCCCATGTCGGCGCGGCCCCAGATCGAGAGGGCGTAGTCGGTGGCGACGAACCCCAAGGGCTTGGCGCGTGCGCGCTCCAGTCGGCGGGTCAGGAGCATCCCGAGCGTCTGGTGCGCGAGGCGGCCCTCGAACGGATAAGCCACCATGAAGAAGCGGTTGCCGTTCGGAAAGGTCTCGATCAGAAGGTCGTTCGGGCCGGGGATCGCGGACTTTCGCTTCTGGATCGCCAGCCACTCGCCGACCTGGGAGGGCAGGGCGCCCCATTGCGTCGGGTCGGCCAGCATCTCGCGCACCTTGGCAGCGAGGAAGGTCGTCAGCGGAAACTTCTGGCCGCCGTAATAGGGCACCTTCGCCTCGTCGTCCCGCGTCTTGGTGACGAGGCATTCCATTTCGTGGATGCCCTCGAACTTCAGCACCTGACCCGAAAAAAGAAACGTGTCGCCGATCGCTAAGGTCTCGAGGAAGTTCTCCTCGATCTTGCCGAGCACCGGGCCGCCGCGCGCCATGCCGCTCTTGGTCTTGGCGCGGATGAGGCGCACGAGGAGCGCTTCCGACTCGATGATCGTGCCGGCGTTCATCCGGTAGCCCTGCACGACGGACGGGTGCGTCACGCGCCACGTGCCGTCCTCGGTCAGGCGGATCTTGGCGTAGCGGTCGTAGACGCGGAGCGAATAGCCGCCGGTCGCGACGAAATCGACGACGCGATCGAACGTCTCGCGGTCGAGGTCGCGATAGGGCGAGGCGGTGACGATCTCGGCATAGAGGTCGTCGGAGCGGAAGGGCGCGGCGCAGGCCATGCCGAGGACGTGCTGGGCGAGGACGTCGAGGCAGCCCTCGCGCATCGGCGGCGAGTCCTGGCTTCCGAGATAGTTGGCGTCGAGCGCCGCCTGGCACTCCATCACCTCGAACCGGTTGGCCGGCACGAGGATCGCGCGCGACGGCTCGTCCATCCGGTGGTTGGCGCGCCCGATGCGCTGGGCTAGGCGCGAAGCGCCCTTCGGCGCGCCGACATGGACCACGAGATCGACGTCGCCCCAGTCGATGCCGAGGTCGAGGGTGGAGGTCGCCACCACAGCGCGCAGCTCGTTGGCCGCCATCGCCGCCTCTACGCGGCGGCGCTGCGCCACGTCGAGCGAGCCGTGGTGGAGCGCGATCGGCAGCGTCTCCTCGTTGATGCGCCAGAGTTCCTGGAACAGAAGCTCGGCCTGCGAGCGCGTATTGACGAAGAGGAGCGTCGTCCGGTGCGCCTTGATCGCCTCGTAGATCTCGGGCATCGCGTAGCGCGCCATATGGCCCTGCCAGGGCACGCGCTCGCGAGATTTCAGGATGGTGATCTCGGGCTTTGCGCCGCCGTCGACCACGATGAGGTCGGCCATCGGCGCGGGCTCCGGCCCCTGCGCCACCAGCCATTCGCGCAGCTCGTCCGGGTCGGTCACGGTCGCGGACAGGCCGATCGTCTGGATTGCGGGGCGGAGGCGCCTGAGACGCGCGAGGCCGAGCGCCAGGAGATGGCCACGCTTGGAGGCGACGAGCGAGTGCAATTCGTCGAAGATTACGTAGCGAAGGTCAGAGAAGAAGCTGTCCGCGTCCGGCGCCGAGATCAGCAGCGCCAGCTGCTCGGGCGTCGTCAGCATGATGTCGGGCGGCTTCAGCTTCTGGCGCTGGCGCTTGGCCTGCGAGGTGTCGCCGGTGCGCGCTTCGAGCGAGATCGAGAGGCCGATCTCGTCGACCGGCTTTTCGAGGTTGCGACGGATGTCGGTCGCGAGCGCCTTCAGCGGCGAGATGGAGAGCGTGTGGATGCCGGGCGGGCGCGTGCCCGGCCGGCGCTTGCGCCGCCGTGCGAGATCGACCAGCGACGGCAGGAAGCCGGCCAGCGTCTTGCCGGCTCCCGTCGGCGCGATCAGGAGAACCGAGGCGCCGTTTTCGGCGCGCTGGAGGAGGTCGAGCTGATGGGGGCGCGGCGACCAGCCCTTTTGCGCGAACCAACGCAGGAACGGCTCCGGGAGATCGAAGCCGGGAAGGTCGCAGGGCGGGGTGGATAGCGGTGCTGTCACCCGAAGGAGGTAAGGCCGCGCGGCCGGTTCGCCAAGGCGTCAGACCGCGAGATAGCGGTCCGTGCGGTGGTTGATCGCGAGGAAGAGGTTGAGCACCAGCGCGCCGAGGACGGAATAGGCGACAGCGGCCGGCGAGACGGCCGCAAAGGCCGTGACCAGCACCACGAGGTCGACGCAGAGCTGCGTCAGCCCCGCGCGCCAGCCGAACCGATCCTGTAGGTAGACGGCCAGAATGCCGATGCCGCCCGCCGAGGAGCGGTGGCGGAAGAGGGCCAAGAGGCCGAAGCCGAGCATCAGCCCGCCGAGGCAAGCGCCGAGCAGCGGGTCCACATAGGCAAAACGCAGGACATCCGGGCTGAACGCCGTCATCAGCGACAGGAGCGCCACGGCGAACGCTGTCTTGATGGTGAAGGCGCGCCCCATCCGGCCGATCGCCAGCGCATAGAAGGGCAGGTTGGCGATGAAGAAGACGAGGCCGAAGTTCCAGCCCGTGAGGTAGTGGACCACGAAGGCGAGGCCCGCCATGCCGCCGGTGAGAAAGCCGAGCGAGCCGAGAATCGCGATGCCGGCGGCCGTCAGCGTCACGCCCGCAATGACGCCGAGCGCGTCCTCCCACGGGCTGTGGCGCGTGGCCGTCGAGGCCCAGGAGCCGAAGCGATGGGCGCGGCGCGTGGTCTCGCGCTCGATGCGATCGTCGGAGATCTCTGTGGCGCTCATGGACCGGCCCCGCTCGCGTCGAAGTTTCGAGAGTAGCCGGGCGCCGCGCGCCGACCAGCGCTGACTGCGCATGGGTGCCATGTCAGCGCCTGCGGGCGACGATGAGGGTCCCCGCGATCGCCTCGCCCCGGTCGCGCCGGAGCGTCTCGGCGCTCCGGTTCACGACGGCGTAGCCGGCATCCTGCAGCGCGGCCTCGAGATAGTCGACCGAATGCGCGTAGCGCAGCGACGGTCGCAGGACGAAGCCCGCATCGTCCTCGGCGCGCTCGGTCGAGAAGGCGAGCCACCCGCCTGCGTCCTGAAGGCTCGCCGTGTGGACGAAGACCGGCCGGAGGTCGCCGAGATAGGTGAGGACGTCGGCCGCGGTGACGAGGTCGTAGCCGCTCAACGCAAAGCGCGGCGCGGCGAGGATGTCGCCCTCCAGAAGCGTGTCGTAAAGCCGCTTGCGACGCGCCTTCTCCAGCATTCCGGCGGACAGGTCGATGCCGTCGAGCCGATCGCAGAGGGGTTTCAGCCGCTCGCCCATCAGCCCGGTGCCGCAGCCAAGGTCGAGCGCTGCGGCAAAGCGGGCACCGGGCGCGTGTCGGGCGATCAGGTCGGCAAGGAGGTCGGGCACCCGGTATTCCAGCCGGCGGACCAGCGCGTCCTCGAACCCGTCCGCATACTGATCGAAGAGACCGGCGACGAAGGACGGGGAGGGCGCGTCGGGCACGGGTTCGGCCCCGAGGCGCGCGAGCTTCAGGCTGATGCCGTAGGGGTCGGCCTCGTCCTGCGCGAGGGCCTGGCGGAAGACCGCGCTTGCCGCCTCGCTCTCGCCCGCCTCCGCCAGGAACTCGCCCCAGCGGACGCGCCCGAGCAGCCAGTGCGGCGCGCGCTCCACGGCCTGTGCCATGAGGTCGGCGGCGGCCGTCGTGTCCCCCGCCTTGGCGTAGGCTTCGGCATATTCGGCGCGGCGGTCGGCGAGGTCGTCGCCGGATCGGTGAAGGCTGGGGCGCAAGGGCTGTGGGTTCCGAGAGGGATCGTCGGCATATGCGGCGGCGGGCCCCTGCGGCGCAAGGGCTTTCGCTGGTGCCGGCCGGCCCTATCTCCCAGGGCGATGGCGCGCTTCGAAGACCTCCTCCGACCGACCCCCAAGGGCCTGTACTGCCCGCCCGGCGATTTCTACATCGACCCGGTGAAGCCGGTCGAACGGGCGCTCGTCACCCACGGGCATGCCGACCACGCGCGCCCCGGCAACGAAAAGGTTCTGGCGACGCGCCGGACCCTGGCGATCATGGCGCTGCGCTACGGCGAGGAGTTCTGCACGACGCGGCAAGTCGCCGACTGGGGCCGGCCGATCGAGATCAACGGCGTGACGGTTTCCTTCCATCCAGCGGGACACGTGCTCGGCTCGGCGCAGATCCTCGTCGAGTGGGGCGGGATGCGGATCGTCGCGTCCGGCGACTACAAGCGTCGCGAGGACCCGACCGCCGAACCCTTCGAGCCGGTGCCGTGCGACGTCTTCATCACCGAGGCGACCTTCGCGCTGCCGGTCTTCCGCCATCCGGAATCGCGGGGCGAGATGCGCAAGCTGATCGCCTCGACGCGGCAGTTTCCCGAGCGCGCCCACCTCGTCGGCGCCTACGCGCTGGGCAAGGCGCAGCGCGTCATCCGTATGCTGCGCGAAGAGGGCTACGACGAGCCGATCTACATTCACGGCGCGCTGAAGCGGCTCTGCGACTTCTACCAGGAGGAGGGGATCGACCTCGGCGAGTTGCGGCCTGCGACGATCGCACGCGGTAGAGATGCCGAGGGCGCGGCGAAGGCCGAGTTCGCGGGGGCGATCATCGTCGGCCCACCCTCGGCGTTTGCCGACAAGTGGGCGCGGCGCTTTCCCGATCCGGTCTCGTGCTTTGCCTCCGGCTGGATGCGCGTGCGAGGCCGGGCGCGCCAGCGCGGCGTCGAACTGCCGCTGATCCTGTCGGACCACTGCGACTGGGACGAACTCGTCGAGACCATCGCCGAGATCGCCCCCCAGGAGGTCTGGGTCACGCACGGACGCGAGGAGGCGCT